>CAZUFB010000030.1:0-22980 GCA_964619775.1 uncultured Coriobacteriaceae bacterium
CTACCGCAGGCCGGCAGCCTCGGCATGGTCGGCCTCGACGGCGTCCTCGGGAACGGTCGCGATCTCGGGGTCGACGTCGGGCTCGTCGTCGGTGACCGTCTCGGGCTCGTCGACCGGCTCGTCGACCTCCTCGGCGGCCTCCTCGGCCTCAAGGGCCGCCAGGCCGCTCACGATGGGCTTGGTGCCCGCCGGGTAGAGCGGGACGGCGGGGCCCGCATAGCCGTAGCCGCTCTCGAAGGTGTACTCGCCGTCCGTCATCGTGTAGATGAGCGCGAGGATAAACGCGTCGGGCGCGCCGCGGTCGGCCACCTCCACGATGACCGCGTCGAGGCGGCCGTCGTCGGTGTCGACCCAGCCGTCGTAGCACAGCGCATAGCCCTCGGGCATGTCCTGGGCCAGCAGCATCTTCACCGACTCGCGCACCGCGGTGGGCGTCTCGGCCGGGTGGTCGTTCACCTCGAGGCCTTCGTCCACCACGGTCACCGTGAACGGGTCAAAGCTCTGGTTCATCGAGACGAGCCGCTGCTGCGCCTCCTCGAACGCATAGTCCATCGCTTTGCGGACGTTCTCGCTTAGCTGCAAGTTCACCTGATCCATCGTCAGCCTCCTTTATCGGTTGCGCGGCCGGGCGCGACGGCCCGGCGCGCGGCCCCTCCCGGGCAGCGCCCGGGCATCCGTTTCGGTCATGCCGCACTCCATGATACGCAAAAGGGCGCCCCGTATGGGACGCCCTGTTGGTTTTCCTGGCGGAGGGGGAGGGATTCGAACCCTCGTAGCCGGGGTTGCCGGCTAAACGGTTTTCGAGACCGCCGCATTCAACCACTCTGCCACCCCTCCGCGGGGTGAAGGCGGCGCGCACAGAACCCCGCGCACGCCGCCCGAAATCTCTGCTGGCGGAGAGCTGGGGATTTGAACCCCAGAGACGGTTTCGCCGCCTACACGATTTCCAATCGTGCTCCTTCAGCCACTCGGACAGCTCTCCTTGAGCGGAGAAGTAGTATAGCGGTTTTTTCTGCGAAGTCCACCGCTTCACAGATTCCCCCTTCGCAACACCTGGCTACCTGGCCGCCCCAACTTTCCCGACATCCAGCAACCTCGGCCGCCCGAAGGCAAACCGGAAGGGTCGGCTCCCGCGCCGAGCCGCACGCTTAAGCCGGGCCGAAGGGCCGAAGGGCTAGGCAGGCCAAAAGTCCAGGCCGCCGCAGGCACCGCGAAACCTCCTCGTGATCGGGCGCGCAATTGCCGGGCAAAGCCGCTACAATCCGTTGCGTAAAAGCGGGTTGCACGGTGTGCATCGAAGACGCGGCGCGCAGGAGGCGGCGATGGAGGACATTCTCTTGACCCTCGTGGCGGGGGCAACCTCGAGCGGCGACGCGGCGTCCTCCTTGATAGATTTGATCACCACGGCGGACGACCCCACCGCCAGCGCCGTGACGCTGCCCCCTTTGCTGGAGTTCGGCGCCGTGGTGACGGGCGCCATATCGGGCGCGCTCGTGGCGTGCGACAAGAAGCTCGACATCATCGGCGTGTGCGTCCTGGCGCTCATCACCGCGCTGGGCGGCGGCCTGGTACGCGACATGATTCTGCCCACCGAAGAGATCTACATGCTCGACCACCCGCTTGCCGTCATCCTTACGGCTGTCGCGGGCATCGCGGCGTTCTTCTTCTCCGGGTTGTTCTACAAGCTCGACAAGCCTATCGCCGTGTTCGACATCCTCTCGGTGGCGCTGTTTACCCTGAGCGGCTCGGACAAGGCGCTTCTGTACGACTACGGGCTGGTGCCCTGCGTGCTCATGGGGGTCATCACCGGCGTGGGCGGAGGCCTGTGCCGCGACGTTTGCCTGGGACGCATCCCCAACATCTTTAAGAGCGGCAACTTCTACGCCATCTGCTCGGTGGCGGGAGCCGTGGTGTACTTTGTGCTCGTCGAATGCCATGTGGTGAAGACCGTGGCCGGCGTCGTGTGCGTTGTGGTGGTCGTGTGGCTGCGCTGGATCTCGCTGCGCTACAACCTCATCACCGCCGTGCCCGTGGACCTGACGCCCAAGCTGATGGGACCGCTCGGGCAGCTGCGCCACCGCCGCCGCACCGCCGCAGCCGCCGTTGCCGCACAGGCCGGGCAGGGCAAGAACGACGGTCGGGACGACGACGCGACCGGAAAGGCCGAAAAGCAGGAAGGAACCGCCGAAAAAGACGCCGCACCCGAGACCGAGGTATGGGCCGAGCGCGACGGTAAGTAGGCAGGGGCAGGCAGGCGTTGAAGAAGACCGGGGCGGGCGTCGTCTTCTGCCGGGACGCCCGCACAACGCCCGCCCCGTTTTGTTCCCCTCGCTCCCTAGGCTGCGGGGCCTATTCCTTCGGCAGCAGGAGCCGGGCGATCATCACGGCGTTGAGGGCGGCGCCGCGCAGCAGCTGGTCGGCCACGACCCACAGGGCCAGGCCGCGGTCGTCGGGCACGGTGGGGTCGCGGCGCACGCGGCCCACGTAGGTGTCGAACGAGCCTATGTGCAGCGCGGGCATGGGGTAGACGTTGCCGGCCGGGTCGTCCTCGAGCACCACGTGCTCGGCGGCGGCCAGGGCGGCCTTGGCGTCCTCGACGCTCACCGGGCGGTCGAACTCGAGGTTGATGCTCTCGGAGTGGCAGCGCAGCACCGGCACGCGCACGCAGGTGGGCGCCACGCGCACCGTGTCGTCGCCCATGATCTTCTTGGTCTCGACGACCATCTTCCACTCTTCTTTGGTGTAACCGTCGTCCATGAACACGTCGATGTGCGGGATGCAGTTGAACGCGATCTGGTGGGCGAAGGCCTTGGGCTCAAACCCCTCGCCCGCCAACACGGCCGCCGTCTGCTCCTGCAGCTCGGCCATGCCCTTGGCACCCGCGCCCGAGCTCGACTGGTAGCTCGACACCACGATGCGGTCGATGTGGCCCAGCTTGCGCAGCGGCTGCAGAGCCACGACCATCTGGATGGTGGTGCAGTTGGGGTTGGCGATGACGCCGTTGTGCTTGAGGGCCTCGGGCCCGTTGACCTCGGGCACCACGAGCGGCACGCCGTCTTCCATGCGGAAGGCGCTCGAGTTGTCGATCATCACGGCGCCGGCCGCGACCACCGCCTCGCGCATCGCCTTCGACACGGAGGCGCCTGCGCTGAACAGCGCGATGTCGACGCCTTCGAACGCCTCGGGAGTCATCTCCCCAACCGTGAGCTCCCCGCCGCGGAACGGCAGCTTTGTTCCGGCGGAGCGCGCCGAGGCGAGGACGCGCACCTCGCCGGCGGGAAAGTCGAGCGCCTCGAGGCACTTGATCATCTCGACGCCCACCGCGCCGGTGGCCCCGGCGACGGCGACGACGGGACGGGAGGGCATGGGTTTGGTCCACGGCATGGCTAGCGCACCACCTTCACAACGTCGCCGGCCGCGTCGTCGTCCATGTCGAACGCGGTGTGGAGCACCTGGACGGCCTTGAGGCACTGGTCGGCGTCGATGACGGTGGAGATGCAGATCGGCGAGGTCGAGATCATCGAGATGTTGATGTCGTTGTCGGCCAGGGTGGAGAACATCTTGGCCGCCACGCCGGGATAGCTCTTCATGCCGGCGCCCACAAGCGAGACCTTGGCGATGCTCGTGTTGACCTCGACGCCCATCCCCCCGATCTGGCGGCACAGGTCGCCCACCACGCCGGAAATGCGCTCGACGTCGTGGATGGGGGTGGTGAAGGAGATGTCGGTGAGGCCGTCGTGGCTGACGTCCTGGATGATGATGTCGACGTTCACGCCCAGGTCGCTGAGCTTGGTGAAGATCTGCGCGGCGATGCCGGCGCGGTCGGGCACGTGGCGCATCGTGAGCTTGGCCTGCGACAGGTCGTGCGCGATGCCGGCGAAGACGGGGCCCTCGCTGTAGTTGGTAGATTCCATACGGTCCAGAGCCTCCTCGATGACGGTCCCCTTGGAGTCGGGGAGAAACGACGAACGCGCGTGGATGACCACGCCGTACTTGCTGGCGAACTCGACGGCGCGCAGCTGCAGCACCCCGGCCCCGTTCGCAGAAAGCTCGAGCATCTCGTCGTAGCTCAGGCGGTCGACGCGGCGCGCCTTGGGGCAGATGCGCGGGTCGGCCGTGTAGACGCCGTCGACGTCGGAGTAGATTTCGCAGCGGTCGGCGCAGATGGCGGCGGCCAGCGCGACGGCCGTGGTGTCGGACCCGCCGCGGCCCAGGGTGGTTATCTCGCCGGCGGCGTTGATGCCCTGGAAACCGGCCACGATGACGATGTTGCCGTCGTCGAGGTCCTTGAGCAACCGGTCCGTGCCCACGATGCGGTCGATCTTGGCGCTCGTGTGGGTGGGGTCGGTCACGATGCCCACCTGCGCGCCGGTGTGGCTGATGGCCGGCACGCCGAGCGCCTGCACCGCCATCGCGAGCACGGCGACCGACACCTGCTCGCCGGTAGAAAGCAGCATGTCCATCTCGCGCGCCGGCGGGTCGGGGTTGACGGAGTGGGCGAGGTCAAGCAGGTGGTCGGTGTTGTCGCCCATCGCCGAGACGACCGCAACGACGCGGTTGCCTGCGTCGTGGCGCTTCACCAGGCGTGCGGCCACGTTCTTGATGCGCTCGGACGTGGCGACCGAACTCCCGCCGAATTTGGCGACGACGAGTGCCATATGCGGGGCCTTCCTCGAACCGGACGGACAGGACAGGTTGATCAAGACAAGTTAGTCAAGTATAGCCGCGCAGGTTTCCGGATGTTTGCGCGATCGGGAAATCCGGGCAAGCGGCGGGCGGTGGGGGCAACAACGAGTGGGTTGGCGTTGGGAACACCTTTGAGGCCCGTCCCGGCCTCGCAAACCCAAGCGGCCCTCTGGACGACGTCACCCGACATGAGGTAGCGGACAAAACCTGCCACCGATGGTCTGGCAGAAAACCCCTACTCCAGAACGTGGGATTTGCAAAACACCGCATCAGCCTATCGTGCGACGCAGCGGGCGGGCAAGCATGCCGCCCGAACGGCATCTCTTGTCATACGGAAGGAAGGCATCTTATGGATATGGGCACTTCGACAACCGTGTCTCGCCGCAGCTTCGTCAAGGGGGCGAGCCTCGGAGCCGTCGCCGTCGCCGGGACCACGCTCGCCGGGACGGTCCTGGCCGACGAGGCAGCCACCGAAGACGGTACCGCCGAGACCGAGGCCTCCTCCTGGCGCACCGCCCCCTCCGAACCCACCGAGGTCGCCGAAGAGGCCACCTGCGACGTGCTCGTCATCGGCCTCGGCCACGCCGGCAGCTGCGCCGCCCGAGCCGCCGTCGAACAGGGTGCGATCGTATGCGCCTTCGAGAAGCAGGCGGCCGACGCCCGCAGCTACATGTCGGGTGGCCAGGTGGGCCACATCAACTCGGAGCTGCTCGCGGCCAAGGGCGTTCCCGAGGTCGACGAGATCGAGTTCATGAACGACTGGCTGCTGCGCCACAACAACCGCTGCAACCCCGGCCTCATCCGCAAGTACGCCGCCAACTCGGGCGCGTGCTTCGACTGGCTGTTCGGCGACTGGTGCACCGACCCCGAGTCGATCACCGTGCGCCAGTGGCCCGTCAGCGACAGCTACCAGCAAACCATCGGCAGCCTGAACGGCTACATCGGCTGCGTGTACACCGGCGACTTCATGTCCGACGCGCTTGACGCCTGCTCGCAGGCCGTGCTCGACAACGGCGGCACCATCTACCACGAGACGACCGGCTACCTGCTGACGACCGACGAGTCGGGCGCGGTAACCGGGGCCTACGGCCAGCAGGCCGACGGGACGTTCGTCAAGGTGACCGCCTCCAAGGGCGTCATCCTGTGCGGCGGAGGCTTTGGCGGCAACGCGGAGATGCTCAACGACCTCTACACCGAGAGCAAGGCCCTCATCCCCGAGGGCGAAGAACTCACCGGCGGCATGGACCAGAACGGATCGGGCATCCAGCTGGGCTACTGGGCCGGCGGCAAGATCGACCCGTGCATCGGCGCCATGGGCGGCAACTATTTCTATCCGTGCGACTCGCCGAGCGATCCGGCCGGCACCGCGCCCGTGCTGTGGCTCAACAGCGAGGGCAAGCGCTACTGCAACGAGGGCTTCGGCTCCATCGAGCTGGCGGCCATTCCCGGTGCCAAGGAGCCCTCGGGCATCATCGCCACGGTGTTCGGCAGCAACGTCGACGAGTACGTGTATGCCCAGGCGCCCTCGCACATGTCCATCGACTATTCGAGCGAGATGAGCCAGCCGCTGCTGTCGAGCCTGCACGAGACGATGGAGGCCGCCCTTGCAGGCGGGGCCAACGGCTCGGCCGACAGCAGCATCGTGATGTACTGCTCCGACGACCTGGCGACCCTTGCCGGCTACCTGGGCTATGAGGGCGACGCCGTCGACAACTTCGTCGCGAGCGTCGAGCGCTACAACGAGCTGTGCGAAGCCGGGCGCGACGACGACTTCGGCAAGGACTCGCACCTGCTCATCAAGCTCGAGGCACCTTACTACGCTTACTGCGCCGAGCGCGAGATCGGTTCGCCGATGGTCACGACCTCGGGCCTGCTCGTCAACGAGAACAGCCAGGTCCTCGACCAGAACTGCGACCCGATCCCCGGCCTGTACGCGGCCGGTAACAACTCGGGCAGCCGTTTCGGCTACCAGTACACGACGCCCATATCGGGCGTGAGCCTGGGCTTCGCCGAGGCGCAGGGCTACATCGTGGGCAACTACGTGGGCGCGCTGGAGTAGGCTGCCGAGCCTCGAACCGAACCGACCGGCAAACCGCGGGGCGCCGGCGCGGGGGATAACCTCGCGCCGGCGCTTTTTTCGCCCCTATTGAGCGAGAATCCCACCGCCATGATCGGCCTGTCACAAATCGGCCCGTCACGGGCAGTCGCACAGCCCTTAAACGTGTGGGAACCCCGCCGACCCCCAGCACGCACAGCATCATATTTGCGCGATCGGGAAATCCGGGCAAGCGGCGGGCGGTGGGGGCAAGGGTGAGGGCGTCTCGGACTAGAGAGCCTAGAGAGCCGTCAATTCCCCGCATCTCCCTGCCGCTCTGCCACCGGGAAGGGGCGTGTGGCAGAAACCGCCCCGAGTGCGTGCTCCGCCGGCAGGTCGTGGCAGAAACTCGGTCGAGTGCGTTCACAAAAGCGGCTCCAAGGCGTCCTGCGTGCTGAGGTGGCGGCAAACCCGCAGGTCGCACGATACTTCCCACAGCACATAGCATCCGAATGAGGCCTTCGGTACATGCACTCGGCGAGATTTCTGCCAACACTTCTCGCGCCGCCACGCACTCGGGGCGGTTTCTGCCATCTGACCCCGAGGCGCCTCCGCGCCGGCGAACGAGCGCGCAGACCGGGGCATGCCTCGGCCCAGTAAGAGGGGGCTGTGCCAGAACCCGCTTCTGGCACAGCCCCCAAGCATCGTCGATTCCTGTTACAGGGCGCCCACAATCTGGCCGCACACGTAACCGTTGGTCATGGCCATGCCGATGGAGTTCCCCGCAAGGATGCCGGGATAGGTCAGGGCATAGCGGCCGCCGCAGCAGTTACCGATGGCATACAGGCCGGGAATGGGGTCGTCGTTGTCGTCAAGCACGTTGTAATTCGCATCGGTGACCAAGCCGCCGAGGGAGACGGCGGTGCCGGCCTGGCTGGTCGTGTCGCCCACCGAGCCGTAGAAGGGGGGCGTCTCGATGGGGAGCATGAAATCGGCCCCCTTGCCGAAGTCCTCGTCATAGCCCGCGGCGCACAGCTCGTTGTAGCGCTCGACGCTTGCAACGAAGTTCTCGACGGCCTCGCCCTCGTACCCGAGATAGCCCGCCAGCTCTTCGAGGGTCTCGGCACCGTAGACGGGAGTCTGGTTCATGTCGGAACGCTCGGTCAGGCAGCCGTGGCGGACGACGTAGCCCTCGGCACCCGCGTCGACAACTTTCTCCATGTCCTCCTGCCACTGCGCCACGTACGTCTCCTGGCCAAAGTCGACGCCGCCGTGGTTGGTGCCGCCCCGGCTGATGATGTCCTGGTAGTTGGCATCGAACAGGTTGCAGTAGATGCCCTTGGGCTGGCGGTTGATCATGTTGCCCATGGCGTTGAAATCCGCCTCGTTCATGAAGCGCTTGCCGTCGCGGTTGAGGATCAGCGTGGGGGCAAAGCCAAACGGGCCGGGGGCGGACACGTTGGCAAGCGACGCCATGGGGCCCGCCTCCATGCGGCCGCCCGCCCAGCAGCCCATGCGGTGGCCGATGCCCGTATCGCGCCCGCTTGAGGGAACCTCGGTCGACGTGTAGGCGGCGATGCCGTTTTTGGCCTGGAGCTCCTTCGCCTCGCTAAAGAACTCGTTCATCATGGGGTCGCAGTTCTGGAACGCCCCGGCGGCGAGAACCACGGCCTTGGAGGCGTTGAACTTGACGTAGTTGCCGTCGGCGTCGGTGGCTATGGCCCCGGTAACGGTATCGCCGTCCTTGACCAGGCACACGGCCGTCGTCTGGTAGTACCACGTCGCACCGTTTTCCTCGGCCACTTCGCGGCAGCAGTCTTCAAGCCCGCCGATGTTGCTGTAGGCGCCCACGCCCTGGGCCACCTCTTCGAGAATCTCGCTGCGCATGCAGAAGGTGCCGACATACGTCTTGAAGTTGCCCATATCGCATGGCTGCGACTTGTCGGTCCAATAGCTCGTGTCGGGCTGTTGGACGTTCATGTTGGTAAGGAGGTCGGGGTTGCGCTCCTCGACGATGGCAAGGGCCTCGTCGATCATCGCGCCGGAGTTGCGGATATAGGTAAGCACCAGCTCGTTGTTGGCCCGGTACCCGCAAGTTCGCTGCCATTGGGCCAAGATGTCCTGGTCGTCGTAGGGACCATAGCCCATGTCCTGCACATACTGCGAGTTGAACGTGCCGATGTCCTCGCCATAGTACATGAACGTCTCCTGCGACTGCTGGTCGAGCACGGCAACGACGGCGCCTGCCTTGGCGGCCTCCTTGGCGCACTGGGTGCCGGCATGCCCTCCTCCCAGAATCACGACATCGGCGTCGTAGGTCGCCGTTATCTGGTCGTCATCGATAACCGGGGCGTCTCCGAGCCACGCGCTGTAGAGGTCGCGGGCGCTCTCAAGGCCTTCGCTCTGGCCTGCCGGCTCGGCCGGGGCACCACCCTCTTCGGCCGAATCCTCTTCGGCGTCTTCGGGCTCGTCCGCCCACGCCGAAGCAGCGGAAGACGCGACGGCGACCGCCCCCGCCGCGGTTCCCGTCATGGCGACAAACTGACGACGCGTTGCAATTGCAGACATGGCAAGCGCTCCTTTCCCACACCGCGATCCGGTTCGACAGCAGGTGCACGGCGCACCTTGCAAGCGACCGCTTTTGGATTCCGGCCGCTTTGTAAACGATTGTGGCGCGCAAGAAGAGGGCACGATACACCACAAATTGGCTAAACGACCCACACGGCCAAGATGCCGAAACGGGTGAGTCTTTCTGGCCTACAATGGCCCGAACAGCCTGGGCGCCCTTTTCTGCCCGGGCCGCCCGTGCTGCAGGCGACGCCCTGCGACCGACCTAGGGAAAGGCCTTGTATGGCGACCAAACAGCATCAAAACCCCGACGCCGGCCCCGACTACTACGGGATCTTCAATGCGTTTGCCCAGGCTATGAGAAAAGACTTTGTGGGCCTGCCTGCTGGCATGAAAAGCATTGGATATCAAAGATATATTGAGGAGTTCGGGCAAAAGGTATGGAAGGGCGAGGGATACACCATCCAATTCGTCGGATGCCTCAGCGACTACCTGCTCACCTTTAGAACAAGGGGGGTGCGCCTGTCCGTCGATCACAGTAAAACCCCCTACTATCCCGACTACACGTGGGGGATGCGCGTGCGCGCCTTCAAAGACAGGCTCTATGTGACCGAGGCCCTGCCCGAATGCCCCTTCAAGCCCGGCGACGCAATCGCCAACGCGTGCATCTACGCCGAGCCGACCTTCCGCAGCATACCCGCGCTCAGACGTCGCTTCGGTCAAAGCCTTTACGGCGACACGGAAGACCGTGAAATATGGGACCCGCTTCTCCATTTTGCAAACCGCTATCTCATCGAAGCCGACACGGACGGATCGCCGACCGCGGTCGATTGCCACGGTGATGGAAGCCCCGACATCCCCGCTCCTCTGCTTGCGGGCCTACGCCTGGCAAACCCGACAACGACACGGCGCATCAAGGTCGAACGTCTTCCGGTTCCCTCCCCTTTGCCGCCTTTTGAGCTGAACACCCTGGATGGCGGAACTCTTCTGCTCACGTTGAGAAACCTGTCCGACGAACCGTCGTTCGCGTCGTTCGTCGGACGGAACAAAAGCCTGCTGGACGGGGCAAACAAGATCGTTGTCGATGCCCGCCGCTGTTCGGGTGGAACGGAGACAGCGTTGCTGCCCCTGCTTCCCTACGTGGTTGCACAGCCCGTCTCCCTGGCATCCGGCTATATGGAACCAACGTGCCTGACCAACTACTCCGCCGGGAACGTCAAGCGGCAGACGGTGCTGTTTGACAGGCTTGCCAAGCAGTCGCCGACCGACTCTTCCCTACAGGAAGCTATCGTCACCTGGAAGAACACGTTGGCCGAGATGTCGGGGGCCGGCATCGTCGAAGAACAGGCCTTTATACCGAACGCCTGCCGTGACGAGGTCGCACCGCGCGGGCGCGCCGCGCGTGTCTGCCTGCTCACAGACATAGACACGTGCGACGCGGCCGACCTTCTTGCAGAGGTATGCCGCGACTCGTCTCGCGCCGTGACGGTGGGGCGTGCCACGCGCGGAAGCCGAGGCTACTTCAACCCCATCTCGCTGAGCATGGATTGCTTTGCCCTGCATTATCCGACAAGCCGCTATACCGACGAGGGCCTTGCACGGCATTTTTCCCTGATAGGAGTACCTCCCGAGGTCTACGTTCCTTGGACCCCCGAATCTATAGAACACGATGCCGATCTGGCGATGTCCTTGCAGCTCTTGGCATGAACGCAAAGAGGGGGTCGGGCCTGTCGGCCCGCCCCCTCCGTGCAATGGCTGCACAACCGCGCTTACCGGTTCGCCGCAGAGACGCGCCCCGGTTCGTCCTGCTTTTTAACGCCTGGGCGCACGCTCTTGACGCCGTTCGACTACACGCCGGCGACCACGTTCTTGCCAGCCACGTAGCCGTAGAAAAGGCCCATCGAACGAGCGATGCCGGCCACGGCTATAGGATACTGGACGGTGAAGCGGCTGCCCTGGATGTTGCCGGCGACATACAGTCCGGGGATGATGTTGCGGTCGAGGTCGTAGACATGGCACTCCTCGTCCGACTCAAGGCCTCCCACACACGCCAGCGAAGACGCGAGGGTGAAGGTCGAAAGGTAGAAGGGCCCTGTCTCGATGGCAAACAGGCGCTTGGAGCTCTTGCCGAAGTCCTCGTCATAGCCGGCGGCGCACAGCTCGTTGTAGCGCTCCACAGACGCCAAAGCGGTCTCCACGTCAATATCGACCATGGCAAACAGCTCTTCAAGGGTGTCGGCCTTGAGAAGCTGGCCGCTCTCGACGCCGGCCTCGACGGCAGAAGGATAGATGATCGCTTCGGGCTCTATCATCGACTCGGTGATGCTCGCCTGGTCGTCGTCGATGTAGTAGCTCTTGCTGCCGTGCGCGGGGGGCATGAAGGGAATGGCATCCGGCCAATTGGCGTCGCAGATCATGTAGGAGGTCATGTCTTTTTGGATCTCGATCTGGTTTTCAAGCTGTTGGCCAGGCACTTCCTCGTTCATGAAACGCTTGCCGTCCTTGTTGAGCATCAAGAAGGGGGTGCAGCCCAACGGACCCGCCCCCATATGGTGGATCATAAGGGCGTGCCGCAGCTGGATCTTGGCCCCGATCCAATCGCCCATCACCAGGCCCTCGCCCTGAGCAACCGGCAAGCCGTCGGGATCGCGATACATGCCCGGGCGCGAATTGCCGTTATAGACTTGCTCGGGAAGGAAAAACTTCACGAACTCGTCGTTGGACACATAATCGCCGCATGCCAAGACAACGCCCTTGGAGGCCGTGGCCTTGATGTACTTGCCCGTCGCATAGTCGTACGCATAGACGCCCGTGACGCGACCGTCTTCTTTGATGAGCTGCTCAACGCGCGTCTCGTAGTAGCCCTTGCCGCCGTTGGCCTCGGCGTATTCAAGGGCCATGACGTCGAGCTCTCGGCCGCTGATCGCCGCCGACGTGGGGTAGGTGGGATAAGCCTCCTCGCGGAAATCGTACTCCTCGGGTTGGGGCATGCACAGAGGGGCGGCATAACCCTGATCCTCGCCATTAGGCGGGTAGTCGTACATGTCTTCGCAGATGTACAAATCCGGATTGATCTGGAAGTACCAATCAAAAACCTCACCCACGCCGTCGAACCATTTGGTATAGATGGCCCGTTTGGCGAAGAAGCCCCCCTCGTCCATCTCGTGGTCGATAACCTCGTCGCGGTCGAGGATGTCGTAGTTGCCCCACACCTTGTTCGCTTCGGAATTGATTACGGCGAACTGGCGGCCCGGGGCGGTCGACCCGGTGGTCTTTTCAAACCAGACGACCTGAGCCCCCTCCTCGACAGCGGCGCGGATAGCGGTGCACCCGGCAATGCCGCAGCCGACGACGATGACCTCCGTCTCAACCTCTTCTTCGATCATGTCATCGGTAATCTCGGGAGGCTCTGCGTCCCAGGGATAATCGGGGCGGGCACCGTTGGGGTTGGCTTCCTCTTCGGCGGCCTCCTCCTCGGCAACCTCTTCTTCGACAGCCTCCTCCGCAGGCGCCTCGTCGGCAAACGCGATGGACGCGCCTGCGATACTGGCCGCCGCAAAAGCACCGGAGCTGGCAAGGAATGCGCGACGATCGAGCGAGCTTTGCATACGTGCCCCCTTACTCTTGGAACCGCCTATCCATCCACGGTCGATCGAAGACCTTGCTATCTCATTCTTTGAGAAAATAGTAAGGAGGCAACACCCAAAACGGGTGAAACGATTCCGGCAATCTTTGCCGTCGCCGCATCGACTTTTCCACTTACCACCTATGTGCGGGTGCCTCTTGCAGCAGTCCGCAAATTGTCGAGCAAGGCAGGCGAGGGCAATCACAAGGGGCATGTGAGCTTGGGCGCAACAACGCTCAGCATTTTTGCGGACCGCCCGTTTGACCCGTTCCCTCAGCCCCGTCAACCGGCTCCGCCGGCACGCACAGCAGCACGTAGAATCCGTGGTCGGACGGCAAGGAATAGGGTGCGAAGGGCCGCCCCGCCGTGCGCAGGCGATGCTCGTCCAGGTAGGCGCGGATACGCTCGGCCTCGTCCGGACCGCTGTCAGCAAAGATGTCTTCGTTGTAGGTCACCGAGCACACGCACCGGCAGCCACCCATCGTCTCAAGCCGCTTGACCGGCAGGTCGGGAATCAGGTGGGCGAAGCGCAGGGCCACGG
The DNA here is from genome assembly GCA_964619775.1 of uncultured Coriobacteriaceae bacterium. Lineage (GTDB taxonomy): Bacteria > Actinomycetota > Coriobacteriia > Coriobacteriales > UMGS124 > CAZUFB01. Next base: position 13,456 of record CAZUFB010000030.1, read on the forward strand.
TGCGGCCCCAGCAGCAGGTGGTCGCCGGATCGAACAAATCCCCCGAGTAGCGGTTTCCCAACCCGCCGATCGGCAGGTTCTGCAACAGCGACACCAGACCTTCGTCGTCGGGAAAGTCGTGGTAGCCGGTCTCAGCGCGGTCGTAGCTGATGCAGTACGCCTCGACGCGGCGCTCCTCGATGGTACCGACCTTGTCGACCAGCTCACCCAGCCCCTCCATGCATTCAAGCTGGGCCTGGCAGTACGCGATACGCCGCTCGATGGCCTCGCTGTATTCGGCAAAACGCTCGCTCGAAAACGGCCCGTCGTTGAGACGGGCGCCCAGGTCTTTAGGCGGGATGCCGATGTTTTTGAGCAGGATGCCGCTCATCAGGCGAAAAATGTCGTTGGGTGTGTACCAGCGGTAGCCGGTGTCCTCGTCGCGCTCCGGCGTCACAATGCCCAGCTTCTCGTAGTACAACAGCGTGCGGCGCGACAGGTTGAGCGTCGTCACCAGGTCGCGCACCGAATAGAGATGCTGCCGGGAGTGCTCGGGAACGGCGTGTTTTGCTGCGAACATGGGCACCTGCCTCTGCGTTCGTGGGATGACCTGACGGCCTTGCCTGTTGCCGAGCATGGCGGCGTCTGCCTGACAACAACCCCAGATCGGTCCCGGAACAAGGTGTCGGCAAAGCCCCTCCCGCATCCACGAGCCTCGTTTGCCAAGTTCTACAGGCTGCGGCATGTTCACACCCTATCGACAGCATACGTGCAAGAGTAATCAACCTGTCTAACAGGGGTGATGCTGACCGCCGCAGACAACCCCGCACCGTGCGCTGCACCGGGGAGGAACATCGGGCCGGCGTCTTCCTACCCCTCCTCGCACCCCCATGCGATGAACGCCCAGCGCACCGTGCGCAACGTGTCGCTCGCATAGGTGCGGCCGGGCTTGGCGGCGGGGTCCTCGGCGTAGTGCGCGTCGAGGAAGGCATCGAGGCCGGCCCGCTCCTGCGGGGTCAGGTCGCCCCCAACCATCGCCGTCAGCTCGCACGCGGCCGCCGCGCGGTCGGCGAAAGCGGGGCGGCTGCGGGTCACGATGTAGGAGACCTCGGGGAACACACCGCGCTGGAAGAGAATGCCCGCGCAGTAGGCGTGGTCCGCCACCGCCGGGCGTGCACGGCCCACCGCCTCGTAGGCGCGCTCGTCGCGGCGCGGGGAGCGGCCGGCCGCCACCGTGACGCACACGCGCCGGCGCGCCGCGCGGTCGAGCTTGCGCAGGGCGCCGAGCATGTCGGCCGTCGCGATGGAGCGCGAGGCGATCGCGACGTCGCACGACCCGGGCGCGACCCCGGCGGCCTCCCAGTCGTCGTCCCAGGCAAGCAGGCGCGCGTCGATGAAGCCGGCGACCCCGGCGGCCTCGGCATTGCGCGCGAGCTCGGCCAGCATGCCCTCGCTGAAGTCGCACGCGACAACCCGGCAGCCCATCTGCGCGAGCGGCACCGCCAGAAGCCCGGTGCCGCAGCCGAAGTCGAGCACCGTCTCACCCGGCTCAACGTTCGCGCGCGCAAGGAACGTGCGCTCGTAATCGCCCAGACGCAGGTCACCGTAGGTCGCCGAGCGCTTGGTCCAGTGCTCTGCGCCGGGCGGCTCGGCGCGCGCCGCCTGCGCCTGCGTCCACGCCTCCGCCCAGTCGACGCCAGCGAGGTTGAGGCGGGGTTCGGTCGAGAGGCTGTTCACAGGCGGCTCCTGTCCGGTCGAAACGAGATGAAAGTCAAACTGTGTTCGGAAGCATTATAGATGAGCACCGAAAAACGAGAGACCACATACCAAAGGCAAAAATTGAGTTCTGGTATACAGCTCTCGTATACAGGCTTCGTGCAACAAATCTTTTCTTCCGTGGTCACAAAGCACGCGACCGTCTCTATAGTCGGCATGGGCGGTTCGGGTTACTCTGCCACAAGATGCTACAGTATTTTTTGCATACTTCATGCCATGGTTGTCTTTTGTCGATTAGCCGTCAGTTCTAGCAAGCTGCTCGCAGCATCGGTCACGCCCGCAATCTTATTGGCAGCCTTTGGCAAGACGTCAGTCCCGGGTGAAAGCAAAAAAGGGCCTGCGTTCCCGGCGTTCGAACCGGGGCGCAGGCCCGCTTGCAAAATTCCACCCCCCCACAGAACCGGCCGCCATGTTTCCAGTCGGGAGAAGAGCGGTCGGTTCAACCGGAAAACCGGCGACCGCCTAACCGGCAGTTCTACAGTCCCATGGCCTCCTTCACGGCCTCCTTGATGGCGTTGGAGGTGATGGTGGCGCCGCTGACGGCGTCGACGGCGTCGATTTCCTCGGCGGTCGAGAGGCCCACGAGCTGCTCGGGCAGCTGCTCGATGGCGTTGGAGCCGATGCCCTGGGTCTCGGAGTTCTCGCCGACTTCGACGCTTGCGATGGCGCCGTTCTCGTCAAGCGTCACCGTCACCGGCACGTCGCCACCGATGCCGGTGCCCGTGCCGGTCAGCACGCCGTCGGCCGCAGGCTCTGCGTCGGCCTCGGCGTCGTCTAAGCCGCCCAGGTCGGTCTCGGCTCCCAGCGTGGCGGGCGCGCACTCGACCTGCGGGCGGGCGGTGTAGGCGGGCAGCGGGTCCTTGGCGGCCGCGGCGTTGGCGCCGGCGTTCTGGCCGGAGATGAAACACTCGGCCACGTTGGTGCCCCCCTGGTACATGCAGGAGGTGATGCCGCCCATCTCGCCGGCGGAGTACAGGTGCGGGATGGGGTTGCCGTCCTGGTCGAGCACCTCGGCGTTCTCGTTGCGCTCGGGGCCGCCTTGGGTGTTGAGGATGAGGTTCTTCATCGGCATGACGTAGTAGGCCTCGCCGTCGAAGGCGCGCAGCGTCTCGGCGGGACGACCGAACTCGTAGTCTTTACCGACCTCGCAGAAGGAGTTGAAGTCGTCGATGGTCTCCTGGAGGTTCGCCTCGTCGCAGCCGATCTCGGCGGCGGCGTCGGCGACGGTGGCGCACTCCACCACGGTGTCGGCGTAGCTGGCGTTGAGCAGCTCGGCAGCCACGATGGCGTCATACTGGGTCTTGTCCCACACAGCGTAGATCTTCTCGGGATAGTGCGGGTTCTCCCAGATACCGTTGCCGGTGGGCATATGGCCGTGGCGCACCTCGAAACTCTCGTCGCCGAAGCGCTTGCCCCAGGTGCCGACGATCACGACGGCACCGGTGTTCATGTCGTTCTTCGCAAGGACGGTGCATTGGGCGGCGTTGAGGCCTTCGGGGGTGTAGTAGCCGCAACCGTTCATTCCGAAGGCACCCTCGTAGGCCTTCATATGCCACAGGCGCGCGCCGGCGTCCATGCACATCTTGATGCCGTCGCCGGTGTTGTAGAGGCCGCCGATGGGGGCATAGTCGATGACGCCCAGGTAGTCCTGGACCATCTTGGCGTCATCCTCGAAGCCGCCGGTGCACACGCACACGCCGTTGACGGCGTGGACGTTGCGGGTCTCGCCCTTGCGGTCGACGGAGACGCCCACGACGGTCTTGGTCTCGGGATCCTGGATGAGCATGGTGGCCGGGGTCTCGAACCACACGTCAATCTTGTCGGCGTAGTTGTCGACGAGGCGGGACTTGATGGACTGATAGAGGTAGGAGTCGGACACGCCGGCATGCGTGGCCCACAGACGGATGCCGTCGGCACCGGGCAGCTCGGGATACTCGGGCGACATCTGTCCGCCGAACGCCTCGGTCATGTCGGTGAACTCGTCGGCGTTCATGCCGAACTTCTCGCTCATCGTGGTGGCCATGCTGGCGACGCCGTCGGCGATTGCCTTGAGGCAGGCCTCGGGTACCTCGCGGCCGGCAGCCAGCGCGGTGTAGTAGGTCAGCGTGTTGTCGGGGTCGTCGTAGCCGTAGGCGAACATCTGGCCGCAGACGCGGGAGTTGCCGCCGGCCTCGCCCTCCGCGCACTTCTCGCACAGAAGGACCGTGGCGCCGGCGTCGGCCGCCTCCATGGCGCTGACCATGCCGGCAAAGCCCATACCCAGCACGACGACGTCGTACTCGGCCTGCCACTCGACCGTCTCGGCGAAGGTGTACTCGCCCGCGGCCTCGTCGGCGGAGGCGGTGCCGGCCAAGGCGGCCGCGCCGGCGGCGGCAACGGCAGCGAGGCCGGCCCCCTTGACAAGGTTGCGGCGGGACACGTTAAGCTCGGTCATACCAAACACCCCTTTCTTGCTTGGCACAGTTTCCTGCAAGGCGCTCCCCCTTTAGAAGCGCTGCAGGGAGCCTATGCCTGTCCAATATGGTCACCTCAAGAGCAGTCTGCCGCCGTTCACCGATTGGTTGGCGTCCAGCAACAGGGCAAGGCACGGGAGCGGACCGCACGAGAGGGCCGAATCGGGGCGGACAGGCAGGCGTTAAGGGCGGCCAGACGGCACACAAAACGGCCCGCGCCGCGGGGGGTGAATCCGCAGCGCGGGCCAAGGGTCCGCAGGCGATGTATGCGGGGCGGATGAGGCTTCTCGCCGAACCGCGGCCCCGGGGCGTCGGCGATGCCTACGCCACCGTCAGCCAGGGACGGCTGCCGACGGCCATGAACGACGAAGAGTGGACGTTGCGGTTGAACAGGCAGGCGACCAGGCGGCAGAGGAGTTCGCGGGGTTCGCCCATCGCGCGCGACAGCTTGAGGTCGTTGCGCTCCGAGCCCGTCTGCATGGCAGCCATCTCGCGCAGCGAGGCGGTGCCCACCTCGGCGGACACGCCGCTGGGAACGCTGACGGAGGTGATGTCGAGGTCGAACGAGTTCATGTGGCGCTCCTTTCGAGACTTTTATTTTCCGCTGCGTACTGTATTCCCTTTTATGGAGGTTTGCACGCCTTTCGCAAAAATTAACAATATGGATACAAGTTTTGTGCTACACAGCGATGGAGTGCCACTAAATACCAGGTAGATGCCTTTCTATGCTTTTTTATGGCGCATGTCGCTCGAAAACGATGCCTGTCATCTGATTACCGTCAAAGACGCTGAACCGGTGTCGGCGGTAGATTAGAGTCGGTAAACGGCGTCGCGAGACAATCGGCCAAAAAACCTTTGCAACTGCAAAAAATGAATAAAGCATCCATCTGCACGTTTATTGCATACACGCCGGCAAACATACACTGGCCGGCAAATAAGTTGTTGTCGCATTCTGGATATACAACCCAACCGGGGCCTTCGCGGGCACGCTCTTGAAAACGAAGGTTTGCCGTGGGAACTGACGGGGTCGGGGCGTACCGACTCCGCACAGGTCGCCGGCCCTCCTGGCAGCCAAAAAACAGCGCAACGCATCCGTTTTCTGGGCTATCGAACGAGCAGGCCTGTGGATATGCCCCGCCTTTGCTTCTTGCGGATGCACAAAACCGGCAATCATCGTGCCTGGCGGCCCGTGCAGTCTTGAAAACGCACGTAGAGCGATACAATGGCGGTAGCAAAAACGGCGGGCGGCATCACGCGGCGCGATTCGGTCGCGCGAAACCAACCGGGAAGTAACGGAAGCGACCCCGAGGCTCCCCACCGCCGAAACGACCGCTTACGAGGAGGCAGAAGAGGCCAGCATGCCGAGGGATGACAGCTATTCGAACTACGGCTCGTCGCGCAGGTCGGGCGGACGGCGCGACGACCGCGGGTACCGCAGGGACAACCGAGGCTACCAAGAACGCTCGAACGGAGAAAGCCGCGGGTACCGCGACAATCGAGGCTCGTACAGCAGTCGGGACTACCGGGACGACCGCGGGTACCAAGACCGCTCCGACGACCGGAGGTATCGCGACGATCGGGATCGCTGGGACGACCGCAGCTATGGCGAGCGCAGCGGGTACCGGGGATACCGGGGCCGCTCCGACGACCGGGGCTATGGCGAGCGCTCGCGCGGATACAACCGCCAGGATAGCTGTGGGCACCGCGATGGGCGCAGCTATCGCGACGACCGAGGGTACCAGGATCGCAGCCGCGACGACCGGGGCTACCGCGACGACAGGCGCCGGGATTCGCGCGACCGCGGCTACCGCGCCTACGACGCAGACGACCGCCCGCTGTGGTCCGACAACCCGTTTGACCGGCGCGTCGAGGTGCACTGCCCGGTCGCGTCGCGCTGCGGCGCCTGCGAGTGGCTCGCCATGCCCTACGAGGAGCAGCTCGACCGCAAGCAGGAATACATCGAGGAGATGTTCGCCGACTACAAGTGCGAGGTCGACCCCATACTCGGCATGAACGTGCCGTGGGGCTACCGCAACAAGGTCCAGCTGCCGTTTGCGCCGGGGCATGTCGACCGCAACGGCCGCTTCACCGCCCGCTGGGGCATCTTCGAACGCGGGACGCACCGCATCGTGCCGTGTCGCGAGTGCCTGGTCGAAGACGAACGGGCGCGCCCCATCATCGCCACGGTGGCCGACCTGCTGCCGCGCTTCAACATCCTGCCCTACGACGAGAAGTCCGGCACCGGCCTGCTGCGCTACGCGCTGGTCCGCACGGCGCACACCACCGGCCAGGTCATGCTGACCCTCGTGTGCAACGGCCCGCGCATCCCCAGCGCCAAGGCGTTCCTCGACAAGCTCGTCGAGATACACCCCGAAATCACCACCATCGTGCTCAACGTCAACCGCGAGCGCACAAGCGTGATTCTGGGCGACGATGAGAAGGTCCTCATGGGGCCCGGCTATATCGAAGACGAGCTGTGCGGGTGCCGTTTCCGCATCAGCAGCTCGTCGTTCTACCAGACCAACCCCATCGCGGCCGAGGCGCTCTACGACCTGGCCGTCGAGCTGGCCTGCCTGCGCCCGGGCGACCGCATCGGCGACGCGTACTGCGGCACGGGGACCATCGGCATCGTGGCGGCCAAACAGAGCGGCGCGCACCTGATGGGCGTGGAGCGCAACGCCGACGCGGTGAAGGACGCCGAGGAAAACGCCCGCATCAACGGCATCGAGGACGCCGAGTTTGTGACCGGGGACGCAGGCAGCGTGTTCGCGCGCATGGCGCGGGCAGGCCGCTCGCTCGACGTGGTGTTCATGGACCCGCCGCGCGCCGGGTCCAGCCAGGCGTTTCTCGCCAACCTGAGCCGCCTGGGGCCGCGTCGCGTGGTGTACATCAGCTGCGAGCCGCGCACCCAGCGCCACGACATCAGCGCGCTCGTTAAAAACGGCTACCGCGTGACGCGCATCTGCCCGGTGGACATGTTCCCGCACACCGACCACGTCGAGAACGTGATTCTGTTGGAGCGGCCCAAGCACCGGCGCGGCGGCGTGAACCGCCGCAAGAAGGGCGACCGCCGCGACTTTGCCGCGACGGGCGGCCGACGGGACACCGGCGACGCGAACGCCGAGGACAACGCGACGGCAAGCAGGCCGTTCGAAGACGAGGCGGACTTCGACGAAGACGGGTTTGAGGGGTTCGAGAGCTTCGAGGAGACCGAAGACGTCGAAGGCGCATGGGACGACGAAGGCCTGGACGACGCCGGTTCGTTCGGGGTGGGGGCCGACGAGGCCGACACGGCCCGGACGGTGCCGGACCGGCCCGCCGCACCCGTTGCAGCCGCCGTACCCGCGCCGGCTGCCAAACCCTCATCGGACGACGGGGCCGCATGGGACGACGACCTGGCGTACAGCCCCTCCGACGAGGTGATGGCCCTGATGGCCGGCATCGACGCCGAACCGGATGCGAGGCCCGAAGACGGCTGCGGGCCCGAAAACGGGTAAGGGCCGGCCGGGCAACGCAAAGCAGGCGTTTGAGCGGGACGACGGAAGGCGCCCCGAGGGTGGAAACCGCACTCACCCTCGGGGCGCCCTCCATAGCAGGACGGCAGACGCGTGGGTGCAGCCGCAGGCCGCGCGCGCCGGACGACCTTGGGAGGAGCTGCGAACATGAACGGGCCGGACGGCATAAACGGCGCAGTGCAAAGCCGGTGGCATCTGTACGAGGACCTGATCGCCGGGGTTCCCGGGGACGTGCTTGTCACGCGGGTGTGCCTGGGCTCGGCGTGGAGCTACGTCGAGGCCGAATGCGGCATGGGTGTGGCCATGACCTGCCGGGGCGGTGGGCGCGCCACCACGCGCGACCCGCTGGTGGGGCAACCGCTGCGCGAGGTCGCACGGCTCAGCATGTCGTGGAACTTCGAGGAGGCCACTCTGGGCGTGGCCGCGCTCAACGCCTGGTACGCGCGCCGCGAACTGCTCGACCCCCTCGGTGCGACCTACGACGACGAGGGCGACCAGCCGCAGGGCCACCAGCGCGCGGCCGACGCCTTTTCGGTCTACGCGCCGCAGATGGCCGGCAAAAACGTCTGCGTCGTGGGACACTTCCCCCATGTGGAACGCATAGCCACCGAACGCGGCGGCAACCTGACGGTGCTCGAGCGCTCCTGCACGAGCGACATCGACACGCCCGACCCCGCCTGCGAGTACCTGGTGCCCGAGCAGGACTACCTGTTTATGACCGGGGTCACGCTCACCAACAAGACCATGACGCGCCTGCTCGAGCTCGCGCGTATGGGCGGGCGCACGCACACCGTGCTCGTGGGGCCCAGCGTGGTGCCCGCGCGGCTGATGTTCGACGAGGGGGTCGCATGCCTGGCCGGCAGCGTGGTGGCCGACGCCGCGGAGGTCCGCCGGCTTGTGGAGCGCGGGGCCGGCCAGCTGTTCGGCCGCGGCCTGCTCATGTTCGACTGCTTCGCCCCCGGAGAGAAGCCGGTCTAAGCGCACCCGGGCCCCTTTGCCACACCGGGCGGCGCCCGGGCACCTCCACGAGGCCCGGCGGATAGGTCCGGGCGCGACGCCGAACCCAGGCCTATCCGCGCGAGGGAACGTCCCAGGCGACGAACGCCCAGCGCACCTTGCGGTCATACGACCGCGTCATGGTCGGCGTGCCGTCAGGCCGGGTCGTCGGGGCGTAGTGCTCGGCGATGAACGCATCGAGCTTGGCCGATTCCTCGGGCGTGAAGGGGCCATCCTCGCGCTCGAACTCCGCACGAACCTCCGCGGGGGTGTCGCCGAAGGACGGGCGTACATGGCCGATGTAGGACAGCTCGGGCAGGCGCCCCATCTGCATGAGCAGGTTGACGATGTAGACGTGCTCGGCTTTGAAGACGCCGTTGCGGCCGATGGCGCGCAGCATCGTGCGGTCGTGCATGGGCGAGTCGAACGTCGAGACCGTCAGGCAGACGCGCCGGCGGGTGTGCGCCTCCATCTTGAGGACGGTCTTGTAGAGGTCGGTCGAAAACAGCGAGCGCGACGCGCAGAACACGTCGGCCACGGGCAGGTCGTCCCAGTCGGCCAACCACGAGAGCTTGCGGATGTCGAGGTTGCCGGCAATGCCCGACGCCTCGGCCTGCTCGCGCAGGCGACCGAGCATGCCGCCCGACAGGTCGCACGCCACGACGCGGTGTCCCTCGGCCGCAAGGGGCAGGGCGAGCGTGCCGCTTCCGCACCCCATGTCGATAACCGATTCGCCGGGTCGGATGCACGCACGGTCGAGGTACTCCTGCGCGTAGCCGCTGCGCTGGCAGCTTGCTGAAAATCCG
>CAZUFB010000031.1:0-9063 GCA_964619775.1 uncultured Coriobacteriaceae bacterium
CCTAGGCCTTCTTTTCGAACTTCTCCTTGCACTTGGGGCAGGTCACGCGTATCTTGCCCGCGCCTTTGGGGACGCGCACGGTCTGACCGCACTTGGGGCAGGCAAAGTAGCGGTGGTCCTTGTCCTTTGCCTGGGCTGCGGTTTTTTGGCCCTGCCGGGCGGCGTTTTGAAAAGGAGTCTTGACCTTATCGAAGACGCTGCTGCGTTTGGCGAGGTAGGTGGAGTTCTCGCTGCCTCGCTTGTAGGAGTTGGTCGAGAACATGCGCCAGTAGGAGTAGACCATTGCGGCCAGGCCGAGTACGACGAAGACGGTGCGCGCGCCGCTCCCCACGAACATGCCGACGATAAGCAGCACGACGGCCAGGATGAGCGAGTCGCGCGCAAGCTGGTCGGGGCCGTTTCGGCGCGCCATGAACGAATCGAACTTTTCCTTGAAGTTAGAGGCCATCGGGCAAGTCCCTTCGAGGCGTTCGGATAGCGCGGCGCCGGGACGCACCGGGGGGTGCGGGGATGCCGCGCGCGGACGGTTCCCCCGATAGTATCCTCCCATGCAGCCGCCCAAGCGGCCGATTCGCTGCGGGCGGAATAAAACCACGGGAGGCGGCCCGCGGCTGAAAAAGCCGCACGACCGCCTCCCGCCTTATGGCAGCCTGTGGGACCGCCGGGCAAGGAACGCGAGGGCGGCATCGGCCCCGCCGCCCCGCCGCAGGCCTACCCCTGCGCCGCGAGCACCTCGTTGTAGGCGTTGTTGTACATCTGCTCCACCTCGTCGCCCAGCCAGGTAAAGACCTCGCAGCGGTCCATGACCTCCTCGCTGGCAAACGCGCCGGGGTCGTTGAGGATCTCCTCGTCGATGTCCTCCATGGCGCCGGTGTTGGGCGTGGCGTAGGTGATGTACTCGAAGTTCTTGAGCGCGATGTCGGGGCGGCACAGGAAGTTGATCCACGCCTCGGCGTTTTCCTTGTTCTCCGCGTTGGCGGGGATCACCCAGCTGTCGAACCACAGGTTCGAGCCCTCCTCGGGCACCACGTAGGCCAGGTCGGGGTTCTCCTCCTTGCAGAAGAGGTACTCTCCCGAGTAGATGACGCCCATGGCCGCCTCGCCGCCGATCATCTTGTCGCGCACCTGGTCGATGACGTAGGCCTGCACGAGGGGCTTCTGCTCGATGAGCACGTCGCGGGCGGCCTCGATCTCGGCCTGGTCGGTGGTGTTGAGCGAGTAGCCGAGGTACTTGAGGCCCACGGCCAGCAGGTCGCGTACCGAGCGCTGCATGAGGATGCTGCCCTTGTAGCGCTCGTCCCACAGGGACGCCCAGCTCGTGGGCTCCTCGTCCATCATCGCGGTGTTGTAGAGGATGCCCATCGTGCCCCAGGTGTAGGGCACCGAGTGGGCGTGGCCGGGGTCGAAGCTCTCGGTGGCCTCGAGGAACTGCTCGCCGATGTACTCGAGGTTGGGGACGTTGTCGAAGTCGATCTCGGCCAGCAGGTCGTTGGCGATCATCTTCTGGATCATGTAGTCGGAAGGGCACACGGCGTCGTAGATCGTCTGGCCCTGCTCGATGATGGGGTACATGGCCTCGTTGGTCTCGAAGGTGTCGTAGACCACCCTGATGCCGGTTTCCTCCTCAAACTGGTCGATGACCGACTCGTCGATGTACTCGCCCCAGTTGTAGACGTAGACCACCTGGTCCGAGCTGCCCGACGAGCCGCAGCCGCCGAGCCCGAGCGCCGCTGCGCCCCCGAGTGCGGCGACGCCCAGGGCAAGGGCGCTTCGTCGGTTTACCGGTCGGGTGCTGAGTGCCTGGGCCGCCTTGTCGATTTCGTGCATCATGGTGTGCGCCTCCCCTAAATGGTGTCCGGGATTGATGGGTACCGGCCCCGGGGCTTCGGTGCCCGGGGCCGTCGTGCCTGTATGGTGTGCGCGGTGCGAACGGTGCGGAGGTTTGCGGGGCTGACAGGCGGGTGCTACTGCCGCCGGGCGACGGGGGCCTTTCCCGAGGCTTTGTCGCGCTTGCGCCACCGGTCGAGCATCGGGGGCAGGAAGTTCTGCGCGAGCAGGACGACGAGGACCACCAGGAAGATGACCGTCGACAGCGCGTACATGCTCGGGACGATGCCGCGGCGCACCTGCGAGTAGATGAGGGTGGACAGCGTGTCGATGCCGCGCCCGCGCACGAAGTAGCTGATGACGAAGTCGTCGAGGCTCATCGTGAACGCAAGCAGAAAGCCGGCCACGATGCCGGGCATGAGCTCGGGCAGGACCACTTTGAAGAACGCCTGAGCCGGCGAGGCGCCCAGGTCGAGCGCCGCCTCGTAGGTGTCCGCCCCGGCCCGCCTCATGCGCGGCATGACGCTCAGGATGACGTAGGGGATGCAGAACGCGATGTGCGAGACGAGGACGGTCCCGTAGCCCAGCGAGATGCCGAAGGCGCCGAAGCAGATCATGAGCGACAGGCCGGTCACGATCTCGGCGTTGAGCATGGGGACGCTGTTGGCCGTGAGGCACGCCGTGCGCGCCCGCCGCGACATCGCGCTGATGCCGACGCATGCCATGACGCCGATGACGGCGGAGGCGGTCGACGCGAGAAGGGCGATCGACAGCGAGTTGCCCAGCGCGCTCATGATGCGCTCGCTTTGGAACATCTCGACGTACCACTCGAGCGTGAAGCCGCCCCACACCGCGCGCGAGCGCGACGCGTTGAAGCTGAGCACGATGAGCGTGAGGATGGGCGCATAGAGGAACAGCAGCACCAAGGCCAGGTAGAATTTCTTGAGGAAGCGCACGGCTACATCACCCGCCCTTCGCCGTTCTTGTCGAAGGCGTTCATGAGCGCCATGCTGGCCAGCACGAAGACCATCAGCACGATGGACAGGCCCGCGCCGACGTTCCAGTCGTAGCTGACGGTGAACTGCTGCTCGATGAGATTGCCGATGAGCATGACGCGCCCGCCGCCCAGGATGTCGGAGACGGCGAACGTGGTGAGCGAGGGGACGAAGACCATCGTGATGCCGCTCACGATGCCCGGGACGCTTTGCGGCAGGATGACCCGGCCGAGCGTCTGCCAGTAGTTGGCGCCCAGGTCGTGGGCCGCGCTGATGAGGTCGTCGTCGATCTTGGACAGCGCGTTGTAAAGCGGCAGCACCATGAAGGGCAGGTAGTTGTAGACCATGCCGAGCACGATGGCCGCCGGGGTGTTGATGATGCTGATGCCGGGCAGGCCGAGGGCCCCCAGGATGCCGTTGATGACGCCCTGGTTCTCGAGCAGCGACTGCCAGGCGATGGTGCGCAGCAGGAAGTTCATCCACATGGGCAGGACGAAGATGAAGATGACCGCACCGGTGGACCCGTGCTTCATGCTGCGCAGGATGAGTGCGAGCGGGTAGGCGACGACCAGGCAGATGGCCGTGCTGAGCACCGACAGCTCGAGCGACAGGATGAGCGCGTTGAGGTAGATGGGGCTGCCTATCGCCGCGACGTTGGCGAGCGTGAAGGCGCCGTCGCTGTCGGTGAAGCCGCGCGCGAACATCATGGCGAGCGGGATGACGGTGAAGAGCACCATCCAGACGACGAACGGCCCGGCGAGCAGCTGGCGTCCGAAGGCGCGCAGGCGCGCCCTACTCATTGACCAGCGCCTCCTCGTCGTCGGAGGCGGGCTTGTTCATGACCTGGATGTTGAAGGGCTTGACGCGGATGCCCACCTCGGTGCCCACGGGCTCCATCGTGGTGTTCTGGACGAGCCAGGTGAAGCCTCCCGCCTCCACCTCCATCTCCCAGAGCAGGCCTTTGAAGATAACGTGGCTCACGACGCCTTTGAGCTCGGCTTCCTCGGGCTTGACGAACTCCACGTCCTCGGGCCTGATTACCACGTCGACAGGGCTCATCTGGCCGAAGCCCACGTCGACGCACTCGAAGCGCACGCCGCACAGCTCGACGAGCCCGTCTCGCACCATGACCGCGTCGATGATGTTGCTGTCGCCGATGAAGCCGGCCACGAAGGCGTTGACCGGCTCGTTGTAGACCTGCTGCGGGGTGCCGATCTGCTGGATGCGTCCCTGGTTCATGACCACCACGGTGTCGGACATCGTGAGGGCCTCTTCCTGGTCGTGCGTCACAAAGATGAAGGAGATGCCGAGCTCGTTTTTGAGGCGGATGAGCTCGTACTGCATGTCTTGGCGCAGCTTGAGGTCGAGGGCGCTCAGAGGCTCGTCGAGCAGCAGCGCCCTGGGCTCGTTGACGATGGCGCGCGCGATGGCGACGCGCTGCTGCTGGCCGCCCGAGAGCTGGTCGGGCATACGCTTGCCGTAGTCTTTGAGGTCGACGAGGTCGAGGGCGTAGCCCACCTTGTCGCGGATGTACTGTTTGCTTTTATGTTTTATTTTTAGGCCAAACGCGATGTTCTCTTCCACGTTCATGTGGGTGAACAGGCCGTATTTTTGGAAGACCGTGTTGATCGGGCGCTTGTGGGCAGGCAGGTCGGATATGTCCCGTCCCTCGAAGAGCACCTGGCCGGAGTCGGCCTGCTCGAAGCCGCCGATGATGCGCAGGGTGGTGGTCTTGCCGCAGCCGCTGGGTCCCAGGAGGGTAACGAACTCGTTCTCTTTGATCGACAGGTTGAAGTCGTTAAGAACCGCGGTGTCGTCGAACTGCTTGCTGATGCCTACCAGGTCGATCAATGGAACTTCCAATTCCCACTCCTCTCGGGGGACGGTCGCGAAACCGGTCTTACCTAGACACGACAGGACGACTGGCGCACCGAGGCGACAGCCGTCCGCAAACGGCCTGGCCGACGGCGCGGCAAACGCGGCACCGTATGGCAGGCCGGTGGGTATTGTAGAAGGTTTTGAGCACGCGCGGGGCCGCGTTGGGGAGTAATTTTTGCGCACAGGGCCAAATCGGGGAACGGCAAAGCGCGGGGACGTGCGACGCATCCGCGCGCGACACCCGGCGAGCCCCCCGTGCCGGGCGGGAACCGCGGGAGGCGGGCCGGGAGCCTATGCGAGGTCCTTGCGGTACATGAAGACGCGCGCCGGGCCGTCTGCGGGGGAGCCGGGGGAGGCGCAGGCCATGGCGGGCATGGCGAACGACGGGGCGAGCGGGACGTCGGCCACGCGCACGTAGCCGTGGCGCTCGTACCACTCCCAGGTGCACGACGTGTCGGTCTGCAGCCAATAGCTGCGCGCCCCCCGTTCGGCAAGGTGCCGTTCGAAGGCGGCCATCAGCGCGTTGCCGGCGCCGCGCCCGCGCGCCTGCGGGCCGACGGCGAACAGCTCGAGCTCGTTGTCGGGGCCCATGGCGTCGCCCGCTTGCCCTGCGAGCAGGGCACCGCGCTCGGCGAGCTGCTCTATATAGGCCAGCGCGCGGCGGGCGTCGGGCCCGCCTGCGGCCAGGGTCGCGCCCGCCCGGTCGGCCGCGTCCTCCCAGGCCGCGGCGTCGGCGGGCAGGGGCAGGCCTTCGATGCGGGCGAACAGCAGGCCGGCGACGTGCTCCCCGCCGGCCTCGTCGGTCACGACGGCGACGAGGCGCTCGTTGCACGAGGCGAGCATGCTGGCGCAGTCCATGCGCGCCTGGGCCAGCGCCTCTTCGGGGGTCGTGCCGTCGAAGCGCCACTCGGGAGGGTAGAGTTCGACCACCTGGTCGAAGTCGCCTGCCTCGAACGGGCGGACGACGGCAGGTGCGGGCGTTGCGCTCATGGGTGCTCCCTATAGGTGTTGCGGACATGCGCGTCTGCGATACGAATTCGAATTATAGACGTGCACGCGAAAACGCCATGGTGTCTTGAGGGCGCGGGCGGATGCTCGGCGAGGCCGACTGCGCCGCCAGACGGCCCGCGCGGCCCGAGCCGTGCGGGCGGGGCCGCCCTTATGCGCCTTCGACCGGGCCGTAGACCACGCGGCCGGTCGCGGGGTCGGCGGCCACGACTTTGACGGACGAACCGGACTCCTGCTGCCGGCGGACCACGGCGAGCAGGGCTTCCATCGGGTCGGCCGAGACGCCGTTTGCCACGGGCACGCCGGTCTCCTCGGCCCTGGTCATGTCGGGGCCGTAGGGCGTTCCCTCGAGGTCGGCGGCTGCGGCGGCGTCGAGCACGCGGGCGACCCCGACGACATCGGTTCCCGCGGTTTCTGCGGGAGGGTCGCCGTCTTCGCCCGAGGCCTCGTCGTAGGCCGGCGCCTGCGGTTGCGCCGCGCCGTCCGGTACCGCCTGTCGGTCGGGTTCTTCTCCGAGGTCGTCCCGGTTGTCGTCCGACGCGCCGCCCGTCTCCTCTTCGGCCGATGCGGCCGCCGCTTCGTCCGTGTCCGGGGAGGTCACGGTTACAGGCGCGGTCGGCTCGGTGACGGTTACGCCGGGGTCGGCCTGGGCGGCGAAGGCAAGGCCGTGCGCGGCAAGCGCGACGAGGCCGAGCGCAACGGCTGCGGCTACCGTGCGGTGCGGGCGGCGTGCGGTTCGGGTGTCGGCACATGCGTGTTCGGACGGTTTGTTCAACATGGCGGATGCTCCTATCTCTTGGCACATCTCTTGGCACCTGTGCGTTTCATCTTGTTGTGCGACGGCCGTTGCGGGAGCGCCGGCGTGCGAGCAGCGCCGCCAAGCCGCCGGCGGCCGCGACAAAGCCGGCTGCGGCGAGGAAGCAGGCGATCGCCTGCGTGTTGCTCGAGCCGAGCCGGGGTATGAAAGGGCTCGGCCACGTCACGGTCTGCCCCTCGTCGTCGAGGTCGGCGTGGGAGGCGACGATGACGCCGTCGTGCACCAGGTTCTCGAAGACGACGACCGAGTGCCCCTGGAGCCCGGTTGCGTCGAAGGAAAACTCCACCTCGACCTCGCCCCGGGGGCTTTCGGGCACGAACGCGACCGTCGCCGACACGGCCCTTCCCGTCTCGTCTGCCAGGGGCGTGCCGTCTTCGCGCACGATGAGGATGCCTTCAAGCACGTACTCTTCCCCAGGTGTCAGCCCTTCGTAGCGGACGGTGTCGACGATCGCGGCGCGCTCCAGCGAGGTTGAGGTGTGGGATCCGCTCGCTTTGTCCACCGCTGCGGTGCCTATGTCGACGAGCGTCACGGCCTGCGCGTCGTCGTCGATGTCGGCGTGGACGGCGACCTCGACGCCGTCTCGGCTGAGCGTCTCGAACGCCACGGCGGTAGTGCCCGCCAAAGACGTCCCGTCGAAGGTGAACGCAAGGTCGACGCTGCCGCTGGGTGCCGCAGGCTCGAACGACGCGGACGCGGTCACCTCGTTGCCTGCGGCGTCGAGCAGGGGTTCGCCCGAGGCCCGGTCCATCAGGACCCCTGTGACCTCGTAAACCCGACCGGGTGTGAGGCCCGTGTAGGAGACCGCGTCAACGACCGTCGTCTCGGCGGACACCTGCTCTTCGTGGGTGGAGCTTGTCGCGCCGAGCGCCGTGGTGCCGATCTCGACGAACGTCACGGTCTGGCCGTCGTCTGCGATGTCGGCATGCGCGGCGACCTCCTGACCGTCGAGGTAGAGCCGCTCGAACACGACGACCCGCACGCCTGCCAGCTCGGAGGCGTCGATCTCAAAGGCCACTTCGACCTCGCCGGACCCGTCGTGTCCGGGCGTGAACGCCACCGTCGCCTGCACCGGCTCGCCGGCTGCGGTGACGGGCTCGCCGGTGTCGCGGTCCATCAGCTCGGCGCGCAGCTCGTACTCGGTCCCGGGGGCAAGGCCCTCGTAGGCCACCGTGTCGACGATCTCCATGCCCTCCTGGGCCGGACCCTCGTCGGTGCCTGTCGCGGCAAGGCGGGCCGTGGTGTGCAGGGAGATGACGCTGTTGCCGATAAGCCCCAGGTCGACCACCGTGCGGTCAGTGCGCAGGGCGACTTCGAACGACACCGGGTCGTGCCCGTAGCTCGCCGAGGTTACCAGCTCCTCGAACCGGTAGACGTCGAAAGGCAGGGCCCCGACCTCGTCGTCGGGGGAGCCTTCGGCTCCATCCGCCCCCGAGAACCACACGCCGTTTCCGCTTGACAGGACGCTTTCGTCGGCGACGGTTCCGTCGGGGCCGAGGGCGGCGTCGTTGGCGTTGGTGTTGTCCGAGTGGGCGGCGTGGCTGCTCTCCGTGGAGAAGCGGCCTTCTTCGTCTGCCACCAGGACGTGGCTCTCGCCGGTGGTGAGGCTGGTGACGAGGAAAGCGACGCCGGCCAGGACCTCCCCGGTACCGTCCTCTATCTTGACGCCGGAGACGTCTCCGCGCACGACGCGGTTGGAGAAGCTCGACGTGCAGGCGACCACGACCCCTTCCTGTTCGATGCGCACGGTCTGCGCCGTCCCGCCGCCGGGCGTGTAGCCTTCGGGCGGCTCGACCTCGGCGACGGTGTAGGACCCGTAGGGCAGGTCGTGCTCGCCGGTCTGCGCGCGGCCGTCCTTATCCGTGACGAGCGTCAGCACCACCTCGCCCGGCCCGTAGGATGTGCCGCCCACCGTGACGGCGTGGTCGTTGGCGTTTGTCACGGCGAACACGGTGCCGACAAGCGACGCGTCGGCCAGCGGTTCTGCCAGCCCCGTCTCGGCGTCGACCTTCTGGACGGCGAGCCCGCCGCGCACGGGCCTGTTTTCAAACGGCGTCCCAAGAGTGACGACCTGCCCGTTTTCTGAGACGGTGAACGTCTGGGACACGGCTTCTTCCGCAGGGAGGTATCCGTCGGGCGGGGAGGTTTCGACTATGGAATAGGTTCCGTAGGGCAGGTCGTACGCGCCGCTGGAGGCAAGGCCGGTCTCGTCGGACACGACGGTGAGCACAACCTCGCCCTTTTCATAGGAGCGCCCGTTCACGACCACGGGGTTGTCGTTGAGCGAGGTGACGGCGAACTGCGTCCCGGCAAGCGACGCCCCGCCCTGCGGTTCTGCCAGGCCCGTCTCGGCGTCGACCTTCTGCACCGCCACGCCGCCGCGAACGACCTGTTCGGGAACCCGCGCCTCGGCCTGCGACTCCTCGGCGGGCTCTTCGGTCTCGTCGGCCAACGCCTGTCCGGGCGAGAAGAGCGACGCGACGGCTTCGAAGGGGTTGAACCCTCCGCCCGTCTCCTCGGCCTCCTCTTCTTCGCCGT
>CAZUFB010000031.1:9163-22925 GCA_964619775.1 uncultured Coriobacteriaceae bacterium
CTTCGGGGGTCGCGACGGCCTCGTCGCCGAACGGCGTCCCCGCCGCCGCGACGGCCCCCTCCTGGGTTACCTCGACCTGCCAGACCGTCTCGTTCGGCAGGTAGCCAGCCGGTGCCTGCGCCTCGCGTACGAGATAGGTGCCCAGGGGCAGGTCCTGCGCCCCGGTCTGCGCGTAGCCTCTTTCGTCGGTGACGATGCGCGCCACCGTCTCGTCGGGCTGGTAGGAGGCGCCTCCCACCACGACGGCGTTCGCGTTGGCGTTGACTATCTCGAAGACGGCGCCCTCGTAGACCGCGCCGCCCTGAGGCCCGGCCGAGCCGATCTCGGCGTCGGCCTTCTGGACCGAAACGCCGCCGCGCAGCACCCGGTCGGCATAGGGGCTGTCCACCTGCACAAGGACCCCGGACTCGGAAACGGTCACCGTCTGGGCAGTCTCGTCGAGGGCGTAGCCGGCGGGCGGCGCAACCTCGGTCACGGTGTAGGTGCCGAAAGGCAAATCTTGCGCCCCGGTCTGCGCGTGGCCGTTCTCGTCGGTCGTCAGGGTCGCGACCACCGCGCCCGGCTCGTAGGACGTGCCGTCGACGACGACCGCCGCCTCCGATGCGTTGGCGATGGCGAAGCGCGCCCCGGCGAGGCTCGCCGTGCCCTGGGCCGCGCCGCCCGTGTCGGCGTCGACCTTGACGAGGGCGATCCCGCCGCGGACGACCTGGTCGCGGAAGGGTTCGGGGGCTGCTGCGACCACCCCGTTTTCGCGGACTTCGACGGTCTGCGGGGCCGTGTCGGTCAGGTAGCCCTGGGGTGCGGCCGTCTCGCTTACGGTGTAGGTTCCGTAGGGCAGGTCTTGCTCGCCGGTCTGCGCGTAGCCGTTTTCGTCCGTCGTGATGACCATGACGGTCTCGCCGGGCGCATAGCTTTTCCCGCCGACCACGACGGGGTTGTCGTTGGCGTTGACCACGGCGAAGCGCGCCCCGGCGAGGCTTGCGTTTCCCTGGGCCGCACCGCCGGTGTCGGCGTCGACCTTGCGCACGCTGAGCCCGCCGCGCACAACCTGCTCGGGGACGACGGGACTTTCCCCCGGCGCCTCGTCCGCATAGGCGGTCGAGGGGCCGAAGAGGTTTGCCAGCGCAGCAAAGGGCGCCTCCTGGGTGCGGTTCGCAGCCTGGTCTGCGGACGCTGCGGACGCACCGTCCGACGTTACGGGGTCGCCAACGCACACGATGGCCCCCGCCCGCACCTCGACGTCCCAGGAGGCGTCGGAAAGCAGGTAGCCGGCGGGCGCCTTGGTCTCCTGCACGCGGTAGACGCCGCAGGGGAGGGCGTCGGCTGCGGTCGCCGCATAGCCCGACGCGTCGGTGACGATGGTCGCGACGCGTTCGCCCTGCGCGTAGGACATCCCGTCCACGACGACAGGGGTGGCGTTGAGCGTGACGATCGAGAACTCGGCGCCCGCCATCGAGGCGGAGCCCTGCGGGGTCGCGTCGCCTGTTTCGAGGTCGGCCTTTTGCACGGAGACGCCTCCGCAGGCGGGCTCGTCGGCGATGGTCGGGGCCACGTAGGTGTCCACGGTCTGGGAGGTTCCGCCCGAGGTGAGGGCCACCAGATGAAGGCTTGTGTCGCTCAGCTGGTAGCCGGCGGGCGCCTTGGTTTCCTGCACGACGACCGTGCCCAGGGGCAGCGCGGGCGTTCCGGCGTCGTTGAGGTACAGCTCGTCTCCGCTCACGAGGTATCCGGCGTCGAGCAGGACGCGCCCTTGCTCGTCGCTTGAGAACACCCAGGCGCGCGTCGGCTTTTCGGGCAGGTTGTCCAGCGTGTAGCTTCCCGCATAGAACCGCACGGCGAACTCCGCCCCGGCCAGGCTGGCGGTGCCCTGCGCCTGGGCGCCGGCCTGCGCGTCGACCTTCTGGACGAGCAGGGAGGGGACTGCGGTTTGCGGTACGTCGCTCAGCCGCAGCGCCACCGCGTCCCCTGCCGGCACGGTCACCTCGTGGACCGCCGCGTCGAGGGCGTAGCCGGCCGGCGCCGCCGTCTCCTTCACCCAGTAGGTCCCTGCGGCGAGGCCGTCGGCCCGTCCGCGCCCGTTTGCGTCGGTGGCGATCTCGCACACGAGCTGGGTGCACGCCTCGTCGGCATAGACGCCGAACCGCGCGCCCTCAAGGTTGTAGCACGGGTTGCCGTCCGAGACGACGGGGTTGGACGAGACCTTCTCGACGGAGAGCGAGCCGGTCTGCACGGGCTCCCCGTAGTAGTCTTGGCCGATGATGTACTGCGTGTAGTCCCACTTGCCGCAGTCGAGGTAGTAGCACACGAAGTCGTCGGGAACCTCGTCGGCGCGCGCGAGCATCTGGTACATCGTGGAATCGGGGTTGACGACGTTGCCCTGCAGGTCGATTCCCAGGTAGGTCCGGGCGCTGTAGTCGATGAACTCCGTGCCGGCGCTGTAGTAGGTCATGCCGAGGTCGTGCGTCGTAAGGTACGACAGGATGAGGTGGGTCTCGCAGTAATAATAGGAGGACGTCATCTCGCCGCCGTCGCTCCAGGCGGTCGGCCACATCGACGCGTCGAAGCCCGGTCCGCCATAGCCGAACCACATGGCGGCGCGGACCTGCTCTTCCCAGCCCGGGTTGAAGTCTCCCACCGCGACGGTCGCGTAGTCCGCCGCGTCGGGCGGGCGCACGGTGGGGTCGACGCAGTAGGCGAACGTGACTCGCCCCTGCCCGTCGGTCGTGGAGAAGATGGGCGTGTTGTACTGCCCGTAGTACACGCGGTTGTTCGTGTCCCAGTTCAGCGTCACGCTGTCGACGCCCGGCACGGTCGCCCGTGCGGTGAGCGCCGGCGCCGCCAGGCAGAAGACGACGAGCGCCGCCAGGACGAGCGTCCAGGCCGTCCGCGCAAGCGATGCGCCCGGGGCCCGCATTCGACGGGCTCGGCGCCGGGTGGCCGCCACCGTGCTTCCTCTCATGGCTCTCCTTTCGTCGGGATGGAGCCGGGAGCATAGCGGGCGGGCGGTGACGCCCGTCTTACGCAAACATCACAGTCAAACAAACGGGAGGTTCTGATAACGAAACCGCAGGCCAAGGAGGGTGAACATATTATCAACTTAATAATGATTAACCAAACGAACACCAAACTGAAATTCCTGTTAGAATTGCGTTATTCTTCAATGTTTTAATTGTTTGCGGTGCGGGGGAGGGACGATTCGGCCTTCCTGGCGACACCCGATGACCCGCGTTGTCGGGGGTTGCCTTCGGTCCCGGTTTTCAAGGGCAGCGGCGGCGCCCTTCCTGTGAGGGCGCTCCCTCCGCACCCGCGGCCTTTCGCTTGTTTTCTGACGATATTGGCAGGTTCACGGGCATTTCGCGTCCGGCATCTCCACAACGTTGCGTGCTGTGTACAATAACGGCGCGTACAGCGCGTGTGTACCGTGTATCCATGTGACAAGCCGCCGGTTGCGCGTCGGGATGGCGCTGCGGCCGAGGCGGGGAGGGGCCGACCATGACTGCCGCGTGCAACCTGCTGACCGACTCGTGCTGCGACCTCACGCAGGGGTACCTCGACGCCCACGACGTCGGTGTGCTCCACTTTACCTACGCCGAGGCGGGCAAGCCCGACGGCGGCCTTTCCGGGGTGGACGACCTGTTCCAAAGCCGCACGGCCCACGAGTTCTACGAAGCCATCCGCAACGGTGCCGAGCCGATGACGTCGCAGCCCTCGCCTGGCGAGTTCGAGCGCGCTTTCCGCGCGGCGCTCGCAACGGGCCGCCCGACCGTCTACATCAGCCTGTCGAGCGGCATCTCGGGCTGCTACGAGGGCGCCTGCGCGGTTGCGGCGCGCCTCAAGGAGGAGATGGGGCCCGACATCCCGCTTTACGTGGTCGACTCGCGTCTCGGCTCGACTGCCCAGACCCTGCTCGTGGTCGAGGCCATCCGCCGGCGCGACATGGGTTATACCGGCAGCCAGCTGGCGGCTTGGGCCGAGGAGGCACGCCACTTCGTGCACCTCGTCTTCATGGTGGACGACCTGCACGCCTTGCGCCGCGGCGGCCGTATCCCCGCCGGCGTGGCCACGGTGGGGTCGCTGCTCGACGTCAAGCCGCTCCTGAGCATCGGCGTCGACGGCAAACTCACGATGGCCGGTATGGCGCGCGGCCGCAAGAAGGCAATGCGCAAGTTCGTGGAGCTGTTCAAAAAGAAGCACGACTGCGGCGACAACGCCGATGTGGTGACTCTGGGCAACGCCGACTGCGTGGAGGACATGCGCGCCCTGAGGGGGCTGTTGCATGCCGAGAACCCGTCGGTCGAGATCGTCGAGACGAGCATCGGCCCCACCATCGGCTGCCACGTAGGCCCCGGCATGCTGTCGTGCGTGTTCTGGGGCCCCGACCGCAGGCCGGCCGAGGGCGAGTAAGGCGGGGCGGCAACCGAGGCCGGCTTTCCGATTCGAACCGAGCGCCGGAAATTCCAAAAAGCCTTTCCGTGCCGCGTCCTTGTCGCGCAAGTCCGTCCGGGCGTGCTCGGCAAACGCGGCCGGCACGGCAAGGTTCCTCGACGGATGCACGACGTTTGCAAGGCGTATCGATGCCGTTGGGCTTTTCGGCGGTTTTTGTTCGATTAATTTCGGCCCGCATGGGTCACAATGCGACCTGAAGGGATACGAGTTGGATTTCCAAGCAGCAGCGTACTTGAGAACGGACGTGCCGCATGGAAGAGGCCATAGTTTGCTCCGAGCGCGTCGCCCAGACGCGCGGGCTTTTTGAACTACCGTTAGACGAGCTGGTTGGCCGCGCATACGAGGTTGCGCGACGGCATCGGGCGCACGCCACGGCGTCACCCATCATCCTGAGCGGCAGCTGCACCACGCGCCCTGTCTGCCGCCACTGCAAATGGAACCATTTCAAGGCGGTCGGCCGCAGCCCGTTTATTCTTGACATGTCGACCGAGGAAGCGCTGGCACGGGCGCACGTGCTTGTGGAGCACGGCATAACGCGCGGGTTCACCGCTACCGGATGGATGGGATACCGCCTGCCGGCCCGTTTTGTCGAAAAGGTCGCGGCGATCCACGAGGCGGAGCCCTCTCTCGAGCTGTACGGCTTGTTCGGGGCCCTTGACCGGCAAAGCCACTTCGACCTTGCCGCGGCGGGCATGACCGGCATGCTGACAAGCCTTGAGTCTCCCAGCGAACACGTGTACCGGTCGTTCCGTCCGGGAGGGGATTCCCTTCTCGACAGGCTTCGGTCTTTTGACTATGCCCGCGAGGCGGGGCTCAAGCTGTGGACGGGCTTTCTGGTAGGCCTCGGCGAGACTGCCGACGACGCGGCGCGCGGCATCGAGCTCATCCGCCCGTTCGAGCCGGAATCCATCTCGATCTTGCCGTTCGAACCATACCCCGACACCTCGATGGAGCACCATCCGCCCACCGACCCGGCGTGGCTCGCCCGCGTGAACGCCGTGGCACGCGTCGCCTTGCCGGAAGTCCCATACTTCTTCACCGATCACGCCGGGAACTTCGACGCCTATGCCGAAGCGCTCGGAATGAACGGGTCGTACGAGACGGGCGTCCGCTAGGGGCCCGTTTTCGTGCGGCTGACAAATGGCATTGAGACCTTGGGAGGTACCACAATGCACAACGAAGACAGCTTCGCCACGACCGCCAACCGCACGGGTTTTTCGCGCCGCTCCTTCATGGGTTTGGCGGGCTGCGCCGTCCTGGCCTTCGCCGGGACCGGCCTGTTCCTGGGAGGCGGCCGCGCCCGCGCCGACGAGGGAGGCCGCACGGTCACCAACGTCGACGGTACGGTCATCGAGCTGCCCGCCGAGCCCATCACGAGCGTCGCGGCCATTTTCGGTCCGTCGTACGAGAAGATAGTCGCCGTCGGGGCCGAGGATCGCATCACGTGCGACGGCGACTTCCATCTTACCGGATGGCCGTGGTCGAACGTCATCTACCAGTACATCAACGATGTCCCAGGTATCCCAAACGCCCACTCCGACCTCAACGTCGAGGACCTGGTTGCCCAAGGTGTCCAGCTCGTGTTCTGCTTCCCCAACGCCGACCAGGCCGCAGCCATCCAGAACGCGGGCATGGTCGCCGTTCCCATGGCGTCGACCGGCGCGTTCCGCGACGTGGTGGACACGCTGACGCTGTATGCCGAAATCTTCAACGACGAAACGGCTCTGTCCCAGGCCGAGAAGTATGCCGCGTACTTTGACGAGACGGTTGCCATGGTGCAGGAGCGCACGGCTGACGTCGAGGAGCGCCCGGGTGTGTACCTGGCCTATACCGACATGCTGCACGGCTATGGCAATACGTCGGACATGGTCGAGGTCATCGAACTTGCCGGCGGCACTCTGGTGAGCCAGGATCTTGAGGGGAGCAGCAACATCGAGGTGACCGCCGAGCAGCTGCTTGAGTGGGACCCCGACTACATCTTCCTCGATCACGCCGGCTCGTCGGGCAACGCTTCGGCGGAAGACGCCATCGCCGAGGCGCTTTCGACCGGCAACTTCGACAACGTCGCCGCCGTGCGGGAAAACCAGGTCGTTGCGACGCCTACGGGCGTGTTCTTCTGGGATTCGGGCATTCAGAAGATACTGTATCTGGTGTATATCGCCAAGACCATCCATCCCGATCTGTTCGAAGACGTCGACATGCAAGAGATGCTCATCGACTTTTACGGGGAGTTCTTCAATTACGAGCTTTCCGCCGACGATGCGGAGCGCATGCTGAACCATGAAGACCCCGTGGTCGACGAGACTTCCGAGGACGATTCCTCCTCCGCTGCGTAGCCTGCTGACGTCATGGCAAACGAAAGCGCAGAACAGGCCCGCCGTTCGCGGCGGGCCGCCCCTTTGGGGCGCTGGGGGCTGATCGCCCTTGCCGTCGTCACCGTCGCCGCAGGCATCGCCTCTCTTGCCGTTGGCCGATATAGCATCGACGTACCTTTGCTCGCCTCGACGCTTGCGCAGTTTCCCGATGCGGTTGCGGCGCTGACGTCGGGGGAGTCTCTGAGCAACGAGCAGATTGTGGTGTTCCGCATGCGATTGCCCCGCATTCTGGCGGGCTTGCTCGTCGGCGGTGCGCTCGGCATGGCCGGTGCGGCGTTTCAAGGCATGTTTCGCAACCCCATGGTCTCTCCCGACCTGCTCGGCGCCTCCGCCGGTGCGGGGTTCGGGGCGGCATGCGCCATGCTCGTGGCCGCCCCGGTCGCCGTTATCACGGGCTCGGCGTTTGTCGCCGGTCTGGTTGCGGTGTTTTTGACCTATGCGGTGAGCATGGCTGTGGGAAGAGGCGTGGCCAACATTACGACGCTCGTGTTGACGGGCGTCGTCGTTGCCGCGCTGTTCCAGGCGTGTATATCGATAACCAAGTATGTGGCCGACCCCTATAGCCAGCTGCCGGGCATCACCTTCTTTTTGATGGGGGGCCTGTCGAGCGTCACATGGGACGATATCGCCGTTCTGGCCGTGCCCATTGTCGCCGGGGGCGTCGTGCTGTTCGGTTTGAGGTGGCGCATCAACATCTTGTCGCTGGGCGACGACGAGTCCCGTTCCTTGGGCATGGACACCAATCGCGTCCGTGCCCTCGTCATCGTCTGCGCAACGCTGATGACCGCCGTCGCCGTGGCGGTGGGCGGCATCATCGGATGGGTCGGTCTGGTCATCCCGCATTTCATGCGCATGCTGTTTGGTCCCAGCTACAGGCGCCTGCTGCCCGCATCGTTCTTGGGAGGGGCACTGTATCTGGTGCTTATGGACGATATTGCGCGTGGCATGTTCCCCATGGAGATCCCCATAGGCATCCTTACCGCCCTCGTCGGCGCGCCTATGTTCGTGCTGCTTCTTCTTCGGTATAAGGGCGGGTGGTCGTGATGGCCCTCGTTGCGTCGGACGTCACCTGCGGCTATGGCGACGAAGCCGTCGTGCGCGACGTGAGTTTTGCGCTCGAGGCCGGGCGCGTCTTGGCGGTGCTCGGCCCCAACGGCGTGGGAAAGACGACGCTGTTCAAGGCGGTGCTCGGGCTGCTGCCGTTGACCGGCGGTTCCATCGAGGTCGACGGGAAGCCTGCCGCGAAGATGAGCCGTCCCGAGCTCGCCCGGGCGATGGCGTACGTGCCGCAGAGCCAGAACATCCCGTTCTCCTACACCGTCGAAGAAGTTGCGCTCATGGGGCGGGCGCCCCATCTCAAACTGCTTGAACAGCCCGGCCCCGAGGATCGCGACATCGCGCGGAGGGCGCTTGACGAGATGGGCATCGGCCATCTGGCGAAGAAGACCTGCACCGAGGTGTCCGGCGGCGAACTGCAGATGGTCGCCATCGCCCGGGCGCTTGCCCAGCAGCCGCGCTATCTGGTGATGGACGAACCAACCGCGAGCCTTGACTTCGGCAACCAGGCCAAGGTGCTGCGGCGCATCCTCGACCTGACCGAGGGCGGCATCGGCGTGCTGCTGACGACGCACGACCCCGAGCATGCGTTCGCCCTGCGTTCCGACGTCGTGCTGCTGCAGCGCGACGGCCGGTGCCTGGAGGGTCCCTACCGGGAGGTCCTCGCCGAGGAGACGCTGTCGGCGACGTATGGCGTCGAGGTGCTGGTGCGCTCGCTGCCCTACAAGGGGCGCAGCGTCGACTGCTGCATGGCGCTGGTCCACGGGACGGACGCCGAGAGGCCGTCGGGGGACTTCTAAGATGCGGAGCCCTGGCGGTTCCCGTGCCGTCCCGACGGACTCACTTCATCCGGAGGCATGGTATGAAATGCATTTCGTGTACATGCTGTACACGTTTTTGCACAATTTCGTGTACACGCTGTACACGTTTTGAGATTCACGAGTGCTCTTTTTTGATGAGGTGCAGCTGCACGAGAAGGCGCTCAACTCGCTCCGGTTTTTCTCGGGGTCATCCTGGCGCGTCGTTGCAAGCGGCAGCCTGCTTGGGGTGACTACCAAGCGGCGCAAGCTTCCGTTTCCGTCCGGTGTCACCCAGGTTGAGATGCACCCGCTTGATTTCGAGGAGTTCCTTTGGGCGGTCGGCGAAGAAACAATGGCAGCGTCGATCCGCGAGCATTTCTGCACTCTGGAACCGTATGTGCTCCATACTGAGGCACTTGGACTGTACCGGCGCTATCTCACCGTAGGAGGTATGCCGCTACCCGTGCGCCGTTGGTGCGAGACGGGCGACATGGACGAGGTGAGGCGGGAACAGCGCGAGATAGACGCGACCTATACGGCCGACATGACCGATCCCGACAACGGCATTAGCGGCATTTCGGCCAAGCGCATTTGGGAGAGTCTGCCGAAGCAACTCTTACGGGCTTCGACCAAGAAGTTCAAGTACGCCGACGTTGTTCGGGGAGGGCGGCGCGAACGTCTGCTCGAGCCGCTCGAATGGCTCGCGGCCGCCGGTATCGTAACCATACACGACCTGACTCGTGACGTGCAGGCGCCGCTTGCGCCCTACAACGACGAGGAGGGCAGCTTCTTTAAAGTGTACGTTTCCGACACGGGCATCATGTTCAACAAGTTCGATATCGATGCCGGGTTTGTTCTTGATAGCTTGTCGGCCCAGGTGCTCTCGTCTGATTTTCGCGGGGCGCTTGCCGAGAACTATGTGATGCAGGCGCTTAAAACCAACGGGATAAAGACGTTCTACTGGATGCCTGAAGAAAACGGCGCGCGCGGGGAGGTCGACTTCGTGTACCAAACCCGACGGGGCGAAGTGGTGCCTGTTGAGGTTAAGTCGGCACGTAACGTGAGCGCCAAGAGCTTGCGCCTGATTATGGAACGTGGCCATTCGCCCTATGCCATGCGCCTTTCGGAAAACGAGTTTGGGATGACGGAGGACGGTGACGGACGGCTGCTCAAAAGCGTCCCGCTGTACGCCGCCTTCTGTATCGACGGGAAGGTGTAGGGGGTCCGGGGATCGTTCTCCCATTTTTTTTGAGGGGTGGCTCGCCGTCCAATCTCGGCAACGCATCTATAGCGGCCCCTCTGCCGAACGCAAGCGGGCCGAGCCGGGTATGTGCGGGAGGGATCGGCGCACCCTACCCCTCGGACGTGCCCTCCTCGTTGCCTGCGACCACGTCGATAAGGCCTTGTCGGTTGTGTGGGCGACCCCTTCCTGCCCGAGGACGTCATCGCCATCGTGGAGCAGTCGCTCGAAGCGCAGGACGGCAACGCCTACACGGCCGACACGCTTGAGGAGCTTGCCGGGCTCATCGGCATCGACCCCGCCGCCATGCAGGCGTCGGTTGACCGCTACAACGAGCTGGTCGAGGCGGGGGTCGACGAGGACTTCCACAAGCAGGCCGACTTCCTGTTTCCGGTGGTCGAGCCGCCGTTCTATGCCTGCAAGGTCGGTGTGGCCCTGCTTGCCATCGTGGGCGGCCTCAAGATCAACAACAAGCTGCAGGTGCTCGACGCCAACCGCCAGCCCATCGAAGGCCTCTATGCCACCGGCAACGTCTCGGGCGACCTGTATGCCGTCGATTACCCCATCAACATGGCCGGCAACTCAAACGGTCGCTGCGTGACCTGGGGCTACCTGCTCGGCCAGATTCTCGCCGGTGTGGACGACCTGCGCGTCGAGACCCCTCCGCACGTCAAGACCGAGGAGGAGCTTGCCGCCGAGCAGGCCGCTGCCGAGCAGGCTGCCGCCGACAAGGCGGCCCAGCAGGAGGCCTTGGCCGACGCCACGTTCGCCGACGGCACCTACGAGGCCACCGGCAGGGGCATCGGTGGCGACGTGCCGGTTACGGTGACCATCGAGGGCGGCGTCATCACGAGTGTCGAGGTCGGCGACAATTCCGAGACCCAGGGCATCGGATCCAACGCCATCGAGCAGCTGCCTTCCAAGATCGTCGAGGCGAACGGCACCGCAGGCGTCGAGGTCGTCTCGGGCGCCAGCGTGACTTCCAACGCCATTTTTGACGCGGTCAACGACTGCCTGACCCAGGCCAGCGCGTAAGGGTTTCCCACAGGCTGCCCAGAGGGCAGGCGGCTGGTTTGGCTGGTTCGGACCTGTGAGAGCGGGCCCCGGCGGGTGCGGCGTAAAGCCCATCCTCGCCGGGGCCTTTCGCGTGGACGGGTTTCACGCCGCCTTGGTTTGCGCCGTAGCCTGTCGCGGCGGCGCGTCCGGCCGCGTCCCGACGCCGGATTTGTCCCGCCCGCCATATATGGCGGTTTGCGTAGTTCCTTGCCTTGGAGCCAACTTCAACCCTTAAGATGTCTGCGGACTGTACGGCCCGCGCCGTCTCGGCCGGGTTCTTACGCGAAAGGATATACGCTATGCCGACCTCGATAACCCAGCAGGTCCTCACCGGTGAGCGTGCTCTGTTCAAGGGGCGCGACCTCGATATCCGCTATGCCACCTTTGCCGATGGCGAGTCGCCGCTGAAGGAGAGCCGCAACGTCAGGCTCTACCGATCGTCGTTCAAATGGAAGTATCCGCTGTGGTATTCCGAGAACGCCGAGCTTGTGGAGTGCACGCTGTTCGAGATGGCGCGCTCGGGCATTTGGTACACCAAGGGCATCGCGATGACCGACTGTACCGTCGAGGCCCCCAAGACCTTCCGCCGCTCAAGCGGCATCCGCCTGACCGGCGTCACCATGCCCAACGCAAGCGAGACGCTGTGGACTTGCAGCGACGTCCGCCTCGAGAACGTGACCGCCAAAGGCGACTACTTCGGCATGAACAGCTCCGATGTCGTGGCCGACGGTTTCAACCTGGTGGGCAACTACTCGTTCGACGGGGCGCGCAACGTCACGGTGAGCAACGCGCGGATGCTGTCGAAGGACGCGTTCTGGAACTGCGAGAACGTCACGGTGCGCGACTCGTTCATCTACGGCGAGTACCTGGGCTGGAACTCCAAGAACGTCGTCTTCGAGAACTGCGTGATCGAAAGCCTGCAGGGTATGTGCTACATGGAGGGCGTCACCCTCAAGGGCTGCACGCTGCTCAACACCAACCTCGCCTTCGAGTACTCGACGGTGGAGGCCGAGATCCTGAGCTCCGTCGACAGCGTGCTCAACCCCTGCGGGGGCTCCATCAGCGCCCCGGCCATCGGCGAGGTCACCTTCGACGACCCGGCGGTCGACCCGGCGGCGACGCGCATCGTCGTGGCCGGCGTGCGGGGCGACGAGGCATAAAGGAGGCGGGCATGGACGAGATCCCGAGCATCGTGGACGGGCGGGGCTTCGACTTCGACATGCCCGTCGACCGCGGAGGCACCGGCTCGCTCAAGTGGGACGTCGCGCCCGGCGACCTGCCCATGTGGGTGGCCGACATGGACTTCAGGACGGCGCCCGCCGTGGTGGACGCCCTGGGCCGGCGCGTCGAGCACGGGGTGTTCGGCTACACCGTGGTGCCCGACGCCTGGAGGCAGGCCGTCTGCGGCTGGTGGCACGAGCGCCACGACCTCGACATCGCGCCCGAGTCGCTCGTGTTCTGCACGGGTGTGGTGCCGGCCATCTCGAGCATCGTGCGCAAGCTCACCACGCCGGGCGAGAACGTGCTGGTCCAGACGCCTGTCTACAACATCTTTTTCAACTCGATCCTCAACAACGGCCGCAACGTGCTCGAAAGCCCGCTGGTCTACGACCCCGACGCGGCGGACGGGAACACCTATCGCGTCGACTTCGCCGACCTTGAGTCAAAGCTGGCCGACCCCCAGACGACCCTCATGATCCTGTGCAACCCGCACAACCCCGTGGGGAAGATCTGGGACCGCGGCACCCTCGCCCGCATCGGCGAGCTTGCCGAGCGCCACCACGTGACGGTGGTCTCCGACGAGATCCACTGCGACCTGACCGACCCCGGCTTCGTGTACACGCCGTTCGCCGCGGCGTCGCCGGCCTGCGCCCGGGTGAGCGTGACCTGCCTGGCCCCCACCAAGGCGTTCAATATCGCCGGGCTGCAGACCGCCGCCGTGATGGTGCCCGACCCTGTGCTGCGCCACAAGGTTTGGCGCGGCCTCAACACCGACGAGGTCGCCGAGCCCAACGCCTTCGCGATCGACGCGACGGTGGCCGCCTTCACCCAGGGCGGCCCGTGGCTCGACGCGCTGCGCGCCTACGTCGCCGAGAACAAGCGCGTCGCCCGGGAGTTCCTGGAGCGCGAGCTGCCTTATGTGCGCCTGGTCGAGGGGAGGGCGACCTACCTGCTGTGGATCGACTGCCGGGCGGTGGCCGGAAACTCGCTCGACCTGTGCTGCGCCATCCATCGCACGACCGGGCTTATACTGTGCGAAGGCAGCGAGTACGGCGCCGCAGGCGAGGGGTTTGTTCGCATGAACGCCGCTTGCCCGCGCAGCAGGCTCGAAGACGGTCTGCGCCGCTTTAAAGAGGGTGTGGAGCGGTACCGCACGAGTTTTGGGGAGTAGCGGGGCGACGGTCGGCGAACACCGAACGCGCCGCGGCTAGAAACTCCCCGATCCGCCCCTTCTCGGACGCAAGGTAGACGAGGCCGTAGTCGTTTTTGAGCTCGACGTCCAGCGGGATGGGGATGAGCGGTTCGAAGCGCTCGCACAGGTTGCTGGGCACCAGGTATACGGCGTCGCCGGCGTCGCAGAGTTTCTGCGGCGCGAAGCGGCTGGCGGACGGGGCTTCGAGCAGCTGGATGTCGGGGCAGGTGCGTTGCAGGTGGAGCTGCAGGTCGGTGGCCCAGTGCAGACTGAACACGTAGACCTGCTGCCCGCGCAGGTCCTGCGGTTTTATGGAAGGATGCCGGGCGAGCGGGTTCTTGGCGGACAACAGGCAGCAGCGCCCGATGCGGCATAG
>CAZUFB010000032.1:0-1659 GCA_964619775.1 uncultured Coriobacteriaceae bacterium
CGAGGTCGTCGAGCGCGGGGTCGCCCAGCTCGGCCTCGATCTCGCCGACCTTCTTGGTGGCGTTGGCGCGCCCGTCGCCCTCGAAGGCGACCACGCGGCGGCTCTCGCGGTCGAACACCCCGCGGAAGGTGCGCCCGTTGCCGATGGGCCAGTTCATGGGATAGGTGCCGATGCCCAGCACCGTCTCGATCTCGTCCATGAGGTCGAAGGGGTCGCGCGCCTCGCGGTCGAGCTTGTTGACGAACGTGAAGATGGGGATGTGGCGCAGCGTGCACACGCGAAACAGCTTGATGGTCTGCGCCTCGACGCCTTTGGCCGCGTCGATGACCATCACGGCAGCGTCGGCCGCCATGAGCGTGCGGTAGGTGTCTTCGGAGAAGTCCTGGTGGCCCGGGGTGTCGAGGATGTTGATGCACGCGCCGTCGTAGCGAAACTGCAACACCGACGACGTGACGCTGATGCCGCGCTGCTTTTCGATCTCCATCCAGTCGGACACCGCGTGGCGCGAGCTGTTCTTGCCCTTGACCGAGCCGGCCGTCTGGACGGCGCCGCTGTAGAGCAGAAGCTTCTCGGTAAGCGTCGTCTTGCCTGCGTCGGGGTGCGAGATGATGGCGAATGTGCGCCGCGAGGTGATTTCGTCCGATATGCTTGACATGGAACCCTTTCCCGCCGCATGCGCGCCGCGTCGGGGACGGCGCCCGCGCCCGACGGCGTGCTCGCTTACTGCATGGTGTGGCCTTCGCCATTGTAGCGGCAAACCGCCCGGAGCCGGCCCAGGCGGCCAAGAAAAGATGGAGACGCACGACCGTACCACGGACGCTCCCCAAAGGCGCGTCAGGAGCGCGGCGGCACGATGCAGTCGTAGCGGACGGAGGTTCCGGCGACCGTGTAGCTCGGTTTGACGCCGGCCAGGTACGGCCCCTTGACGGGGCGTTTGACGACCACCTTGCGCGGGCGCGCCGCCAAGGCCGCCTGCAGCAGCGCGACCTGCTCGTCGTCGGGGCAAGGACGTTCAAGGCGATGGATGAGCTGGAATTTCTTCTTGACCGCGGCACTTTTGCGGCGCTCGGGGAACATCGGGTCGAGGTAGACCACGTCGGGCGGCCCGGGCAGCCGGGGCAGGGCGGCCAGGCTGTCGCCTTCGGACAGGTGCATACGCGCGACGACCGGGGCCAGCCGAGGCGATGCGGCAGCCCGGCGCAAGGCGTCCGCAAGCAGCGCCGCAACCACCGGGTCGCTCTCGTAGAGCAGCACCTCGAACCCTGCGGCGGCCAGCAGGAGCGCATCCTCCCCCAGCCCCGCCGTGGCGTCGACAACCTGCGGCACACCCGCAAACCCTTTGAGCCGCGCCGCCCGCACCAGCAGCTCGCGCTGCACGGCGCCGGACCTGATGCGCGGCAGCATCCGGGCAAAGTCCCCACGCACGGCCATGCCGTCGCCCACCAAGGAGAGCCCCGCGTCGTCAAGGCGCAGCGCAAGAAAGCCGTCGGGCACGGCACCGCGCACCAGGGGCACGTCGAGCCGCGCGGACAGGCGCGTGGCCTCGTCGGCGTCCCCGCCGGGCGCCAGGACCACCGCGAGGTCGGGGTTGTGGGAAGGTGCGGGGCGGTCGGCCACGCCCGCCTCCTCTCGCATGAAAACGCCCGGCCCGAAACGGCC
>CAZUFB010000032.1:1759-22749 GCA_964619775.1 uncultured Coriobacteriaceae bacterium
TCCTCGCCAGCAAGTGCGGGGCCTCGCGTGCCGGCAGGGACAACCCGCCCCGACGGCCTCTCGCGCCAAACGACCCTGTCGGCGAGGGTCCCGCGGCGCCTTCGCCTTGCCGCGGCTACTTGAGCACGTCGACGATCTGACGCGCACGGGCGGAGACGGCCCCCTTGCAGCTGTGCGCGTCGAAATCCATGCGGTCGGCCAGAGCCTTGCGCACGCCGGCGTCGAGGTCGGACTGGGCGAACAGATAAAGCGCGTCGAGCATGTCGTCGAACTCGGGGTCGCCGTGATAGCACTGAACGGCCTCGTCGATAAGGGGCCACGCCTTGACCGACCATTTCGGCGCGCTCGACCCCAAAACCGTGAAGTAGCGGAAGGCCGTCAGGCGCACCAGACCCGACCCTTCGTCGTACAGGCAGTTTTCGGCCCCCTCGAAACCACGGGACGCCGCCTCGGGATCGGCCCGCACCATCGAGGTCAACGCGTCAAGAACCTCCCAGCGGGTCTGCGCCTCGGGGTGATCGATGGCCGCCACGATGTCGTCGACGTAGGGCACGACCACCGCCGGGGCCACCTCGGCCACCTCGGCCACCATGTGCGCCGCGCTCTGGCGCGCCTTGCGGTCGCGCCCTCCCAACGCCGCGATCAGGGCTTTGAGCGCGGCCATGTCGCGTTCGCTCGCCGTTGCCGTTTCGTCCTCGTCTGCCATAACGGGCGCCCTTCTCGTCATATGCCTGGCGACATGCCGCATCCTTTATCTCGGTATACATGCGATTTTACCAATCCGTGCGCTTTCGTTGGCGCAGCCCTCGGCAATCATGGGCGAAACAGCGCAAATCGGCCGCACCTTTGGCTCGGCCCCGCGGCACGCCTTCGGCCGACGTCGCGATTGCCGGCGTTGACCTATAATGGCCTCATAAAAGGGATGACGTTCGAGGCGCCTGGACGCCTCGGGTGGGGGAAACGCATGGCCGACCGCATCGTGCCCAGGCTGTTGGGCTTTACGTTCTACTGGGCGTGGACGCTGCTGTGCTTCCAGAGCACGACGGCCTTTTTGCCTTGGGCAGGAGCCGAGGCGGTGTTCCAGAACCATACGTCCTTCTTCACCTGCTCTCTGGTCTGCACGGTCGTCGCGCACCCGGTGTGGGCATGGGTCATCCACCGCTTCCCCTCGTCGCGCACACGCACGCCGTGGGTGTGCGCCGCGCTGCAGAGCATCTCGATCCTCTACGCAGGCGTCGTGTCCAGCTTGATCGCAGGCCCGGAGGGGGCGATGGGGGCGTCCGTGCTGATCGCGGCGGTCGTAAGCGGGTTCGCGAGCGCCTTCATGGACGTGCGCTGGTCGCAGGTGTACGGCATGCAGCGCCCCGACGTCTCGGGCCGCTGCATCACGCTGTCTATCGCCTTGGGCATCGGGGTCTACTTCTTCCTGGGACTCGTGGGGTTCCTCTCCCCGTGGGCGGCCGTCGTCTGCCTGGCGACGCTGCCCCCGCTGTGTGCCTGGACGCTCGGGCTCTGCGCGCGGCGCGAGGCGGAGCAGCCCACGGTGCCGCCCGCCCACAACGCCCGACAGATTGCGGGCATCCTGTGGCGGCCGGTGGCAGGGTCGCTCGTGTTCTTCTTCATCTACGGGTGCATCGGGGCCCTCGTGACGATGCGGGTCGACCTCAACGCGGTCAAAAGCGCCGCGCTGGCCGTGGAACTGGCCTGCGCGGTCGCCCTGTTCGCCTGTTTGCGGCGCGGGTCGCGGCTGTCGGTGGGCGGCGTCTACGGCGTGGCCCTCGTGCTGGTGGCGGCGGGTTTCATGGTGCTGCCCCTGGCGATGCGCATGGGCGGCGCCACCGGCGGCCTCTTCGGTGCCACCACGCTCGTCAGCGCCGGGACGATCTTGTTCGACGTGCTGCTCTACTGCATGATCGCGCACGCGGCTTACGACTACCGCACGCCGGGCGGCGTCGTCAACGGCGTGGTGCGCGGCGTTACCGTGGGAGCCTCGGCCCTCGGGCACCTGGCCGGCGGGCGGTTCGGCGAAGGTCTCTGGACGGGGGACGTCGACATCGTGCTGTTCGTCCTCGCGGTGAGCTACCTCCTCATCGTGTCGGCCTCGTTCTTCTTGGCGCGTCGCCGGCTCGTGGGGCTGCCCGTGGACGAGGCGGACGCCGGGCTGCAGGTCGCCGAGGTGCTCGCCCCCAACCCCGCGTCGGTCGGCGTGCGCCACGTGGTGGGCGCCGCGACCGGCGAGGATCCCAGTGCCCGTACCTGGCGCACGGTGGTGGTGGACACAGGCAGGCGCGTCGTCGGCAGCGGGACAGACGGCGCAGGGTCGGGAATCGAGCCGCCCTTCGGGGGCCCGAACCCTGCCGATCGAAGCCAAGAGGACGCCGACCAGCTCGAACGCTTGCTCGACAAGCGCATCGAGGAGATCGCCTTCGCCAACCACCTCTCGCGCCGCGAGACCGAGGTGTTCGCCCTCGTCGCGCGGGGCCGTAGCCTGCCCTACATCGCCGAGGCGCTCGTGCTGAGCAAGAACACCGTGCACTCGCACGTCTGCCGCGTCTACGACAAGCTCGGGGTCCACTCCAAACAGGAGCTGATCGACCTGGTCGAGGCCGTCCCGTCCGAAGGTGCGGCCAGGCGCTAGGAGGACCCGCAAACGCCGCCGTGCAACGTCGCGCTCGGGCTCGCACCCCCTTGTGCGCGTCGCCCTCGTGTGTTTCGCCGTGCGGCGATGCGGATCGCTCCGGAACGGCGCCGGGGAAGGCCGCGGCGGAAGCGGCCCTCCCCGGAGAATCAAAGAAACACAGAGCGCGCTACGCGCTCAGCCAGCAGCGCGTGAGGCGCGCGAACGAGATGGGGTTCAGATAGAGGTTGTTCACGCGGCTTGACGTCACCGACGACAGCGTGAAGAAGAACAGCGGGATGACCGGGAAGTCCGCGGCCACGATGGCGTTGGCCTCCTGGTAGGCCGCCACGCGCTCGTCGGTGTCGACGATGGCCGACGCCGTGTCGATCGCGGCGTCGAACTCCTCGCTCGAGTAGCCCGAGTAGTTGTCGCCCGTCCCGGTGTAGAACAGCACCTGGAGCACCTGGTAGGGCGTCGGGACCAGCGTCGTCATGCCGCTGCGGCCGATCTGGAAGTCGCCCGACTGCATGGCGTCCATGTACGCGGCGCTCTCGAGGGTCTGGATCTCGAGGTCGACGCCGCAGGCGGCCAGGTCGGCCTGAACCATCGAGAGGATGTTGGTGTTGGCCGACGAGCTTGCGCACGACACGGTGAGCGACAGCCCGCGCGAGCCGCTGTCGTCGAGCGGGTAACCGGCAGAGTCGAAGTACTGGGCGGCCAGCTCCTGGTCGCCTTCGGCCGGGCAGTAGTCCCACGCGCCCTCGACATACCCGGGGAAGCCGGGCGACAGGATGTTCGCCGCCGGGATGCGCGTGCCCTCCATCACCGTGTCGCAGATGGCCTGGCGGTTGATGGCGCACGAGATGGCGATGCGCAGGTCGCGGTTCGACATGACCTCGTCGTCGTTGTTGCACACGAGGTACCAGATGCTCGTACCGTCACCGGTGAAGACCTGGTGGCCGGGGTTGGCGAGGTAGCCGTCCGACTCGGCCTCGCCGTAGGTGGCCAGCGTCGAGGTGAACTGGCCCGAGGGGATGGTCGTGTAGTCGAGGTTGCCTGCCTGGAACTCCATCCACGCGGTCTGGTCGTCGGTGAAGATCTGAAAGATGATCCCGTCGAGGAACGGCTGCTCGCCGGCGTAGCCGTCATAGCGCTGCAGCTGGATGTACTGGCCGTCGACCCACTCGCCGTTCATCATGAAGGGGCCGTTGCCGACAGGGGCGGTCTGGAAGGCGAGGAAGTCCTCCTCGGTGTCGGTGCTGCCGGCCGGGATGGGTGCCGTCGCGGGATAGGCCACCGTGGCGTCGAAGTCGGCGAACGGCACGCGCAGGTTCACGACGAGCGTGTAGTCGTCGGGCGTCTCGATGTTCAGCTCGCCGCCCTGGCCGCTTATGAGCTCGGGCGCACCCTCGATGGGTTCGAGGATGTAGCCCTGCGTGGAGGGCGACGGGAGGAACGTTCCGTCGCACAGGCGCTCCCAGGCGTACTTGTAGTCGGCCGCCGTGACCGGCTGGCCGTTGTGGAACGTGGCGTCCTGCTTGAGGTGGAAGGTATACTGCGTGGCGTCGTCGTTGACCTCGTAGCTGTCGCAAGCCAAAGGCTTCATGCTCTCGGTGGCCCAGTCGTAGGTGGTCAGCGTGTCGAAGAGCTGGTACATGACCTGCACGCCCTGGGTCTCCTCGGCCATGAAGGGCTCTATGCCCGAGGGGCTCGTGATGAACCAGCGCAGCGTGCCGCCCGCAACGCCGTCGGCGACCCCGGCCTCGTCGATTGCCTGGACCTCGTCGGACCCGGCGTCCTCCTCGTCGGCCAACGCCATCGTCTTGGTACCTGCCAGTGCAAGCAGCGCACCTGTCGCCAAGGCGCCCCCGACAAACTGGCGGCGGCTCAGCGCCGCGCCCATGTGCCCGTACTCCATGCAAGAACTCCTTTCGCGTCGTTGGAACGTCGTCGGAATGCATAAAGAGCCGCGCACACCGCAGGCAAGGGACGCGCGCCGCATGCAACGGGAACATGCCAAGAAACCACGCCCGGACACGCCGCGCAAACGGGCCCAACCCCAGACCGACGGTGGCCGAGGTCTTTGCATTTCATGATAGGCATGCGCGGTTTCGCAAAGTTTGCCCGGGACGAACGGTTCGGTAAACGCACGGGGCTCCTTACGGCGTCCACACCGGAACGGCATCCGTCCATCGCCCGCCCGTTCGCCTGCTTTCCTGCCGGTCGACCACCACGCGCACCCCCGCCATCGATTTCCCGTCGATCTCCCTTACGGCACAGACCTTTGTCTCTCACGGCGTCAGGATGTTTGGGGCGCACGCCACCGAGACGGCACGTCGGGCACGCAAGCCGCCCGCAGGCCACCACGCGATCCCGCGCCGTGGGCAATCTCCGCTTTGGCCCCGGCGAGGTGCCCGCACGGTCCGGCGCGGGGTATA
Organism: uncultured Coriobacteriaceae bacterium; assembly: GCA_964619775.1. Lineage (GTDB taxonomy): Bacteria > Actinomycetota > Coriobacteriia > Coriobacteriales > UMGS124 > CAZUFB01. Next base: position 6,818 of record CAZUFB010000032.1, read on the forward strand.
ACGGCGGCATACGCCCCCGAGGCCCGCCGACCGAGAAAGGTGACCGACCATGGCCCCGTCCTCCGCCGCCCTTGCCCTCGACAACGACGCCGCCCTGCCTGCCCTCGAGCTCGTCGAGGACCGCCGGCGGTTCTCCTGCGTGCTGTGGGACTGCGACGGAACCCTGCTCGACACCATCGCGGACCTGGCCGCCGCCGGCAACCACGTCTGCACGGCGCACGGCTGGCCGACCTTCTCCGAGGACGAGTACAAGCTCAAGGTGGGAAACGGCCAGCGCGCGCTCGTGGCGCGCCTCATGCCGGCAGACCTCGCCGGCGACGAGGGGCTGGCCGAGGAGGTCTACCGCGAGTTCTGCGCCTACTACGCCGAGCACAAGGAAGACCGCACCGCCCCCTACCCCGGCATCGTCGACACCCTGCGCGCCCTGGCGGAAGCCGGCGTGCGCATGGGCGTGCTCACCAACAAGAACCAGGCCGAGTCCGAGGAGCTCGTGGCCCGCCACTTCGGCGGCCTGCTGCCTGAGGTGCAGGGGCGCACCGACGACCTGCCCGCCAAGCCCGAGCCGCCCATGACCCGTGCCCTGATGGGGCGCCTGGGCGCCGACCCGCACACCTGCCTCATGGTGGGAGACACCAAGGTGGACATCGCCTGCGGAACCAACGTGGGCATCGCAACCTGCGGCGTGCTGTGGGGCTTCCGCGACCGCGCCGAGCTTGAGGAGGCCGGCGCGACCTGGGTCGTCGCGCAGCCCGCGGAGGTCGCCGCTCTCGTGCTGGGGTGGTAAAAACGGCCATGTCCCCCCACCCCCGCCCCAAGGCGAACCTCATCCCGAGAAATATATGGGAAGTTGATGTCCCGTGCAGAAGCCGTGCACCGTTTGATGGTAGGACGCCGTAGGACTCGGCTCCGCGCGATGCACGGCGGCGGGTGCAAACGGTACGGGAGGCGGCAACGGCGCGGGGCGACGTCTATGTTCAAAATATGAGAATCGTTCTCGTTTGACAGGCTCTCGTCGCCGATCGATTGACCGCCGTACACCATGTCGTTAATTTAAGAACCCTTATCAAATTGCGCACCACGAAGCAGTCCGGGCCGTGCGGCCTCGCGCCCCACCGCCCCGAACGGAACAAGAAAGGCCCGGAAACACCATGACCACCGCCCCCGGCGGCAAACGCTACCAAACCCGGCAGAAAGAGCTCGTGCTCGCCTGCCTGCGCACCGCGGAGGGCGCCTACCTCACGGCCCGGCAGGTCGTCGAGCGCCTCGCCGAAGGGGGCTACCGCGTGGGCACGGCCACGGTCTACCGCAACCTCGAGCGCCTCGAGGCAGAGGGGCTCGTCGCCAAAAGCACGGTCGAGGGCACGGGCGGCACGTCGTGGCGCTACCTCGCCGAAACCCCCGAGTCCCAGACGGGCTGCTTCTATCTCAAGTGCGAGCAGTGCGGGAGGCTCGCCCCTGTGGACTGCTCGGAGCTCGGGCGCTTCTACGAGCACTTCGCCCGCGAGCACCACATCCGCATCGACCCCGTGAAGACCGTGCTGTTCGGCACATGCCCAACCTGCCTTGAGGCCGAGGACGCCGCCGCGCGCTAGCCGGCGCCAGCATCAAACCGCGCCCGCCCCGGACCCCGACCCCACGCCCCGTTTCGAAGGACCCCTGCATGGACATGGAACTCCTCCTCGACTGCCTGCTCGACGCGCTCGTCGACTCGGCCAAGATGGCGCCGCTGCTGTTCGTCATCTACGTCGCCATCGAGGCGCTCGAGGCCAAGTTCGGCAACAAGATGGGCGCCGCCATGGCCAAGGCGGGCAAGGCGGGCCCGGTCGTCGGCGCGGTTGCGGGCATCGTCCCGCAATGCGGCGTGTCGGTCGTGGCGACGGCGCTCTACACGCAGCGGCTCGTGACCGTCGGCACGCTGCTCGCCGTGTACCTGGCCACCTCGGACGAGGCCGTCCCTATCATCCTGTCGCAGCCTGAAGCCGCGGGGCTGCTCGTGCCGCTTATCGCCACCAAGCTCGTCGTCGCTGTCGCGGTGGGCTATGCGCTCGACGTCGCGCTGCGCAGACGCAACCGTCGCGTGCTGGAGCACGACCGCGAGTTCGCCCGCGGCGCCGACGGCCCCGGCTGCCGCCATGAGACCGCTTTCGAGAAGAAGGGCTGCTGCGGCCACGAGAGCGCCGCGGGGCACCAGGGCTTCACCGCGCGCGGCTTGCTGCTGCACCCGTTTGTCCACGCCCTCAAGATCTGGGTGTTCATCTTCCTGACGTCGTTTGCGCTCGCACTGCTGTTCGCGCTTGTCGGTCAGGACACCATCGCGTCCGCGCTCGACGGGCAGACCCTGCTGCAGCCCGTCCTGGCCGCCGTGGTGGGCCTCATCCCCAACTGCGCCGCAAGCGTCGCGGTGACCGAGTTCTACCTGGAAGGCGTCATCACCTTCGGCGCCGCCATCTCCGGCCTGTGCGCAAGCGGCGGCCTGGGCGTGCTCGTGCTGCTCAAGGAGAACGACCGCCGCGAGGCCGTCGCCATCATCGCCGGGCTGTTTGCGATCTCGGTCGTCGCGGGCCTCGTTGTGCAGACGCTCGGCATTTAGAGCGCGCCGCGCCCCTCGCCCGTCTACTTCCCCTCGTAGGCCACGACGCTCCTCAAGGGCAAATCACCGATGTTGGCACGCCCGCCGAGCCCTTTGAGCTCGATGAGGCAGACCGCCCCCACCGCCTGCGCCCCCACCCGCTCGACGAGGCGATGCGCGGCATCGAGCGTGCCGCCGGTCGCGACGAGGTCGTCCACCAGCGCAACGCGCGCGCCGGGGCACAGGTCGTCGCGGTGTACCTCGATGGTCGCCGTGCCGTACTCGAGCTCATAGTCCTCGCTCACCGTGGCGCGCGGCAGCTTGCCCTTCTTGCGAATGGGCACGAACGGCTTGCCGAGCTTGTAGGCGACCGGCATGCCGAACAAAAAGCCGCGCGACTCGAGGCCCACGACCACGTCGCAGTCCAATCCCTCGACCAGCTCGGCCAGCGCGTCAACCGCCAGGCGCAGCGCGTCGGCGTCGTTCAGCACCGTCGTGATGTCGCGGAAGACGACGCCCGGCTCGGGGAAGTCGGGGATGCTCGTGATGTACTGGTCGATGGTCTTCATGGGCGCCGCACTTTCTTGTCGTCGGGCGTTCGTCGGGACGGCGGAAAAGGCCGCCGCACCGGAAGCATCATAGCATTGATACTGCGGCGCACCCGGAGACGCGGGCCGCGTCGGCCGTTTCCTCCCCTACCCGCCACACCGCAGGCCCGTCGTGTCATGACTTCGCAAGCTCCCAGTCGGCGGCGGGCGACCCCGTTGCGCCCGGCGCGGCCATCGGCCATCATGGGTAACCGCGCAGCCGCGCCGCCCCAACCGCCCGCACGCACGTCGTCCGACAGGAGGTTCCCATGGATTCCGCCACCGCCACCGCCTCGACGAGTCCTGCCGACGCCCACCCGCCCCTGCACCCCGGCGACGTCGTGCGCCACTTCAAGCGCGAGACGGTGACCGACGGCAGCCAGCGCTACCTCTACCGCGTCCTCGCCTTCGCCAAGCACTCCGAGACCGAGGAGGACCTCGTGGTGTACGAGGCGCTCTACCCGCCGTTCGGCGTGTGGTGCCGACCGCGCGACCTCTTTATGGGCGAGGTCGACCGCGTACAATACCCGCAGGTCGCCCAACGCTGGCGTTTCGAGAAGGTCGACTGACGAAGAAAGCTGGTTGCCCCGATGATCGAATGCTTTATGACCGGCCCCGAAGGCACCGCGCACATCGCCGCGCCCGAGGCGGGCTGCTGGGTGAACGTCGTGATGCCGACCTCCGAGGAGCGCCGCTGGCTGCTCGACGACCTGGGCATCATCCCCGAGTTCCTCATGTCGGCCTTCGACGGCGAGGAGACCTCGCACATCGACTACGACGACGACACCGGCCAGATCCTCGTGATCGTCGACCGCCCGGCCGTCGAGGACGCCAGCGAGGCGGAGGACCCCTCGATCATCCAGTACGACACGCAGCCGCTCAGCATGCTGCTGCTTCCCGACCGCGACGTCGTCGTGACGGTGAGCCTGTTCCCGTGCGACACCGTCATGGCGTTCGCGCAAGGTCGTGTGCGCCAGTTCGACACCCGCCGGCGCACCCGCTTTTTGCTGCAGGCGCTGCTCGACATCGCCCAGCGTTACCAGAAGTGCCTCGCCAACGTCAGCAGGCAGTTCATCCGCACCGAAAAGCTGCTGCGCAAGTCGATGCGCAACGAGCACCTCATCAAGATGCTCGGTTTTGAGAAGTCGCTGCTCTACTTCTCGACCTCGCTCAAGGCCGACCAGGCCACCCTTTCCAAAATCCGCACGGGCCGCATCATCCCGCTCTACGAGGACGACCAGGACCTGCTCGACGACGTGCTCATCGAGGTCCAGCAGGCCATGGAGATGTGCTCCATCTATTCAAGCATCCTGACCCGCACGATGGAGACGTTCGGCAACGTCATCAGCAACAACCTGAACGCCGTGATGCGCACGCTGACCATCATCACCGTGGTGCTCGCCGTGCCCACCATCGTGTTCAGCTTCTACGGCATGAACGTCGACGACCTGCCACTGGCGGGGACCTGGTTCTTCCCGACGCTGCTGTCGCTGGCCACCGCCGCGCTCGTGGCGGTGCTGCTGAGCCGAAGCCGGTTCTTCAAGTAGCGCCCGGAGGCAACCGTCCGGACGGCATAACCTCACGACCGGTGCGCCGGCGCCACGGGACAGGCGTACAATTGCTGTTGCACGACCCGACCAGGAGAGGAGACCCCATGAACGTCCTGATGCTCAACGGCAGCCCGCACAAGAAGGGCAGCACCTTCACCGCGCTGTCCGAAGTGGGCAAGGCCCTGCAGGGACATGGCGTCGACTTCGAGATCTGGCAGCTCGGAGTCGAACCCGTGCGCGACTGCACCGCCTGCGGCGCCTGCCGCGACGGCCGCTGCGCCTTTGAAGACAACCGCGTCAACGAGTTCATCGAGCGCGCGGAGAAAGCCGACGGGTTCGTGTTCGGCTCGCCGGTGTACTACGCGCATCCCTCGGGGCGCATCCTGTCCTTCCTCGACCGCGTGTTCTATGCGGGCAAGCAGGCCCTCGCCGGCAAGCCGGGCGCAGCCGTCACCGTCGCACGCCGCGCCGGCGCCACGGCATCGTTCGACGTGCTCAACAAGTACTTCACCATCAACGAGATGCCCGTGGTGTCCTCGACCTATTGGAACATGGTCCACGGCGCGAACCCGGCCGACGTGCTGCAGGACGAAGAGGGCCTGCAGACCATGCGCAACATCGGCCACGCTATGGCCGGCATGGTGCGGGCCTACGCCGCCGCACGCGAGCAGGGCGTCGAGCTCCCGCCGCTGGAGCGCGGGGCGTACACGAACTTCATTCGTTAAACGACCCCGCCAGACGGCCAAAACAAAAGGCCGACGGGGCGCGACGCCCCTACCGCACGGCAGGGGCGTCGCCTTTGGTAAGCGGCACCTTGAGGCCTTGCAGAAACGCCTTGGTCTCGGCATCGATACGGCGGCTCTCGCGAGCCTTCTGCAGCGCCTTGTTGTGCGTCCAAGGGTCAAGCGTCTGCGTCGTGAACAGCGGGACCGTCGCCTCGTACTGCTTGACGAGCGCCATGCTGAAATACCAGGCACGCGCCATGTCGATGTAGTAGTCGCCCGGGGGCAGGTCGGCCACGAGCGCCAGATGGCCGGGGTCGAACCGTCCGTCCGAAAGATACCGGCTCATGAGCACACCCACGCCGAAGCGCACCGTGTAGGTGCGGCCGCTTGGCAACCATACGTCGCGCACCTGGGCGAACGTCTCGACCGGGTGGCGGTCCAGCACCTTGGGCGACAGCAGGTCGCAGGTCGCCCAGTTGTCGACGTACGGAAGGAAGACATCGAGAGCCGCGAAGGTCTCCCGCACGTCGCCGCACGCAGGCACGAGGTTGACGAGCTCGCCGTGCAGGTTGTTCTCTTCGTAGTAGCGGTGCGGCAGCTCGGCCATGAACTCGGCTGCCCGGCCCTCGCGCGCAAAGCGCTTGGCAAACGCCCGCAGCGCCGGCGTGCGCACCCCGATGATGCGGGCGGGGTCGACCGTGGGCACCAACCCCGCCTGAAACTCCCGATAGGCGGGGTCTTGCAGGGCGAACAGCTCATCGACGACAGATTGCATGGCGAGGGCTCGTTTCTCGCAGGCGACGGCAAACCGGACGGGAAAGAGACGGCGGCCGCACGGAACCGGCCGCCGTCGCCGCTATTGTAGCCCGCCTCCGCACCCCTTGCGCCGCAACCCCCGAACGCCTATCTTCTTGCCCCGTCCCCATCCCCCCGCCGTGCGAAAGGAACCCTTTCCATGCCCGCCGTACCCGTCCCCGCCGCCCGCCCACGCACCTACCTCCACGGGTCCCTGCGCCTCCATTACGAGACGGCGGGATCGCAGGGCACGCCCGTTGTGCTGCTGCACGGGATGGGATGCAACCTCGGGCTCATGCAGGGCTGCATGGAACCCGCCTTCGCGGCGGCGAAAGACGGGACCGGCTGGCAGCGCCTCTACATCGACCTGCCCGGCATGGGCGCCTCCAACGCGCCGCTCGAGCTTGCGTCGTCCGACGCCGTCCTCGGCGAGCTCGCAGGGTTCGTGCGCGCCGTCGTGGGCGAGAGGCGCTTCGCGCTGGCCGGGCAGTCCTACGGCGGCTACCTGGCCCGAGGGCTCGCCGCCCTGTTCGGCGACCAGGTTGCCGGCATCCTGCTGCTGTGCCCGCTTGTCGAGGTCCCCGCACGGCCGCTTCCCTCCGGCAGGACGTACCGCTCGGTCGACCGCGCCTATGTGGACGCCCTGCCCGACGGCCAGCGCGCAAGCTTCATGTGCAACGCCGTCGTGGCAGACGAGGCAACCCACCGGCGCTTCCTTGCCGAGCTCGCACCGGGCTACGCCCAGGCCGACCTGCCGTTTGTCGAGACGCTCCGCAAAGAGCTGGCTTTCGGACCGGAAAACCTCCGCCGCATCGCATCCAACGCGCCCGCATGCCCCGCCCTCGTCGTATGCGGCCTGCAGGACGCAACCGTTGGCTTCGACGCCGCCTTCGATCTGGCGCGCTCCTGGCCGCGCGCGACGTTTGCCCTGCTCGACGGTGCCGGCCACAACCTGCAGATCGAGCGTCCCGCGGCGTTTGAAGCGCTCGTCTGCGACTGGCTCGCCCGCGTCGAGGAAGGCCTGCGCGCCGGCCCGACGACCTCCGGCATAACGACCCTTTAGGTGGTTCGCAAAACACGCCGCGCAGCGCTATGATTGCCTACCGACGCGCCGGCGCATCCCGATCTCACCCCGACCCAACGGACCTTCCGGAGAACCGCCATGGACCGCACCGAAGCGAGCATCCCCTCCAAGAACCTGTGCATGGGCACCGAGCCCGTCGGCAAGCTGCTGCTTTCGTTTGCCCCGCCCACCATCCTGGCGGTGATGTGCACCGCCCTCTACAGCATCATCAACACCATCTTCCTCGGGCAGGGCGTGGGATCCGACGCGGTGGCCGTCACTACGGTGGCCTTCCCCATCATGACCATCATGAACGCGTTCGCCATGTGGTTCGGCGCCGGCGGCAACGCGCGCGCCGCCATCAAGATGGGCGAGGGCAAGCTCAACGAGGCCGAGCTGTGCCTGGGCAACGCCATCTTCCTCAACGTCGTGGTGTGCTCGGTCGCCGCGGCGCTCATGCTCTCCTTCCTCGACCCGCTGCTCGTGCTGTGCGGCTGCACGGCCAGCCTCATGGATATGGCGCGCACCTACGTCGGCACGCTTGTGTGCGGCTTCGTGATCCAGGCCATCGGCCCGTCGCTCAACAACTTCATCCGCACCGACGGCTCCCCCAACTATGCGCTGCTCACGATGGCGAGCGGCTGCGCGGCGTCGATCTTCTTCAACTGGCTGCTCGTCATGGTGCTCGGATGGGGCGTCTTCGGCGGGGCGCTGGGCACGGTGCTGGGGCAGGCCGTCTGCGCGGCGCTCGTGCTGGGGTACTTCTTCACCCGGCGGTCGAGCATGAAGCTGCGCCTGTCCACCGTCCGCCCACGTCCCCAGGTGCTCGGCAGCATCGTGGCGCTGGGTGTCTCGAGCCTGGCGATGGAGGCGGCGTCGGCCCTCACCTCCACGCTGCTCAACCACCAGATCTGGAACCTGGGCGCAGCCGACCCCATCGGCGTGGACGGAGGCCTGGCGGTCATCGGCACGCTCAACAAGATCGTGCAGATGTGCTGCTTCGCCATCATCGGCATCAGCATCGCGGCCCAGCCCATCGAAGGCTTCAACTACGGCGCGCGCAAGTACGACCGCGTGCGCCGGACGCTGTGGGTGGGGGTGGGCTCGTCGACCGTGCTGGCCGTGGCCATCCTCGTCGTGGTCATCGCGCTGCGCAGCCCCATCCTGTGGGGCTTCGGGCTCACCCAAGCCGAGCACGACTTCGGCCTCACCGCGAGCGTGCTGTTCATCATCTCGATGCCGGTGGTGCCCATGGCGGTGCTCGGGTCGAGCTATTTCCAGGCCACCGGACAGCCCGTGAAGGCGATGTTCCTCACGCTCACCAGGCAGTTCATCTTCTACATCCCGCTGCTGTTCGCAATGCCCACGCTGGCAAGCTGGGTGGCCCCCGGCATGAGCGGCCTGATGGCCATCACGTTCACCGAGTCGGCGGCCGACTTCTGCTCGGTGGTCGTGGTGGCGGCCTTCCAAATCCACGAGGGCCGGCGTATCCGGCGGCTGCAGGCGCGGCAGGTGGCCGAGGTGGCCGGCGGCGGGCAGAGAACCGACTGACGGGCAAGGTGCGGGCACCGATCTTTTTTGCATACCGCATCCTGTCTTTCTGTTCTGGATTCGGCATCAGCATGCCGTTTACCTTTATTCTGACATGTTTCAACGGGGTTTCATCGTATACTGAATAAGATGCCTTCAGACCGGCGGCCCGCAGAGGAAAACCGTCGAAGGCCCCTATCCGCGCTCATTGCCAACCTTGGGAGGGTTCCTATGAGCAACGCAGGCAGCACCTCGGTCGTATCCGTCAGCAGGCGCGCGTTCGTACGCGGCGCAGCCGTCACCGCAGGCTTGGCGCTTATCGGGCTCGGCCTTACCGGCACGCTCGGCGCCGAAGAGGCCTCCGAAGGCGACGGGCAAACCGAAACGGCAACCGACGTCGAACCCGAGGAGTGGTCCTTCACCGACCAGGCCGACTACGAATGCACCGTGACCATCCCCGTCGAGCGCATGTGCGTCATGCAGCACCACTCGCTCGACATGCTGTGCCAGCTCGGCCAACAGGACAAGGTCGTGGGCACCGAGTCGAAGTGGCGCAACAACCTGGGCGACTACATGCTCGACGTCTTCCCGGGCATCGAAGACATCCCCACGCCGGGCGAGCTGTCGGAGTGGAACGTCGAAGAGCTCGTCTCGCTCGAGCCCGACGTGGTCATCGCCGCCTCGCAGGCCAACGTCGATGCGATGCAGCAGGTCCGCGACCTGGGCATCCCGGTGGTCGTAGTGTCGCTGCGCGGCGAAGGCCGCCAGGAGGAGGCCCAGAACCCGCGCCTTGCCGACGCCGACGCCGCCTACACCGAAGGTTGCGAGTGGGCCATCAAGACCCTCGGCAAGCTCACGGGCGTCGGGGACCGCGCCGACGAGATTTGGGACTTCTGCCTCGAGAGCCGCGCCATCGTGGACGAGGCCGTGGGCGAAATCGCCGACGAGGACCGCGTGCGCGTCTTCATCGCCAACGAGGGCAGCCAGACCTACGGCAACGACAAGTACGTCGGATGCCAGCTGCTGCGCGCCGGCGCCGTCAACGTCGCGGCGGAGGACATCCAAGGCTACACCGAGTACACCTTCGAGCAGCTCGCCAACTGGGATCCCGACGTCATTATCGTCCAGGACCGCTACCAGGAGGTCTACGACGAGATATTGAGCGACCCGGCATGGTCCGAATTCCGCGCGGTCAAAAACGGCAACGTCCTGCTCGCCCCCTACTGGACCAAGCCGTGGGGCAACCCCGACACCGACTCCATCGCGTTGGGCGAGCTGTGGCTCGCCCACCAGTTCTACCCGGACAAGGTCGACGCCGACACCGTGCTCGAACGTGCCCGGGAGTTCTACGAGCGCTTCTACGGCATCGAGTTCACCGGCACCGTCTAAGCCGCAGAACGCATGGCCCCCGCAACCAAAGCCGCCGGCAGCCGGACGCCACTCGTGGCGACCGTGCTGCTGGCGGTCCTCCCCTTTGCCTGCATCGTCGTGTCGCTCGCACTGGGCGCCTACGACATCGCGCCGCTCGACGTGTGCCGCATCGTGTGGTGCAAGCTGACCGGCCAGGAGTTCACCGACAACGCGCTGGCCGCCAACCTCGTCTGGCAGGTCCGCATGCCGCGCGTGCTGTCGGCGGCCCTCGTGGGCGCCGGGCTGGGGATGGCCGGCGCCATCTTTCAAGGCGTCTTCCGCAACCCGCTTGCCTCGCCCTACACCTTGGGCGTCTCCAACGGAGCGGGCTTCGGTGCGGCGCTGGGCATCGTGGCCGGCTTCTCCCTGGTCGTCACGCAGCTCTCGGCCATCGCGTTCGGCCTGCTCACCGTAGCGCTCACCTTCCTGTTCGCCGCCCGCAGCAAACGTTCGGAGACCACGCTCGTGCTCGCCGGCATGCTTGTCAGCTCGCTGTTCGCCTCGCTTGTCTCGCTCGTGAAGTTCGTGGCCGACCCCACCGAAAAGCTCCCGCAGATCGTCTACTGGCTCATGGGCACGTTCTCGGGGGCAAACTACCGCGAGCTGTTCATGATCCTGCCGCTTTACATCGTCGCCGTCGTGCTGCTGTACCTGTTCCGCTGGCGGCTCAACGTCATGAGCCTCGGCGAGGTCGAGGCGCGCTCGTTCGGCGTCAACGTCAAGCGCGACCGGCGCATCGTCATCGTATGCGCAAGCGTGGTCGCGGCGCTGGCGGTGAGCGTCTCGGGCATCATCGGCTGGGTCGGCATCGTGGTGCCCCACCTGGCCCGCATGATAACCGGACCGGACTTCCGTCGCCTGCTGCCGGCATCGTTCTCGCTGGGAGCCTGCTACCTGCTCGTCATCGACGACGTATGCCGCACCGTGAGCACCTCCGAAATACCCATCGGCGTGGTGACGGGCATCATCGGCGTGCCGGTGTTCCTGTACTTCATCTACCGCAAGAAGGTGAACTGGTGATGCGGCTCGAAGTGCGCGGCCTGCGCTTTGGCTACGGCACCGGGCACATGGTCCTCGACGGCGTGACCCTGTCCTACGAGGCGCCCCAGGTTATGTGCATCCTGGGGCACAACGGCGTGGGAAAGTCGACGCTGCTGCAGTGCGCCGTCGGCATCGAACGACCGGCGGAGGGCACCGTCCACATCGACGGGCGGCCCGTGTCCGACTACTCCCACGCCGAGCTCGCACGCCGCTTTGCCTACATCCCCCAAACCCACAACCCCACGTTTTCATACTCGGTGGCGGACGTGGTGACGATGGGGCGCACGGCGCACATGGGCTATCTCGCAATGCCGAGCGCCGACGACGTGGCCTTTGCCCGCGAGCAGCTGTCCTACCTCGGCATCGAACACCTGGCAGACCGACCCTACACCGAGGTGTCGGGCGGCGAGCGCCAACTCGTGATGATCGCCTCGGCCTTGGCGCAGGACCCCCAGGCGCTGCTGCTCGACGAGCCCACCGCACACCTGGACTTTGGCAACCAGTTCCGCTTCGTGCAGCTCGCGGAACGCCTGCACCGCCGCGGCATCGGCGTGCTCATGACAACCCACTCCCCCGACCAGGCATTGCTGCTCGACTGCACGTGCGCCGTGCTGAGCCGCGGCGTCGTCGCGGCATGCGGGCCGGCCCGCGAGGTGGTGACGGAAAGCATGCTCAGCGACATCTACGGCATCGAGGTCAACCTTGTAAAAGCAGGACGGCGCACGGCGTGCATCCCCGGGTCGCTGACCAACCCGTTCGACGAGTCCGACACCCCAGGCGGCGAAGACCCCGCGAAAGGAGCTCCCGACCATGGCCGAAAAGACGGCTGAGCAAGACAGAAGGCGCACCCTGGAAGCGAAAGGCGCGGGTTCTGCGACATCCGACGTCCACGATCGCTCGCTCGCCTACTGGTCGGGCCGCGCGCCTGAGTACTCGCGGCTCCACGAGGACGAGCTTGCCTCGGAGCGCGGCGCAAGCCTCGCCGCCGTGCTGGAAGGGCTGCCCAAAGCCGTCCCGGGGGCCCGGGTGCTCGACCTGGGCTGCGGATCGGGGCTTTTGTCCATCGTGTTGGCAGGCAAGGGCTGCGCGGTGACCGGCGTGGACTTCTCGGCCGACATGCTCGAGCAGGCGCGCGCCAACACCGCCGCGCACGGGGTGGGCGCCAACGCGACGTTCGTGCAGGCCGACGTCCACGAGCTGCCCTTCGAAGACGGCTCGTTCGATTTGGTGGTGACCCGCAACGTCACCTGGGTGCTGCAAGACGTAACCCGCGTCTACGCCCATGCCTTGCGCGTACTCGTACCCGGAGGCATGTTTGTAAACATCGACGCCAACTACGGCCGCACGTTCCGCGAAGCCGAAGAGCGCGGCGAGACCCCCACCCACCCCACCCAGACCCTCGAGCAGCTGCGCAACCGCAACGACATCGTGCGCGACCTACCCATCAGCCACGTCGACCGCCCGCTGTGGGACATCTCCACCCTGTGGGGCCTCGGCGCCTCCTACGTGGGGTGCCACCGCAACTTCGACGCCCTGCTTGCCGGCGGCGTCGCGGCCGGGGCACCCTACAGCAGCGCAAGCGCCCGGAGAAAAAGCGAGCTGTTCATGCTCGAGGCGGTCAAATAGCGCCCAGGCAGGAGACGGCCGCCCGTACCGCAGTTTCACGGCGGCACATCGCCGCCAGCGTGTACAATGGCGCAACATCAGCGAGCGCCCCGACCGGGACGCCCCCGAACGGCCGTCTCGGCAGAAAGGCGCGCATCATGAGGGAGCTGCAGGAACGAATCGTACGCGACGGCGTCGTGAAAGAGGGCGGGGTCCTCAAGGTGGGGTCGTTTCTCAACCACCAGTGCGACGTAGGGCTGTTCGACCGCATGGGGGCCGAGTGGGCGCGCCTGTTCGCCGACAGGCGAGTCGACAAGATCCTGACCATCGAGGCGTCGGGCATCGGCATCGCGTGCTGCGCGGCGCGCCACTTCGGCGACGTGCCGGTGGTGTTCGCCAAGAAGGCCCAGTCCATCAACCTCGACGGCGAACAGTACCACACCCGCATCCACTCGTTCACCAAGCAGTGCGACTTCGACGTCATCGTATCCAAGCAGTTCCTCGTACCGGGAGAGCATGTGCTGCTCATCGACGACTTCCTCGCCAACGGTTGCGCCCTCGAAGGCCTCATCGAGCTCTGCGAGCAGGCAGGCACCGTGGTCGAGGGCATCGGCATCGCCGTCGAAAAGGGGTTCCAGGAAGGCGGCGCGCGCATCCGTGCAAAAGGCTACCAGGTCGAATCCCTCGCCGTTATCTCCTCCATGGACGATGAGACCGGAAAGATCGTGTTCGCATGATGCCCTTCACCTTTAAGCGCCCTTCTGGCGGTGCGGGTTCCTCCGCCGCCGACCGGCCCACCGACGTCGCCGCCTCGCTCACAAGCCTCGACGGCAAGATTTCGCTGCGCCACGCCCTGCCCTACGGCATCCAGCACGTGCTTGCGATGTTCGTCGCCAACCTCACGCCCATCATCCTGGTGGCGGCCGCGGCGGGCATGTCGTCCGAGCAGACGGCGGCGCTCATCCAGAACGCCCTGCTCATCGCCGGCCTGGGCACCATCATCCAGCTCTATCCCATATGGCGCGTGGGCGCGCGGCTGCCCATCGTCACCGGCATCAGCTTCACCTACGTCACCGTCATCTGCTCCATCGCGGCCACGCAGAGCTACAACGTGGCCGTGGGCGCGGTCATCGTCGGCGGCATCCTCGAAGGAGTGCTCGGCCTCACCGCGCGCTACTGGCGCCGGTTCGTGCCGCCCATCGTGGCCGCCGTCGTGGTGACCTCCATCGGCTTCTCTCTGCTCTCCACCGGCGCCACGTCGTTTGGCGGCGGCTCGGGCGCGGCGGACTTCGGCAGCATGCAGAACCTGCTGCTGGGATGCATCTCGCTGACCGGGTGCCTTGCGTTCCAGGCGCTGGCCAAAGGCACGCTCAAGCAGCTCTCGGTGCTGTTCGGCCTGGTGGTCGGCTACATCGCGGCGCTGTTCATGGGAGCGGTCGACTTCTCGAGCTTCGAGGGCCTGGACATCGTGTCGCTGCCGCACTTCATGCCGTTCTCCCCCGAGTTCGAGGTGGGCGCCATCGTGTCGGTGGCGCTGCTGTACGCGGTCTCCGCAACCGAGGTCGTGGGCGACACCACCGCGCTGGCGATGGTGGGGCTCAACCGCGAGCCCACCGACCGCGAGGTTGCCGGGTCCATCACGGGCGACGGCGTGGTCTCCACCGTGTCGGGCCTGTTCGGCTGTCTGCCCATCACGTCGTTTGCCCAGAACGTGGGGCTGGTGGGCATGACCGGCGTCGTAAACCGCAAGGTCATCGCTTCGGGCGCGGCCATCCTCATCCTGGCGGCGTTCGTGCCGGCGGTCTCGGCCCTGTTCGGCTCGCTGCCCGAGGCGGTGCTCGGCGGCTGCACCATCATGATGTTCGGCAACATCGTGGTCTCGGGCTTCAAACTCGTCGCCTCGGCCGGTTTCACGCAGCGCAACATCACCATCGCCGCGCTCTCGCTGGCCGTGGGCATTGGCTTCACCCAGGCGTCTGACATCTTCACGGTGTTCCCGTCGCTCGTGCAGTCCATCTTTGCCAGCAACTGCGTGGCGACCGCCTTCATCGTGGCGTTTGTGGCCAACCTGGTGCTGCCGGGCGAGGAGCGCTTCGCCGCGACCGTCTCCAACGCCGCCGTCAAGCAGGGGGCTCCTGCCCAGGACGGTCTGTCCCTCAACGGCAACCCCAATGAAGGACTGCCTCCCGAGCGCTTCGAGTCGCTTGCGGCAACCGACCGGGGGGACGCTGGAGACGGACGCACCTCCGCCCGACAAGACGCAGGCACGCCCGAGCCCGACCGGGACGCGCACGGCTAAGGCCGGGAGTGTCGCGAGACAGAACCGAAGACGGGCCGCATAAGTTGCGCGGCATCCCTGGGAATTTGCGCCTATAAGGGGCGTTTCCCTTAAACCGTCTTATACCGCAGGCGCTTCGCCGGCAGCATGCGGCGCGGCCTGAGCGACGTCCTTGCCGCCATCGGGAGCGGAGGCTGCGGCGAGCTGCTTGCGAAAGACCGTGCGGAACACCAGGCGCGCAAAGGGCCCCACGTAGCAGAACTGCCAGAGCATGGCGACCGGGAGGTTGAGCGCGGTGGTCTGGATCCACACGGGGAACCAGGTGTCCCACGCGACCCCCTGGAACAGGAAGGTGGCGATCAGGCTCATGACCGGGCACATCATGCACACGATGCAGAACGAGATGCCGTAGGTGATGACCTGGGGACGATCCGTAGGCCTCACAAAGGTGAACGCCAGGCGCGGGGCGATCTTGCCGACGACGAACATCTCCAGGACAAACGCCACGACGAACATGATGGGGAACTCGTGCAGGGCCAGGAAGAACGTCTCGCCCGTTACCCCGCCATTTGCAAGGGCGACGTTGAACACAATCATCCCATAGACCATAAGGGCGGCCATGACGACGGTGAATACGACCTCTTGAAGCTTGGTTCTTGGCATTGCTCTGTTCAATCCTCTCACTTACACCGACAACGACAGCCGAAGGCCCGCCAAGCCCCGCACGAGCGCCATAACGAGCGCCATACCGCGCAGGCACTATCCAGGACCGGCAGGCG
>CAZUFB010000033.1:0-6018 GCA_964619775.1 uncultured Coriobacteriaceae bacterium
ACGCCCGGGAGCCGACCCGATAGCACGCCCCGGCTCCCGGGCGTCCTCGACCTCCGAGAGACCCCGGCTCCCGGGCACGGCATGCTGCCGGGTCAGGGACGTCCCGGTCGGCGCCTCCCCACGGGGCGGCACTGCAAAACTCAGAAAGGCCACCGGCAACGTACAGACGACGGCTCCGCGGGCCGATTTGTCGTTGTCGTCTTTCTGTGGAGGCAGCCCCCTCCCTTGCGCCCGCGCCCGGCGGCTGGTATAGTGCCTTCTCGCACCGCGCAGGAGAACGCCCTGCGTCGGCTGGTGGCAGTGGCAGCGGGGGTACACCCGGTCCCGTTCCGAACCCGGAAGTTAAGCCCGCTCGCGCCGAGAGTACTGCGGAGGCAGCTCCGTGGGAGGGTAGGGCACCACCATCCGACGGAGGGCGTTTCCGCGTTTCTGGGGCCTCCTCGCTGCGGAGGCGCTGTCTGCCGATTCGCAATGCCCGGCCGGTGTCCGTCCGAAGGACCCCCATCTCTCACATAGTAAACTGCACAGAGCCGCCCGCACCGGAAGCATCGCAGATGCAACAGGAGGTGCGGGCAAGAAGTGCAACCGAGGCAGCTCAATCCGACGGCCGGAGGGCGACGCGGGCGTCATTTGACGATACGGCTGCTTGCACAAGTATAGGCGGGATCCTTGGGATGGGCGACATACACCGCAAAGTCGCCCGTGTTGACCACTTCCATGTCCTCGAACCGCGATCGCGCGTTAAGACCCACTCCCAAGCACGGGCAACCCGATGCACGCGCCTCATAGCAGGCGCTCCGATGTCCCGGCAGGGCATACTGACCAGAGGCGTAGTTCTCAAAACCGTGCGACGAGAGGAACTCCTCTCCCGCCTCCAGCATCTGCGCGGCCTGCTCCGCAGAAGGAAGGGTCAATGCGCCGGATTCGATCAGATGCGCGCTCTCAGAACCCGCACGCACCTGGAACGCGGCAAGAGATATGTGACCTGCACCGAGTCGCACAGCCTGCTCAAGTGTATAGCGCAGCGAACGCTCGGTCTGACGGAACAGTCCGTAACTCACCTCAAAACTGAAGTCGTTGATGTTGCGGCAGCCGAACAGTTCCATTAAGTCTTGAACCGTTCCTAGCTTGAAGCGCGCCCCGAGGGCAATCAGTTCCTCAGGCACCGCGCTTACCAGGCGCACGCTGGGCCTCAATCGAAACACGCTGTCCACACTCGAAAGAAAGTCGACCGAGATGCGCCCCGGCGTAAGTTCAACGGTGAGCTCGGTATGGTGTGGAACGGCAAACGAGCGGTGCAGCACGCGCGTGATAGAGCGGATCTGATTGCCGCTCATCATACCTGGGTCGCCACCGCTTATCTGCACCGCTTCGACCCGATAGTCGCCAAAATCAGGGGCCGCCACCTCGGCTTCGTCGCATAGCGCACGCACATAGGCGGCATAAGGCCCCCGCCCGCCCTTGAGCGGGGCGACGGGAAGGTATTCGTCGGCATAGGGAGCCAGCGGAAAAGACACGTCTATGAGCAGGGGGGTCGCAGATACATCCGCCACTGCCGCTTCCTCCATCGCGCACGCTCCTTTCCCGCGCCCCACGGGACGCGCCCATAATCCCGCACGGCAAAGGACGGCGGGGCGAGGGGCACCCTGCTTTCTTGCCCCTCGCCCCGCGCCCGGGCACAGGATCGGCCGTATTCTACGGCGACCTGTCCAAATACCACCTACAGGTTCTCGGCTATGTATTTACCCGTGCAGTAGCCAAGCGTGATGCAGATGCCGATGCTCACACCGGGGCCCGGCGTAAAGTACTCGTCGCCGAAGCGGTTGCCGCCGCAGTTGCCGCCCGCAAACAAGCCGGGGATGGGCTCGTAGGCGTCGTTGAGCACCTGCCCGTTGCCGTCGGTGAGCAGGCCGCCGTTGGTGCACATGTACGAACCGACGGAGACCGATGTGACCTGGCACACATAGGGCGGGGTGCTGACGGGGAACAGCACGGCCGCGTCGCGACCGAACTGCTGGTCCGCCCCAGCCTCACAGTAGGCGTTGTAGTCTTCGATCTGCTGCAGGGCGTTGGCCATGACCTCCTCGCTCATGCCCGCGTAGGTGAACACCTCTTCGAGGGTGTCGGCCGCGTACGTGCTGCCGTTGCCCTCGGCTCCTGCGGCATATGCCGTCTCGATGGCCGTGCGAGCCGACTCTATATTGCTTTCGCTGGGCGACGTCGCACCATGCTGGGGCGGCACGTGCACCAGGTTGTCGGGATACGTCGAGTCGTAGACCACATAGAAGGTGTCCCGGGGCTTGAACATCGTGGGGTGGCCGCGATGCTCGATGATGCCGTAGAACTCGTTTGTGTAGCGCTTGCCGTCCTTGTCGAGCCAAACCTGCTGAGGATTGCCGGGGCTGGCGTGCCTGCCGTTCATCGTGGCGATGGGGCCGGGCTGGATCTTTCCTCCTGCCCAATAACCCATCTGGATGCCCGAGCCGTCGTAGTCCATCATAGCCGACAGCAGTTCGCCGTCGGCCAGCGAATCCTTGAGGTCGGTGAGCAAGTCGAGGCACATGTTGCCGTTTCCGCCGAAACCGCCGGTGGCAAGCACGACCGCGCAGTTGGCGTTGAAGCGAACGTAGGTTTCGTCGGTCTGGTTCTGGGCGATGACGCCGGTCACGGCTCCCGAGTCGTCGGTGACGAGCTGCTGGCCCTTCATGCTGAAGAAGAACTGGGCGCCGGAGGCGATGCAGCGCTCGCGGTTGTATGCGTGAATTTGTTTCTCGTTGCACGATCCATACGGGCTGATGCACGAGAAATAGAATTTGAGGGCGCCAACCTCGTGCAGCATCACGTCTTTGTAGTCGTTGTAGTTGTAGGTGATGGTCGCGATGTCGTCGTCGGTAAGATCGGACAGGTACGCGTCGGTCGCCGCACCGCTGTATTGGGCAAAGTTCATCGCCAGCACCGGGTTGCACCTGTTGCCGGCCGCCAGCATCCAGTTCTGCTGGAACTCGACAGGGTCGATTTCGTCAAAACCGGCATGCGTGAAACCGAACTCGGAGTTGAGCTGCGTCCATTCGTTACCGAGCGGAGCGTAGCTATCCTCGTCCTGGGCCTCGATAAGGATGACCGACTTGTCGGAGTTGTCGCAGAGGTAGCGCGCGCAGTTGATGCCGAAGTGGCCATGGCCCACGATGACGACGTCGGCGGTGTATTCCTCGGCGATGTCGCCGTCATCAATCGGATCGGGGGCGGTGCGCCACGACGAGGGATCGGGGTAATCGGCCGGGTCGTATCCCGAATTGGAGAACTGCATCATGGGCTGGGTTTGGGTTTCGGCCTCCTCGGCAGCCCCCTCCTCGCCCTCTTCTTCAGGAGCCTCGTCGGCATATGCGGTTCCGACGGCACCCGCCGACGCAAGGGCGGCGGTTCCCATGGCAGCAGCACGAAGAAACGCCCTACGGGAGACATTGGCGGTATCCATGCATTGACCTCGTTTCTTTTAAGATTTACATACCGTCAGTTCGTCGGATGCGGCCGCACCTCCGAGCCTAGCAGGGAGAAGTTGTGTGAAGCTATCGTGGAAACTGTTGATGTGACTGGACCACGGGGAGGAGAAGGCCCCACCAATAATGAGGATTGACAGGCGAAAGACCTTGTATGCGTATCAGTGGAAATTGCCAAAACATTCTCGGCGGGCCATTGCCACGCTCGGTTCCGCCTTAGGCGGTCCGCTTGAAGCGATTTCGCAAGCACTGCCGCGGCGCTGTGGGCATGGCGCACCTTCGTCTACCCTGCGCCCATCTCCTCGTCCTCTTTTTCAGCAAATCCCCGTTCTTTCAGACGATTCCATGGAGCAGGCGGCCCTCGGCCCCTGCCAGCGACCCGCGTTCAATCCGGCTTCAGTCTGAAACAATACCATCGCGCCGACAACCGCCCGCCGACCGTCGGGCCCTTTTGGGGAAGGAGCTCACATAATGAACGTCAGCCAACCATCAACGCCCCGTCTTACGCGCAGGTCGTTTATCCAGCTCGCCGGAGTCACCGCCGCCGCAGCCGCACTGGCCGGGTCGGGAGCGGCAAGCGCCGTCGCCGACGAGACCGAGTCCGACGCCGCGTCCGCCGGCACCACCCCCACGCTCGACCCCGCCGCCTGGAGCTACGATTCCGACAACGACGTCTATTGGCAGATCGGCGTGGTGTACTGCTCCGCCCCGGCGGCAACCGAATACGAGTCGCTCGGCATCTACGTGCCCGGCGCGTACTTCGACGCCACCGACAACGGCGACGGCACGTTCACCTGCACCCCCAGCGAAACGGGGTCGGTCGCGGGCTACACGGCGTCGACCGCGCCCATCGTGATGCCCATCAACACCGCCGGCTACTCCTCCCAGCCGGCTCCCACCTCGTACAGCTACAACGGGCTGTCGTCCTACCTCGAGGCCGGCTTCGTGTACGTCTACGCCGGATGCCGCGGCCGCGAGAACGGCACCAACCCCGACGGCACCTCGTTTGCGGGCGGCGCCCCGTGGGGCGTCACCGACCTCAAGGCCGCCGTGCGCTTTGTGCGCGCCAACGGCTCGAACATCCCCGGCAGCGCCGAGCGCATCTTTTCGTTCGGCATGAGCGGCGGCGGTGCCCAAAGCGCCCTGCTGGGCGCCACCGGCGACAGCGACCTCTACGACCCCTACCTTGAAAGCATCGGTGCGGTGTTTGAGGACGCCGACGGCAACGAGGTGAGCGACGCGCTGTTCGGATCGATGTGCTGGTGCCCCATCACGAGCCTCGACATCGGCGACTGCGCCTACGAGTGGATGATGGGCCAGTTCTCGAGCACGGGGGTCCGCGCCGAGGGCACCTTCACCCGCGAGCTGGGGCTTGACATGGCTGCCGTCTTCGCCGACTACGTGAACGGCATGGGCTTTGTGGACCCTTCGGGCTCCACCCTGACGCTCGAGGCGTCCGACGAAGGCGTCTACCTGGCCGGCAGCTACTATGACTACCTGGTCTCGGTGGTCGAGGACTCGCTCAACTCCTTCCTCGAGGTCACCGAGTTCCCCTACACCGCAGACTCCACGGTCATGGCCGACGGCGGCTTTGCCGGCGGCGGAGACGCCGGCGGCCCCGACGGCGAGCTCGGCGACCTGGAGGAGCTGGGCGAGCTTGGCGGCGGCCCCGACGGCGACGCCGACATCGAGCTGGACGCCGATGTGCCGGACGGGTTAGGAGACGACGTCGAGGCACCCGACGTCGATGCGCTTGACGGTGAGGCGCCGGACGACCTCGGCGAGCTCGGCGACCTGGAGGAGCTGGGCGGCGAGATGGGCGAAGGCGGCCCGGACGCCGATGGAGGCTCTTCGGGAGAGACCTACGAGACCGTGCAGGACTACATCGCCAGCCTCAACTCCGACGAGGAGTGGGTGGCCTACGACGAGGAGACCAACACCGCGACCGTCACCAGTCTCGGCGGGTTCGTGCGCGCATGCAAGCCGCCCACCAAGAACGTCGGCGCGTTCGACGACCTCGACCGCTCGCAAGGCGAAAACCAGCTGTTTGGATGTGCGCAGTCCGACTATCTGCACTTCGACGCCTACATGGCGCAGCTGCTGGAGGACAACCAGGACACCTACGCGCAGTTCTCGGACTGGGACAGCGCATACCCGCAAGACTACGCCGACGACCGGCAGATCCTCGACGACCTGGGCAACGACTCCGACTACCGGCAGGACGCCTACAACCCGCTCTACTACCTGTGCTCGGCCTTCGAGGGTTGCGGCACGTCGACGCCGGCAAGCCACTGGCGCATCCACTCGGGCATCGAGCAGGGCGACACGTCGCTCACGACCGAGCTCAACCTGGCGCTGGCGCTCGAGGCGAGCGACGCGGTCGACAGCGTGAGCTTCCAGACCGTCTGGGGCCTCGGCCACACGACCGCCGAGCTGACCGGCGACAGCACGACCAACTTCGTCTCCTGGGTCAACGACTGCTGCGCGTAGGCAGCCCCGCCCGACAACCGACCGCCCCCGC
>CAZUFB010000033.1:6118-22165 GCA_964619775.1 uncultured Coriobacteriaceae bacterium
TGGGTCAACGACTGCTGCGCGTAGGCAGCCCCGCCCGACAACCGACCGCCCCCGCGGCCCCGCCCTACAGGAAGCCGCCCCGCCAGACGGCAGGGCGGGGCGGGGCTGCGGGGGTCCATCGCGTTCGATTCATGATAGACCGCTCCCGCGCATGCCGTTCAGGCGGCGAGGGACGGCGGTGCAGCATCCGATAGGGTCGAAGAGGCCTCCGCCACAACGGCCACGCGCCCCTTACGCTCCACATACTGCCCCCGAGACGTTTGTCAAAAACAACTCCCAAAGCCTCCCCCACACATGCCGGCGCGTCCCGCCATTGTACGGCGCGCCCGGCGCGCGGCCCGGCAGCACGCTTCGACAATCGGGCAGGCGGAGGCCGAACTTTTTCTGAAAAAACCCTTGTGCATAGATACCTCGCATTGCATACTATGTGTCGCATAGTGTTATGCATTGCGGGACTAGCTCCTCTCGGCTCGGACGCCACGGCGCCGCGCCGGGCACCGGGAGGCCGCAGCCCCGCCCGTACCGCCCGCGAAGGGAGGGGCCGTGGACGCGCAGCTCAAGAAAGGCATGCTCGACGCCTGCGTGCTGGCAGCCATCTGCAAGCGCGACTCGTACGGCTATCAGATCGTCAAAGACGTGTCGGGCTGCGTCGACATCTCCGAGTCGACGCTCTACCCCATCCTCAAGCGGCTCGAAACCGCCGGCGCGCTCAAGACCTACTCCATAGAGCACAACGGGCGGCTGCGCAAGTACTACCGCATCACCGACGAAGGCAGGCGGCGTCTCGACGATTTCAGCGCGAGCTGGGACGAGATGACCCGCATCCACGATTACATCGAGGGGGCGCGCAACCATGACCAGGCGTGAGTTCCTCGACCGCCTCGACCGCTGCCTCGCCGAACTGGAGGACGGCGAGCGTGCGGGCATGGTCGAGTTCTACCGCGAGCAGATCGACGACCGCGTCGACGACGGCATGGACGAGGAGGAGGCCGTCGCCTCGCTCGAAAACCCCGAAGACATCGCGGCCAACATCCTCGCCTCGCGGGCAGAGGAGGGCGGGGGCACAAGGGGCCCGGGCGAGGCGGGCGCTTCGGGCGGCACCCTGCGGCGCAAGCACCCCGTGTTGCGCGGCCTGGGACGGACGATTCTCGGGTTCATCGGGGTTCTGGTCGGCATTATGCTGCTCCCGGTCGTTTTGGGAGCGGCCGTCTGCGTCGTCGCGGCCTACCTCTGCCTGTGGGTCGCCAACGCCGCCCTCGCCGCGTCGAGCATCGTGTTCGCCCTGTTCGGCGGCCTCGTCGTCGCCTCGTGCTTCATCGCGCCGGCGGCGACCGGAACCGTCGCGGCGGCAATCGGCGCGCTTGCGGTGGGGTCGATCGGGACGGCGGTGCTCCTTGCCATCGGGACGTACTTCTTCGGCAAGCTGCTCGTGATGCTCGTCGTGTGGCCGGTGCGCGGCCTCAAAAGGAGGTCGGCCGCCAAGCGGGGGCAACCGCGCCCCAAGACCGGCCCCGCGTCGGGCGCAACGGCCGCGGCGGGCTATCCCTCGATGCCGATGCCTCCCATGGGCAAGAACGACTCCGGGCGCAGGGGCGGGCGCAGGCGGCGCATGCCGCTGTGGGGCGAGTTCGCCGTCGTGGCCGCCGTGCTGGCGATAGGGGCCCCGTGCGTGGGGCTCGGCGCCGTGGCCGCGGCCGGGGGACCCGAGCAGCTGCTCGCCCAAGCCGGCGTCAGCGACGTCATCCCCCTGCTCGCGGTCGACGGGGACGAGGTCGACACCATCGACCTGACCCCGCCCGCAGAGGCCGAGGGGCGCCTCGCAAGCATCTCGATGGGCACGTCCCCCGACGACAACGTCTATGTGCGCGGCTGGTGCGAAGGGGCCTACGGCCTCATGTTCTGGGGCGACCGGGGCTTCGGCCTCGTCGAGGCCGTGCAGGACGGCCGGACTGTGCGCCTCGCCGCCGAACGTTCGCCGGCCGTCACCGTCCAAAACCTGCTCACCGTGCTGGGCACCGAGTACGTCTACGGCGAAAGCGACCAGGTTGTGGTGCTTGTCCCCGAGGGCTGGGAAGGCGACGTCGTGTGCGCGGACGGTTCCGTCCGCATCGTCGCCGGCGGCGCGTCCACAGGCGACGCCCTCGGCTGGGAGGGCGAGCAGCTCCCGAACACCGGGCTGACCATCGACGGCGACGTCGAGCTGGGCGCAGACGTCGTCAACCTCGTGCACGTGCAGGCCAACGCGGTCGACCTCGTCGCACGTTACGTAAACATGTACGAGGTGGACGCCGAGACGCTGAGCGTCAACGCCGGCGAGGCGCGCGGCCAGGCGTACATCGCCAACACCAAGGTCGGCGGCGACGTCGAGCTGGGCGGCCAGCAGGTCACGGTCGACGGGCTTGCGGCCCAAAACGTCGATGTGGGCGAGAGGACTCGCCTGGTGGAGGAGGCGCCGGTCGAAAAGACCGGCGAGCTGGAAACGGCGGCCGCCATGGAAACGTACGGCGATTCTGGCCGGTAGACGCCTAAACCAGATGTGGGGCGGAGATGTTCGGCGACCAGCCGCCTCCGCCTTCCCACCCACTGTCAACCCCCTTGCCGCCGGACCCCCTCAAAACACGGGTGGCGCCCCGACCGCCCGGCAGCCATACTGGAAAGCGGGGTTGTCCCCGGTTTCCAGCGCGCCGTCAAGGGGAAGGCGCACATAGCAAGGAGGTTTTCATGGCACAGTTCACACGCAGGTCGTTCGTCAAGGGCGGCAGCCTCGGCATCGCCGCCGTCGCCGCGTCGGGCCTGGCCGGCACCGCGCTGGCCGACGAGGCCGACGGCCCCGCCGGCAGCTACGACGTGATCGTCGTCGGTGCGGGCGGCGCAGGCCTGTCCGCGGCCATCGCGGCGGTCGACGCGGGGGCCACCGTGCTCGTCGTCGAAAAGAACTCCGTCGCAGGCGGCACCACGTCCACCTCGCAAGGCCTTGTCGGCGGCTACGACAGCTACTTGCAGAGGGAGCAGGGCATCGAGCTGACCTATGAGGAGATGTACGACAACCTCGCCAGCAACGCAAGCTACCGCCTCGACCCCGAGCTTATGGGCATCACCGTCGAGCAGTCGGGCCCCTCGATCGACTGGCTGCACGACCGCTGCGGCGTCGTCTTCCAAGAAGACGTGCTGGTGGGCTACGGCCCGCTGCAGATGATGCACGTCGTGGACGGCGCGGGGGCCGCGCTCACCGCCGCGCTCGAGGCCGCCGCGCTCGACTCGGGCGTCGACATCCTCTGCAACGCCCAGGCCACCGAGATCGTCATGGCCGACGGCTCCCCCACCGGCGTCAAGGTCGTCGCGTCCGACGGCTCAGACGACGGGACGACCTACGGCTGCAAGGCCCTCGTCATCGCCGCCGGCGGCTATTCCTGCAACCCCGAGCTCGCCGCACGCTTCACCCCCGAGGTCGCCGGCACCATGGGCATCGGGCACCCCATGGCCACGGGCGACGGCATCGTCATGGCCGCCAACGTAGGCGCCTGCACAAGCCACACCGACTCGATGATGTGCGTGCTCAAGGACTATGAAATCATGACCGAGTACACGCCCACCTCGGCCGCGGCCAACGTCAACGGCTTCACCGGCCTCGCCAACATGATCATGGTCGGCGCCGAGGGCGCGCGCTTCACCAACGAGGCGGCCGCAGGCTACATGAGCCAGGACCTCAACCGCCCGGTCTTCGACCAGATGCACAAGGACGGTCTGGGCTACGTCTGGATGATCTCGGACCAGGCGGCCGTCGACGCGACCGAGGGCACCACTCACCGCGGCGAGGAGCTGGAGTACGTGTCGGCAGAGACCCCCGAAGGCCTGGCCGCCGCCATGGGCGTCGACCCCGACGGCCTGGCCGCGACCATCGAGGCCTACAACGCCGCCGTCGAAGTCGGCTTCGACGCCGCGTTCGGCCGCGTGCCCACCGTGCCGCTGACCGCGCCTTACGTGGCCCTGGCCGTGACCCCGTGCTCCATCATCACCTACGGCGGCATCGCCCGCAACGCCTCGTCCGAGGTCCTGCGCGCCGACGGCAGCACCATCCCCGGCATGTACTGCGCCGGCGAGACGAGCTGCAACTCGGCGTTCATGGGCTTTACCATCTCCAACGCCATCACCTGGGGCAAGATGAGCGGCGAGAACGCCGCCGCGTTTGCCGCCGGCAGGTAGGCGGCCGGCCCGCAGCCGCACGCAACGACGAAACCGATCGGGCGAGGGCCTCTCCCCCGACAAGTCCGGGGCGCCTCGCGCCACTCCCACCCAGGCGCCCCACCCGCATACGCCCCGCCGTCCCTCCACCCCCCGGACGGCGGGGTTTTGCAGGCGCAAAGGGAGGCGCGAGCCCCATCAGCCGCGCGCCGACCGTCCGCTCAAGCGCCAGGCGCCGCACCAAAGCCCGGCTGTCCTCTGGCATAATCGGCAAAAGAAAAGCGCCGGCAGCGAAAACACGGCTTCCCGTCCCCGCCGCACGCCGCCGCGCCCCTAGAGCGGTCCACGAGATTGCCGGGCGAGGCGCGCAAGGGCGATTGCGCACGGGGGACATGCGAGCCCAAGCGCGACGACGCCCGGCGTTTGTGGACTGTCCGAGGAGGACCCATGCCGCACGCCGCCGCACCACGCCGCACCAGCCCCCGCTTCGTCCTGCCGGCGACCGCGCTCGCGTTCGCGCTGGCCTGCTGCCTCGTCGTCGCGGCGGCGTTTCCCGCACGGGCCCTCGCCTCCTCGACGGACGGCGATAGCGTCTTCGCACGCCTGGGCAGCTTGTTCGCATCGGCCATCGCCGCAGACGACGAGGCGGACGCAGACCCCGCGGCCGGCCGCACCTCGGAGGAGCCGGCGTCCGCAACGGCCGAAACCCTGCTGCGCGAGGCTATCGCCTCCTTCACCACCGAGCTCACCGACCTGCAGGACCTCGGCATCACGGTGGGCGAGCTGCGCGACACCCTCGACAACGCCATCTCCCGCGACCCGCGGTGCGACCTCTACAGCGGCTGCACGTGGACCTACCGGGAAGACGCCGACGACACCGACGACTGCACGGTCGTGGCGATCGAGCTGCGCTACCTTCTCACCGACGAGCAGGTCGCCACCTACCAGGAGACCTGGGACGCGGCGTTTGCCCAGCTTGTCGCTGCGGCCGACGGGGCGGGCGACACGTACGAGGCCGTGCGGGCCGTCCACGACTACCTCGCGTCCAACTGCCGCTTCGACGCCGACTCGGCCACAAGCTCCTCGGCATACGGGGCCGTGGTGGAGGGCCGGGCCGCCAACCGCGGCTTCGCCGACGCGTTTGCGCTGGCGCTCGACGAGCTGGGCATCGAGGCCGTCGTCGTCTACGGCGACAGCGGGGTGCCCTGGAACATGGTGCAGATCGACGGCTCGTGGTACCACGTCGACGTCGCATGGGACGCCGTCGGGCTCGATGCGGAGCAGCCCGCCGTCCCGTCGACCGACTACTTCCTGGTTGACGACGCCCGTATGGAGCAGGCCCACGGCACGTGGGCGACCGGCACCCCGGACGCCCCCGCGGCACCGCAGAGCTACGGTTCGCTGGTGGCGGGCACCACCGCCGACGAGCACGTCTCCTTTGCCAAAGGCCTGTGGCGCCAGATGTTCGACGGCCTGCAGACCGAGCTCGGGGGCCTGGGCATGTACGGCGTCACGACCGACGAGGCCTACCAGGCCTACGACGAGCTTGTCGCCGAGGATCCGCTCTACGACTACATCGACTCGTACGGCGCGGCCTATGCCGGCGACAGCGGCATCGTCTCGTCGCTGAGATGCACCTACCGTCTCACCGCCGAGGAGTTCGCCGACTACACCGCCCGGCGCGAGGAGGCCATCGCCGCCGCGCTCGCCGGCACCGAAGGGCTGGAACCCTACGCGCAGGTGCTCGCCGTCCACGACTACCTGGTGCGGACCTGCGCATACGGCGACCCCGAGTCGGCGGTGGACCACACGGCCTACGGCGCCCTGCTGAGCGGGCAGGCGGTGTGCGAGGGGTACGCCTCGGCCTTCCGCATCCTGATGGACCGGCTCGGGATCCCCTGCATCGTCGTGAGCAGCGAAGAGATGGAGCACGGCTGGAACATGGTGCAGCTTGACGGCCAGTGGTACCACGTCGACGTGACCTGGGACGACCCCACGCCCGACCGCGGCCCCGACGCCGACGTGTCGCACCGGTTCCTCCTGCGCGGCGACGACTACATGGCCGCCAACGAACACTACGGCTGGGAGTCGCCCTACGAGGCGCCGTCCGACCACTGGTCGCAGGCGTAAACAAAATCGGGACCGGGCCTTTCTATGCAGCCTGGTCGACCCCTGCGTTGCATGACCGCCACGGCGGACTGCGGGTCAACCCCGGCATGCAGCGCATGGGCGTGCGCGGCAACCTTATCGAAGGCCCGTATGCCTGCGAAGAAAGCGCCGCCGGCATCGCACCCACGGGCTATCCCGCGCCATGCCCACCGGCCACATCGCCGGGCGCTCGGCTGCTGCAGGAGGCTCTTCCGGGGCGGCCATCTCAACGCCCGAAGGGTGGCACAACATGGCCGTTTATGCAGACAAGCCGTGGGGCAGACAGGGCCGATGGCACGAACGAGAAGCGCGTGCAAAAACCATGGGCGGCGTAATCGGGAGCAACGCCAAAACCTGCCCGCATACAAAACAAAACCGGGCCCGCAGGTTTGCTGCAACCCGCAGGCCCGGTTTTTGGTTCTGCCAGCTGGCCGGTCTTCGCCTTCCGGCGCCTACCCCTCGAAAGGCACGACGCCCGCCACGGCCTCGGCCGGGTCGATGCGCTTGCCGCCGTTGTCGAGGTCGATGAGCACGTAGCGGTCGTTGCCCATGCCGAGCTCCTTCATGTACGAGAGCTGGCGCAGGCCATGGCGCGTCTCGATGCGCTCCACCAGGTCGTGGTGGTCCTCCTCCTTCATGGCGTACACCAGGTCGACGCTCGCCTGGTCGATGGCCAGGATGTCGGTCGAGGCGAGGATGCCCACGTTGGGGGTCACCACGGGCGCGGCGGCCGTGCCCTCGCAGTCGCACGACACCGACATGTTGCGCATGACGTTCACGAACGTGATGTTCTTGCCGAAATGGTCCACCGTGGCCTTGGCCGACTCGTCGATGCGCTCCATAATCTCCTCGCCGGTGATGGACCACATGTTGTCCGACCCGGACACGGTGTGGATGATGCGCTTGCCGAGGCGGCCGTCGGCGCACCCGATGCCGATGTTCTTGCTGGACCCGCCGAAACCGCCCACCGAGTGGCCTTTGAAGTGCGTGAGCACGAGCATCGAGTCGTAGTTGACGATGGTGGCGCCCATCGACATCTCGTGGAACCACTTGCCGCCCTCAACCGGCAGCATCACGATGCCGTCGGCGTCCATGATGTCCACCGGGCAGAACGTCCAGCCGTTGACCTTGAGGGTCTCGAGGTGCTGCTCGGTGGTGTAGCGGTCGCCCTTGTAGTAGGTGTTGGTCTCGACGATGGTGGCCCCGGGGATGTCCTGCTCTATGAGCTCGCGCACCCAGTCGCACGGGATGATGTTGGGGCCGTTCTTCTCGCCGGTGTGCAGCTTGACGGCGACCTTGCCGCCGATGCCGGCGCTCACCTGCCCGTACGCCTTGCGCAGGCCCTCCGCCGACAGGTCGCGGGTAAAGTAGACGATGGACTCGTTGCCGGTGCGCTGGTCCATCGGGACGTAGACGTCGCCGTCGGTACCGGGGACGACCGGGCTCTTACCGCAGGTGCACATGGGCATGGCTCCCTTCGTAGGCAATCGGTGGATGACGGGTTGCATCTTAGCGGCTCAAGTTGGCTTGAAGTCAAGAGAAGCCCCCGGCGATTCGCGGGACGACCCTGTCCGCGTAGCCAATCGGCCATGACGTGTTTTATGGCATCTTCACGGGCGGGCTTTCCACGGCGGCCCTAACCCGGGCGCTCCGACTCCCGCAGGCGCTTGGAGACGTCCGAGCCGCCGTACACAACCCGGGCGACGACCACGGTCTGCTCCGGCTCCTCCTCGATCCAGTAGAGCACCAGGTAGCCTGCGACCTTCAGCGACCTGTACTCGTGGGCGAGGGGGCGGATCGAGGTGTAGGCGCTGCGTCTGTAGGGCATGGCCGAGAGGCTCTCGATGCTGTCAACGAGTTCTACCGACAGCCGTTCGGCAGCGGTCGGGATTCCAAGGTTGAAGGCGACGTAACGGGCGATCTCGACGAGGTCCCGTTTGGCTATGGGCAGGTAGTCGACTCTATACAACCGCGGCCGCCCGTCCGCCGTCCACCTGGGTGCCGGAAGCCCCTCCCCCTTGGGTTCGGGCAATCTCGGCCCTCATGGCGGCAAGCACGTCCTTGGAGGAGTACCGGATGCCGGTCGCCTCGGCCTCGCGCTCGGCCTCGACGAGCCTTGCGTAGACGTCGGAGTCGAACCGCAGCGACTCGTACGCCTCCACGCTCATGACGACCATGTCGCCGTAGCCGTTCCTAGTCAGGAACACGGGCCTGCCGCTCTCGTGGACGTCGGCGGAGATCTCGGCAAACTTGTTGCGCAGGTCGCTTACCGGTCGGATGGACTGCATGGCCGTCCCTTTCGGAGTCGCTTGCTATCATAATTATGATAGCAAGCGACTGCCCGACCGACAAGCGGCTCTTTGCACGGTTGACGCCCGCGCGCCCAGATCCGCGTCCTCGGCCGCGCCCAGGCGCAGCAGGGAAACCATGAGCGGCATGTTGCGTGCGCCTAGCCGATGCGCGCTATGGCCGTGCGGATATAGATGACTCGTCCGACCATCCTGCAAACCTCAACGGCAGACGGCATCATCGGAAACCCAGCCCCGGTTCCAGGGCGATCCGCGGAATTGCCGAGCGAGGCGCGCAAGGGCGATGCGCACACAAGGTATGTGAGCTCGAACACAACCGCGGCCGGCATTTTGTGGACTGCTCCGGAGAAGGCCGGCGGTACGGGACGCGGCCCTTTCCTGCACCGTCCCCTCTCGCCGCGCATCCGGCGCACGTCGTGCAGGGACCTTTCGCCGATTCGGCCGCACGGCTGCGATACCTCCCCTGAAGGTCGCACCTATCGTTTGACAGAGGAGGGTACGCGGTTCCAACGGGAAGCGGACCTTGACAAATCGGTACCAGGCGTTCCAGGAGAAGGAGGAAATCATGAAACGCATCCTGGTAGACGCGCCCAGATGCCTGGGCTGCCACACGTGCGAGCTTGCGTGTGCGGTCGCCCACAGCAAGACGCGGACGCTGTTCGGGGCAGTGCTGGCGGGAGAGCGCCCGCCGGTCGCCGTCGACGTGCTGCAGCATGCCTCGACGCGGTTCCCGCTGCAGTGCCGCCATTGCAGCGACGCCCCGTGCACGAAGGTGTGCATGGCGGGGGCCCTTGTGCGCGACGAGGCGACGGGCGGCGTGCTCTGCATCGAGGAGAGGTGCATCGGCTGCATGATGTGCGCCATGGTGTGCCCGTTCGGCGCGGTGGGGGAGTCCCCCTCGCACAAGGCGGTCAAATGCGATCTGTGCGCGCACACCGGGGAGGGCGTCCCCTCGTGCGTGGCCGCCTGTCCCACGGGTGCGCTGAGCTTCGAGGAGGTCGAGGGGTTCTCCGACCGCCGCAGACGCGCCTTCGTCGTCAACTACCAGGAATAGGGAGCCTTCCATGTCCGACTATCGCATCGAAACCGCGGCCGCCGCATCGAAGTCCGCCGACCCGGCGTCGGTCGCCATGATCAAAAAGGCCGCCGAGGAGGGGACCCAGGTCGTCTGGGACCGCTACGAGGCCCAGCTGCCCCAGTGCGGCTTCGGCGAGCTTGGCGTGTGCTGCCGCAACTGCCTGCAGGGACCGTGCCGCGTCAACCCGTTCGGCGAACCGAGCACCGGCATCTGCGGCGCCAGCGCCGACACCATCGTGGCCCGCAACCTGCTGCGCAACGTGGCGAGCGGCGCGGCCACGCACGTCGACCACGCCTTCGAGGCGGTCGAGATACTCGAGAAGGCCGCGAACGGCTCCGTCCCCTATCAGATCAAGGACGACGCCAAGCTGCGCGCGGTGGCTGCGGAGTACGGCATCGACCCCGCGGACACGCCGACCGGGGAGCTCGCCTCCAAGGTGGCCCGGGCGGCTTTCGCCGACTTCGGCCCCGGCCGCGAGACCATGCAGCTCCTGCTGGGCTCGGCCCCCCAGGAGCGCGTCGAGACCTGGCGCAGCCTCGGCATCCTGCCCAAGAGCCCCGACCAGGAAGTCCGCCGCGCCCTGCACCAGACCACCATGGGCGTCGACGCCGACCCGGTGAACCTGCTGCTCGGCGTCGCCAAGATGGGCCTGGTCGACTGCTACGCCGGCCTCAAGCTGGGAACCGACATCCAGGACATCGTGTTCGGCACCCCCTCGCCCGTCAAGACCGAGGCCAACCTGGGCGTTCTCGAGCAGGACAAGGTCAACGTCGTGGTGCACGGCCACGTCCCGTTCCTCTCGGAGAAGATCGTCGAGTGGGCCGGAAAGCTGGAGGACGAGGCCCGGGCCGCCGGGGCGACGGGCATCAAGCTGTCGGGACTGTGCTGCACGGGCAACGAGGTCCTCATGCGCCAGGGCGTGGCCTCGGCCGGCAACTTCCTCTCGCAGGAGCTCGCGGTGATCACGGGGGCCGTCGACCTCATGGTGGTCGACGTCCAGTGCATCATGCCGTCGCTGCCGCAGGTGGCGTCCTGCTACCACACCAAGATCGTCACCACCCACGAGATCGGCCGCATCCCCGGAGCCGAGCACGTGCCCTTCGCGGCCGAGACGGCCGACGAGGACGCGGCGCGCATCGTGCGCATGGGCATCGAGGCGTACCGGCACCGCGACCGGGCCCGGGTGAGCATCCCCCCGCAGAAGGCGGAGGTGTGGGGCGGCTTCTCGGTCGAGGCCATCGTGGGGGCGCTTGCGACCGTGGACGCCGAACAGCCCCTCAAACCCCTCGTCGACAGCATCGCCTCGGGCGCCATACGCGGCGTGGTGGGCATGGTGGGGTGCAACAACGTCAAGTTCCCGCAGGACGCGCTCATCGTCGACATCTGCAAGGAGCTGCTCGCCAACGACGTGCTCGTGGTGGTCACCGGCTGCGTGGCGCACGCGCTGGGCAAGGCCGGCGTCATGTGCCCCGCAGGCGCGCAAGCCTATGCGGGCAAGGGGCTGCTCGGGGTGCTCGAGGCCGTGGGCTCGGCGGCAGGCCTCGGCGGGCCGCTCCCGCCGGTGCTGCACATGGGCAGCTGCGTGGACAACTCCCGGATCGGCGACCTGCTCGGCGCCGTGGCCTCCTACATGGGGATCCCGGTGAAGGACCTGCCCGTTGCCGCCTCGGCACCCGAGCTCAACCACGAGAAGGCGCTCTCGATCGGCACCTGGGCGGTAGACATGGGCTTGTTCACCCACATCGGGATGGCGCCCTTCTGCCTGGGCGGCCCGACGGTCGTCAAGGTGCTCACCGAGGACATCGAGGGCCTGACGGGCGGCAAGTTCTACGTCGACGCCGACCCGCACTCGGCGGCCCGGGCCATGATCGCGCACATCGACCAAAAGCGCGCCGCGCTGGGCCTGTAGCGGAGGCCGACATGGACGACGACATCCGGGCGCGCTGCAGGTGCATAGCCGACCGCTACGGCGGCGACCGGCGCCACGCCCTGGCGGCCATGCAGGACATGCAAGACGAATTCAAATACGTCCCCCGCGAGGGGATCGAGCTGCTCGCCGGGCGCTTCGGGTGTTCGGTGGGGGAGCTCTACGCGCTCGCGACCTTCTACAAGGCGCTGTCGCTGAAACCCAAGGGCGAGCATGTGGTGAAGGTGTGCGCCGGAACCACGTGCCACATCCGCGGAGCCGGCAGCGTGCGCGACGAGGTGGCGCGCGAGCTGGGCATCGAGGTGGGGCAGACCACCGACGACGGCCTCTTCACGCTCGAGGAGGTGCACTGCGTGGGCGCCTGCGCGCTGGCGCCCGTGATGCTGGTGGACGACGACCTCTACGGCGACGTCACGCTCGAGCGGCTGCCGGGCATCCTCGCGTCGTACCGCCGCGAGAAGACCGCCGTCGGAGCCGGGGAGGTGGGGGTATGAGCCGCGAAATCCGCGTGTGCTGCGGCATAGGCTGCGCAGCCAAGGGCGCCCTCGACGTGCTCGCCGCCCTGGAGCACGCGGCGGAGGGGCTCGACGTGGCGGTGCGCCCCGAGGTGAAGCGCACCGGCTGCACGGGGCTGTGCGAAAAGGGCCCCACCGTCACCGTGCTGCCCGAGGGGACGGTCTACTACGACGTGAAGCCGCGAGACGCCGAGGAGGTCGTGGCGAGCCTGGGAGGAGAACCGGTCGAAAGGCTGCTCTACCCTCAGGCCGAGGAGTTCTTCGAGGGCCAGGTCAAGATCGCCCTGCGCAACACGGGCTCCATAGACCCCTCCTCCATCGAGGAGTACGAGCGGCGCGGCGGCTACGATGCGTTGCGCAAGGCGCTGGGCATGGAGCCGGACGAGGTTATAGGGATCGTCGAGCAAAGCGGCCTGCGCGGCCGCGGCGGGGCGGGCTTCCCCACCGGCGCCAAGTGGCGATCGTGCGCCGCCGCACCCGGCGAGGCGCGGTACATGCTGTGCAACGGGGACGAGGGCGACCCCGGCGCCTTCATGGACGAAAGCATCATGGAGGGCGACCCCCACTCGGTGCTCGAGGGGCTCGCCATAGGCGCCTACGCCATCGGCGCCCACCAGGGATACCTTTACATCCGCGACGAGTACACGGCCGCGCGGGCGGCGGTGGGGCGCGCCATCGAGGACGCGCGCGCGAAGGGCTACCTGGGCGAGAACGTCCTCGGCAGCGGATTCTCGTTCGACTGCGAGATCGTGCGCGGCGGCGGGGCCTTCGTGTGCGGCGAGTCCTCGGCGCTCATCGCCTCCATCGAGGGCAAGATCGGCGAGCCGCGGCCCAAGTACGTGCGCAGCGTCGAAAAAGGCCTCTACGACATGCCCACGGTGCTCAACAACGTGGAGACCCTGGCGTGCGTGCCCTACATCGTGCTCAACGGCCCCGAGGCGTTCAACGCGGTGGGCACCCCCGCAAGCGCGGGGACCAAGGTCTTCTCCCTGGTGGGCAAGGTCGAGCGCACCGGCCTGGTCGAGGTGCCCATGGGCATCTCGATGCGCGACCTGGTCTTCCGCATCGGCGGCGGGGTCAAGGGCGGCCGCCCGTTCAAGGCGGTGCAGACCGGCGGGCCCTCGGGGGGCTGCCTGCCCGCCTC
Organism: uncultured Coriobacteriaceae bacterium; assembly: GCA_964619775.1. GTDB lineage: Bacteria > Actinomycetota > Coriobacteriia > Coriobacteriales > UMGS124 > CAZUFB01. Next base: position 19,422 of record CAZUFB010000033.1, read on the forward strand.
GGAGCTCGACGTGGCGGTGGACTACGAGTCGCTGGCCGAACGCGGCAGCATCATGGGGTCGGGCGGCATGATCGTGATGGACGACCGCAGCTGCATGGTGGACGTGGCGCGCTATTACGTGAACTTCCTGTGCGAGGAGAGCTGCGGCCAGTGCGTTCCCTGCCGCGAGGGGCTGCGCCAGATGCTGAGGATCCTCACCGACATCTGCGAGGGCCGGGGCAGGCCCGGCGACATAGAGCTGCTCGAGCGCATCGGGCGCACGGTGGGGGACGCCTCGCTGTGCAGCCTGGGCAAGACGGCCCCCAACCCGGTGCTCTCCACCATACGGTTCTTCCGCGAGGAATACGAGGAGCACATCGAGGGCAAGGTGTGCCGGGCAGGCGTGTGCCGTGCGCTCACGCGCTTCGAGATCGACCCGGCGCGCTGCGTGGGCTGCGGGGCGTGCTCGCGCGCATGCCCCGTGGGCGCCGTCTCGGGCGAGCGCCGCAAGCCGCACGCCATAGACGCGCAGGCGTGCATCGCGTGCGGAAGCTGCCGCAACGCCTGCCGCCTCGACGCCGTCGCGGTGGCGGGGGTCGAGGCGGTCGCGAACGCGAAGGGAGGCGAGGCGCTGTGAGCGGCAAACAGGGCTGCGAGCGCCTGACGGTCGTCATCGACGGCCGAGAGTGCCCCTGCGAGAGGGGCGAATACCTGCTCGACGTGGCGCGGCGCAACGGCATCGACATCCCCACGCTGTGCCACCACCCCGCCCTGCCCGACCAGGCGTGCTGCAGGGTGTGCCTCGCGGAGGTGGACACCGGGCGCGGCCGGCGCAGGGTAGTGACCTCGTGCATCTACCCTGTCGAGCGAAAATGCGAGGTGTTCACCGACAGCGAGCGCGTCCGGGAGGAGCGCGGCATGGTGCTCGCGCTCATACTCAAGCACGCGCCCGCCGCCGAGGACGTCCGCGCCCTGGCCGAGCGGTACGGCGCCCCGCTGCTCGACACCTTCGTGGAGGCCGACGACCCCGACAACAGGTGCGTCCTGTGCGGGAAGTGCGTGCGCGCCTGCCGCATGCTGGGGTCGGGGGCCATCACGACGGTCATGCGCGGCATCGAGAAGCGGGTGGCCACCCCCTACGACGAGCCCTCCGCGGAGTGCGTGGGCTGCGGGGCCTGCGCCAACGTGTGCCCCACCGGCAACATCGACGTGGTCGACGACCCCGTCGGCGGCACGCGCACCGTCTGGGGGCGCACCTTCGAGCTGGTGCCGTGCGAGAGGTGCGGCGCGCCCGTCGGGACGCGCGAATCCGTCGAGCGTGCCGCCGCGCTCGCGGGGACCGAGCCGCAGGCGCTGTGCGCCACCTGCCGCAGGGGCCGGACGGCGGAGGAGGTCGACAGGGCGCTTCCGTAGGCGACCGGGCCGGCGGGCGCCGCGACGCGCCTGCCGGCCCGGCTCGCCCGGACGTCCTTACCGCTCGATACGGGAGAGGATCTGCGCGTAGAGCGCACGCTCCCGCCCGTCCAGATGGTCGTAGGGGCTCTCTCCGTCGCGGTCGGCCCGGCGCACCGACTCGCTGAAGGGCAGGCACGCCGCAAGCTCGCGACCCTGCAGGCTCTTTTCGAGCCACTCTTCGTCCTCGAGGCCGGCGACCTTGTTGCCGACGAAGACCAGGTTGTCGAGGCCGATCTCGTGAGCCATACGCTCTACCTGCAGGGCGCAGTCAAGCGAGCGTTGGCCAGGCTCCACAACCACGAGCAGCACGTCGACACCCGACGCGGTGCCGCGCCCCAGGTGTTCGATGCCTGCCTCCATATCCATGATGAGGGTCTCGTCCTTGCGGAGCACGAGGTCGCTCACAAGCGCCCGGACGAAGGTGTTCTCGGGGCAGGCGCACCCGCCGCCGCCCTTCTGCGCCGCACCCAGCACGAGCAGCGACACGCCGCGATGGACGCGGGCGAAGCGCGCGGCGACGTCGGCGACGTCGGGGTTGAGGTTGAACATCTGCCCATAGGTGCCCACCTTGGCTCCCGTGCGTTCCTCGATGAGGTCGATCTGCTCGGCGATCGAGACGATTCCGCGCTGCTCGGCCTCGCCGACTCCCAAGGCGCTTGCCAGGTTGGCGTCGGGGTCGGCGTCGAGCGCAAGCACGGTGTCCCCCCGGTCGGCGAGCATGAGCGCGAGCACGGCGGCGACGGTCGACTTGCCGACGCCCCCCTTGCCCGATATCGCTATCTTCATGTGGCGGGCTCCTTTCTCTCCTGCGTCCGCCCAGTGCGGGCCGCATCAGTTGTACGCCAAACCGGTGTGCGCGGTGTGGCGCCTGCGGCCGTGCAGGCCGGCCGTTCGGCGGAAGCGCAGGGTCGGCGGCCGGGTGGCGACGCCTAAGGCGGCCGCCTTAGGGCGATTCTCGATCCGGCGGCTGTTCGTTCCCCGCCTTCCCGATGTAGCGGTCGAAGACGTCGAGGACGTCCTGCTGGTTGTGGACACCCAGCTTGGCATAGATATTGCGCTGGTGGGTACGTGCCGTGGCGACGGAGATGCACGGCGCCTCGGAAACGCGCGCGGCGCTTCTTCCGCGCACAAGCAACCGGAAAACCTCCTCTTCGCGCCGTGTCAGGTCATAGCGGCGGGCGATGAGGTGACACGTGTAGACCAACGCGTCGGGATTCAAGCCCTCGCGGTTCAAACGCGCGGGCTCATCGCGCCCCTGCGCTTCCATGCGCACTGACGCTTCGGGCGCATGCCTCTCGGCGGGCTCGGCC
>CAZUFB010000034.1:0-21940 GCA_964619775.1 uncultured Coriobacteriaceae bacterium
GTCATCGACCCGGGCAACTCCGACGCGCCGTCGGTCCACTTCTTTGGGAAAATCGTCTCGTACGCAGCTCCGCTTGACTGGAGGCCGTAAGGGAAGTCTAATGATATTGTCCTCGAAGAAGGAGTGCCCATGGTCTGCCCGAAATGCAAGAGCACGGACGTAAGCGTCCAGGCCGTGACCCACACCAAGTTGGTCGACCAGCACCACGGCATACTGTGGTGGGTTTTCGTCGGCTGGTGGTGGGTGGCCGTCAAGTGGACGCTGTTCACGCTGCCGGCGCTGCTGGTCGCGCTGTTCAAGCCGCGCCGCCGGCAGGTCAGAAACAAGACGTTCGCCCAGTGCGTCTGCCAGAGCTGCGGGCACACCTGGAAGGCGTAGGCGCAGGCCGCCTTGGGCATGCGAGGAGGCTAGATGGGCAAACACTTCAGGCAGGATGGCAGGAAGGGCGGCGGCCGGGGTCGCGGGTTCCGCCTGTCCGACCTCTTCCTGGGAGGCAGGCACAGGCGGCGCGCCGAGGAGCTGGAGCGGGAGAACGCGACGCTGCGCTCCCAGCTGACGCCGGAGATGGCCGACGCCGCATACGCCGCAAGCAGAATACGGCTGCTTAACGACGAGGTGCTCAGGCTGCAAGGCGAAATCGAAACCAAGGTCGAGAAGTCCGCCGGACTGGACGCCCAGATCGAAGAGAAGCGCCGCAAACTCGTCACCTTCGACGACGAAATCCTCGTGCAGGAGTTCGGGCTCTACGAGCCGCGCTTCGACTTCGCCAACTCGTCGCAGTACGCCGACAGGCTGAAGCGCGTGAGGGAGCGCCAGAAGGAAAGCGTCAGGCAGTTCAACGAGTCTCTGAAAAAGAGCAGATGGAAGGTGAACGGCAGCGCCGCGCAGGGAAGGAAGATGGCGTCGCAGGTCGGCCGCCTGCTCATGAGGGCGTACAACGGCGAGTGCGACGAGGTGGTACGCAAGGTCAAGTACGCCAACGTGCTAAGGTCCACCGCCGCCGTGGAGAAGTTAGCGAACGGCATCAACAAGCTCGGGTCCGTGCTCGATATAAGAATCCCGGAAAAGTACGTGGACCTCAAGCTGGAGGAGGTGCAGCTGGCCTTCGAGTTCGCGCAGCAGAAGGAGCGGGAGAAGGAGGAGCTCCGCGCCGAGAGGGAGAGGCGGCGCGAGGAGGCGAAGCTCAAGAAGGAGATAGCCGAGCAGCGCAAGAAGCTCGAAAAGGAACGCAAGCAGTACTCCAACGCCTACAACGACGTCGTCACCCGAATCCGGGACGCTTCCGGGCAGGAGCGGCAAGACCTCGAACTGAGGGCCGAAGAGCTGAGGAGCAGGGTCGCAGACGTCGGTGCGGCGCTGCGCGACATAGACTACCGCGAGGCGAACCAGAAGGCCGGGTACGTCTACGTGATCTCGAACATCGGCTCGTTCGGGGAGGGCGTCTACAAGATCGGCATGACGCGAAGGCTCGACCCGATGGAGAGGATCAAGGAGCTGGGGGACGCCTCGGTGCCGTTCGGCTTCGACGTGCACGCCATGATTTTCTGCGACGACGCGCCGGCGCTTGAGGCCGCGCTCCACAAGGCGTTCGAGGACCGCAAGATAAACCTGGTCAACCAGCGCCGCGAGTTCTTCCGGGTATCCCTTGAGGAGGTCGAAGAGGTCGTGAAGAGGAACTACGACAAGACTGTGGAGTTCGTCGAGGTGCCAGACGCCGAGCAGTACCGGGCAAGCGTCAAGATGGCGGAAGAGGCCGGAGGCGCAGAAAGCCGGTCATGAGCTTGTGACGTCGAGGAAAAGGGAGCAGCAAAAGCCCCCGCGCGCGATGCTTGGCGGCCGTCGCGCGGGGGCCGCATTCCCTAGGATAAGAGGAGGCACCGACCGTTATGCCACAGACCTGGGCAGGGTGTGGACGGAGCTCCTCAGCGCCTCTGGCATTGCGAGGCACCCTTTCAAGAACCTCCGCAACTCGTGGGAGACCAACTGCCACTGGGTACTGCGCATCGACCCCACGCTCATCGAGAAGATGATGGGCCACGCCGGGCACACGGTGACGTCCAGGCACTACGACCGCCCCGACGAGGAGATGTTCGCCGAAGCCGTCGCGAAGGCCTACGCCGCGCACCCGTTCGCGGACACTTGGGGCATTTAGGGACACGGGCACGTTATGCAGGTCGTCCACTTGCGGTTTTGTCGAATCTGGTATTACTGGTGGTAATAGCTGAGGAAGTCGGCAATCTTGTCGACGGCCTCCTTGAGCTCCTCGATGCACGGTAGGTAGACAATGCGGAAGTGGTCGGGATGCTTCCAGTTGAAACCACTGCCTTGCACGATGAGGACCTTTTTGTCACGCAGCAAATCGAGTGCGAACTGCTCGTCGTCGGTAATGTTGAACTTTTCCACGTCGAGCTTGGGGAAAATGTAGAAGGCTGCCTTGGGCTTCACCGCAGTGACGCCGGGAATGGCGTTGAGCGCCTCGTAGATGTAGTTGCGCTGTTCGTAAACACGACCGCCCGGCATGATGTAGTCTCGCGCGCTCTGGCAGCCGTCCAAAGCGGTCTGCACGATGGACTGCGCCGGGACGTTGGAACACAGGCGCATGTTCGAAAGCATATTGATACCTTCGATGTAGCTGCGGGCAACGTTCTTGTTGCCGCTCAGAATCATCCAGCCGATGCGGAAACCCGCAATCATGTGCGACTTCGACAGCCCGCTGAACGTGACGCAGAACAGGTCGGGGGCGAGGGCGGCGATCGAGACGTGCTCGCCACCATCCATGATGAGGCGGTCGTAGATTTCGTCGGAGAAGATGATGAGCTGGTGCTCACGGGCGATATCGACGATTTCCTGCAGCACCTCGCGCGGATAGAGCGCACCGGTGGGGTTATTGGGGTTGATGATGACGATGGCTTTGGTGCGATTGGTGACTTTGCCGCGGATGTCGGCGATGTCAGGGAGCCACTCGGCCTGCTCGTCGCAGACGTAGTGGACCGGCCGACCACCCGAAAGGGTGACACACGCCGTCCACAGAGGATAGTCGGGCGAGGGGATGAGGATCTCGTCACCGTCTTCGATAAGGGCCTGCATGCTGAAGTTGATGAGTTCGCTGACGCCGTTGCCTGTGTAGATGTCCTCTACCGTGACGTTGGGAATGTTCTTGAGCTGTGCGTACTGCATGATGGCCTTGCGGGCTGAGAAGAGGCCGCGCGAGTCTGAGTAGCCCTCACACTCGGTGAGCTGGCGACTCATGTCGAGGATGACCTCGTCGGGCGTGCGGAAACCGAACGGGGCCGGATTCCCGATGTTCAGCTTGAGAACCTGCTCGCCGGCACCTTCCATGCGAGCAGCCTCTTCCACGACCGGTCCGCGCACATCGTAGAGGACGTTGTCAAGCTTCGACGACTTCTTGAACTCGCGCATCGCACTTCCTCCTCGCATGACGGGGCCTGCAGCCCGTGGTGTCCCTCGTGGTTGCGACGACCCGCAAGGCCGTGCAGGTCGCGCGGCGCGGCGGATGCCGGCGGATCGGGAGGGGCCGCCTGCCCAACGGACGCCGACGACCCCTCCCGATCCGCCTTGGACATACCAAGCGCAGCCACGCCTCGTCCGCGCCGAGCTGGTCGGCCAAAAAACACAGCGTCTCAGCGCGGGACCGTCTTGCCCGCAACATACTGGCTCATATGGCTTTTACCGAGCTTCACACCCTGCCCTTGCGCGGCACGCACCAGGTCGACCTGCTTGAACCCCCGGCACTCCATGGCCTCCCTCAAGCGGGGCGCAAACGCCTCTCTTGCCATACCGGCCTCCCGGTTCCAACCGGTTCGAACCTCCTCAACCGCCATACCCTCGGTTTGAACCGGCGGACCCGCAATGAGGTTCGGTCTTACCATGACAGTATGCACAAGTTCAACGTTGATTCAATTTAAATGGACTTATCCTGAACTCACTTCGCAGGGTTTGCACATATCAGGTTTAACATCAATGTGCCGCGCCCGACGCAGCCCGGCCCGTCAGATCGGGCAAAAACAGGGCCGCCCGGACCGGTCGTCCCGGTACCGGGCGGCTCTCGGGCCTTTTGCGGCCTCAACAACCATGCGACGGCCGCTTTCCCGGCGCACCGCCGACCTGAATCTCGCCTACAGTCCCATTTCGGCCTTGAGACGGGCCAGCTCGTCATCGACCGCCTGGGTGTCGCCGGAGGCGGCGTACTTGGCCTCGAGGTCGGCCACGCGGTCCGACGTGCTCTTCGAAAGCTCCGCCTCGGCGTTGGCCTGGTCGAGCATCTGGTCGGCCTTGGCCTCCATGCGGGCGAAGGCGGCCATGGCGCCTTCGGCCTTGTCGGCACCCGACGAGAACTGGTTCACCTTGGCCTGCGTCTTGGCGACGGCGGTCTTGGCCTTGATGGCCTCGCGGCGGCTGTTGAGGGTCTCGATGTCGCTCACGAGCTTGTCGTGCATCTCGCGCATCTTCTTGGCGTTGTCGCAGGCGGCCTCGTAGGTGGCGTTGAGGGTCTCCGCTTTGGCAGCCAGCTCCTGCTTTTTTCCGAGGAACACGCGGGCGTCGCCCTCGTTGCCCGCTTTGAGGGCACGCCGCGCCAGATCGTCGTAGCGGGCAATCTCTTTGTCGTTCTGATCGACGAGACGCTTGGTGCGCGCTTCCTCCGCCATAACGGCGGCTGTCTCCTGTTTGACCTCGGCCAGGTTGTCGGTCAGCTCGCGCATGTACTGGTCGATCATCTTCGCCGGGTCCTCGGCGCGGTCCAGCAAATCGTTGATGTTTGCCTTGATGATATCGGTGAAGCGGTCGAGAATACCCATGTCTCCATGCTCCTTCTACGGTCGTGGGCGGCGCGGGCCGCCCTTGGTTGCCGAATACCGCGGTAGTTGGGTTTGTACCCTGCGACCGCTATTTGGAACCGGACGGGTCGTCCTTCTCATATTTCTTCGCAAGCTCCTCAACCTCGTCGTCGCCGAACTTCTCAAGCGGCGTCTTGAGGACCTCTTCGGTATGGCGCCGTTCCTTGTCGCGCTGCTCGTTGCGCTTCTTGACGATGACAACCACCGCACCCGCCACCACAACGACCGCAATGCAGATGGCCACGGGCACCACCGGCGACCTCGTGACGGTCATGATGCGCTCGGCCGTGTCGGCGAAGGCGTTGGAAAATATCTCCTCCTCAGAGATCGAGTAGTCGTTGTAGTACTGGTTGAGGTAGCTCGCCAGAATCTCGACCGCCTCGTCGTCCATCACCGTGCGCGCCTGGTCGCCCATCCAGTAGCCGCAGTTGTAGCCGCCGGCACCGTCGTCGCAGAAAACGAGCAGGAAGTGCCCTTCGTCCTCGAACAGCTCGTCATAAAGCTCCTCAGCCATCGACGCCAGCTCGTCGGTCGAGGTGGTCTGGCCGTTGGGCAGGATGTAGACGTAAGGTTGCACGCCCGTCTGCTCGTAGAACTCCCGCAAGCCCTCCTCGAGCAGCGACGCGTCGTCAATCCAGCCGCCGTCGGCGTCGGTGTAGTAGCCGGTCTCGACGGTGGCTGAAGCAGGTAGCGCCTCGCGCTCGACGGTCGAGGACGTCACGCTCGCCGTGGAGGAACCCGTGTCCGCCGAACACGACGTGCACGAGTTGCACGACCCGAGCAGCGCAAGCATGATGAGCACAATGACGATTACCGCGACCGCGGTGAGACACCCGCTCTCGCCCCTGCCGCCGTTGCCCCCACCCCCGCCGCCCGAACCGCCTCCGACGGAGCGCCGCCCAACCGGAATGGGGATGAAGGTGGGGAGGTGTATGTGGCCGAACCCGCCGTGGTGATGGGGGCCGCCTGGCCCATGCCCCGGCCCGGGTCCTCCCGGACCCCCTCCGAAGCCGCCGCCACCGCCACCGCTGCGACCTCCTCCGCCACCCGAAAACCCACCGCCGAAGCCGCCCCCTCCTGAGAACCCGCCGCCGAAGCCGCCGCCCCCTCCGAAGCCGCCGCCACCGCCACCGCCACCGGACCTGCCCATACCGTATCCTCTCGCACCATGCCAGTAGAAACAAGCGATTCCATTCAGCGACCGCAGCCGGCCTGCACCCCGTAAGGTGCGTCCGGTCCAACGCCGCCACCATATCGCCCTATATACCAATCTCGCATGCGCTCAAGACGGACGGCCCCGAGATTCGCAGGAAACGCCGGAGGACACGCGGGCGCCAGACACCCGCGGAGCTGGGCGAAAGCTCCGACAGGTCGACCGGGCCAGCTTCGGGCAGGTTGCAAAGAGCCCCTCCGGGCCGGGGACGCCGCAGCGCCTCGCAAACCCGGAGGGGCTCTTTGCAAATGTGCCAGACCTCTGTTTACACAGGCAGAAGAACAGCTAGCAGACGCCCTGCGCCAGCATGGCGTCTGCAACCTTGGTGAAACCGGCAATGTTGGCGCCGACCACGTAGTTGCCCGGCTGACCCGCCTCCTCAGCGGCAACGTCGGACGCATCGAAGATACTCGCCATGATACCCTTGAGCCTGGCGTCGACCTCTTCGAACGACCAGGAAAGACGCTCGGAGTTCTGGCTCATCTCGAGGCCCGAGACCGCCACGCCGCCGGCGTTGGCGGCCTTGCCGGGACAGAAGGTCACGCCGGCCTCGAGGAACGCCTCGGTGGCGTCGAGCGTCGTGGGCATGTTCGCACCCTCGGCCACGACCTTACAACCGTTGGCGACGAGCCGCTTGGCGTCCTCGAGCAGCAGGGTGTTCTCGCGGGCGCAAGGCAAGGCGATGTCGCAGGGCACTCCCCACTGGCCGCGGGGCGTCGTGTCGTAGGAGGCGCCGGCGCGCCGTTCGGCGTAGTCGCGAATGCGGCCGCGCTCAATCTCCTTGACCTGCTTGAGCAGGTCGACGTCGATGCCCGCCGGATCGTGGACCCAGCCCTGCGAGTCGGAGACGGCCACCACCCTGGCACCGAGCTGCTGGGCTTTTTCGACAGCGTAGATGGCGACGTTGCCCGAGCCGTTCACGACAACCGCCTTGCCCTCAAGGCCCTCGCCGCGCTTGGCGAGCGCGTTCTCGACGAAATACACCAGGCCGTAACCGGTAGCCTCGGTGCGCGCAAGCGAGCCGCCGAAAGCGAGGCCCTTGCCGGTGAGCACTCCGCCCCACTCGTTGCGCAGACGCTTGTACTGGCCGAACAGGTAGCCAACCTCGCGGCCGCCTACGCCCACGTCTCCGGCGGGCACGTCGGTGTCGGGACCGATGTGGCGCTGCAGCTCGGTCATGAAGCTCTGGCAAAAGCGCATGACCTCGCCGTCGGACTTGCCCTTGGGGTCGAAGTCGCTGCCGCCCTTGCCACCGCCCATCGGCAGGGTGGTGAGGGCGTTCTTGAAAACCTGCTCGAAGCCCAGGAACTTGACGACGGAGAGGTTCACCGTGGGATGGAAGCGCAGACCGCCTTTGTACGGACCGATGGCGCTGTTGAACTGCACGCGAAAACCGCGGTTGACCTGGACTTTGCCGGCGTCGTCGACCCACGGGACGCGGAACATGACGACGCGCTCGGGCTCGACGAGGCGCTCGAGCAAGCCGGCCTGCTCATATTCGGGACGCGCCTCGACGGCCGGGGCAATCGAGGTCAGCACTTCGGTGGCAGCCTGGATGAACTCGGGCTGCCCGGCATTCTTCTGCCTGACGGACTCGACGACGCGTTCTACATAGCCCACGTGTGGCCTCCTTACCGAGGGTGCGGGCCGCCTGCCCGCAGGCGATGTTGGGCGCCGGCAAGAAAGGCCTCCGCACGATTGTTACGGACAAGTTATGCGATTCGACCCCGTTTGGTTGCAGACAGGCAACCGCATCGAAACAAGACGCCGCCAAGGATGAAGAACTTCGCGGTGAACGGACGTACCGTGCATGGTATTTTAACAATGCTGAAACAGGTCCGACATGCAGCAACAACACCGCGACGGCCTGCGCGCGCCCGAAAAGCACCCTGCCCTACTCCCCCGTCTGCGCCTCCCACATGGCGGCATAGATGCCCCCGCGGGCGACGAGCTCGTCGTGGGTTCCCCGCTCGACGATGCGACCGCCGTCCATGACCACGATGAGGTCCGAGTCGCGCACGGTGGCGAGGCGGTGGGCGATGACGAACGACGTCCTGCCCCGCGTGAGGTCGAGCACCGCACGACGGATGCGCTGCTCAGTCACCGTGTCCACCGAGCTGGTGGCCTCGTCGAGCACGAAGATGGGGGCGTCCGTCACCATCGCGCGGGCTATGGTGAGCAGCTGGCGCTCTCCCTGGCTGAGGGCCGCCCCTCCATGCACAAGTACCGTGTCGTAGCCGTCGGGCAACCGCTCCACGAACCCGTGGGCACCCACGGCCCGGGCCGCCCGCTCGGCCTCGGCGCGCCCCAGGCCGGGTCGTCCGAAACAGATGTTCTCGGTCACGGTGGCCTCGAACAGCGCGGGTTCCTGCAACACCACGCCGAACGCACGGTGCAGGTCGCGCCGCCGGTAGCGGCGCACGTCCACCCCGTCGAGCTCCACAGCGCCCGCGTCGACGTCGTAGAAGCGGACGAGCAGGTTCACCAGCGTCGTCTTACCCGACCCGGTGGCGCCCACCACGGCCACGCGCGTGCCCGGCGTCACGTCCAGGTCGACGTCCTGCAACACCGGCCGGGCGGGGTCGTAGCCAAACGACACCTCCCGAAAACGCACATGGCCCTGCGGGCGGTCGAGCGGCAGGGCATCGGGGGCGTCGGGCGGCTCGGGCTCCTCGTCCATGACCTCGAAGACCCGCTCGGCGCCGGCAAGCGCCGACTGCAGCGTGTTGTAGATGCCCGCCACGTTGACGAACGGCCGCGTGAACTGGCGCGCGTACAGCAGGAAGGACGCAACGAGCCCCAGGTCGATCGCTCCTTGCGCCGCAAGCATCCCGCCGACGACAGCCACCCCGACGAAGGTGAGGTTGCTCGCGACGTTGGTGACCGGCATGAGGTAGCCCGACCAGATCTGCGCCTTGACCGCCGTGGCAGTGTAGGCGTCGTTGGCCTCGTCGAACGCGCGGATCGCCGCCTCCTCGCGCCCGAAGGCGCGCACCAGGGCCAGGCCGCCCACGCTCTCTTCTATATGGCCGTTGAGCCTGCCCAGCACGCGCTGCTGGCGCACGAAAAGCGGACGGGTGCGCACCCCGACGAACCGGGCGAACGCCAGAATAAGCGCCACGCCGGCCACGGCCACCCCCGTCAGGCGCAGGTCGAGCACCAGCATCGCCACAAGCATCCCCGCCACGGTGAAGACGAGCTGCATCAGCTCGGACAGCGAGGTCGAAAGCGTGCCGAGGATGTTGTCGACGTCGTTGGTGACGCGGCTCATGAGGTCGCCGTTGCTGCGCGCATCGAAATAGGAAAGCGGCAGGCGCGAGAACGCCGCGAACAGGTCGGTACGCACGCCGAGCACGACGAGTTGTCCCACGGCGTTGACCAGGGCGCCCTGCACCGTGCGCACCAACCAGTCGCCCACGTAGAGCGCCAGCAGCAGTGCGCACGCCGCATGGGCCGGCTCCCCGGCACCGATAAGGTCGACCGCCTGCCCGATGACGAGCGGCCCCAGCACCGGCGAGGCGGCCATGAGGCCCGACAGGGCGAACGAGGCCGCAAGGCCCCCGCGCTGGCCGCGGGTGAGCCCCCACAGGCGGCGCACGGTGGCGCGGGTATGCTTTGGCTTTGCGTGGGGCCGGTAGCGGGCGTCGCGTCCGCCCGGCGAGTCGCCGGGACGCAGCGGCCCCCCGGGGCCGAAGCCTGCGGAATCAGGCATCGCGGCCTCCCTTCGCGTCGGCGCAGGCGGGGGCATCGCAGGCAGGAGAAGCCCTGCACCCGGCAGCCGCAGGGGGCTCCCCCACCTGCGAGGCGTAGACGGCCTGGTAGGTGGGGCACGCCTCGAGCAGCTCGGCGTGCGTTCCAAACCCCTGCACGCGCCCGCCTTCGAGGCACAGCACCGCGTCGGCGCGACGCACGGTGGCGATGCGCTGGCTCACGAGCACCACCGTGGCGCCGGCGCACCGCGCGCGCAACCCAGCGAGCACCCGGGCCTCGGTGGTGGCATCCAAGGCGCTCGTGCAGTCGTCGAGCACAAGCACCCGCGGACGGCGCAGCAGGGCCCGCGCCAGGCAGAGGCGCTGGCGCTGGCCGCCCGAGAGGTTCACGCCGCCCTGCCCGAGCACCGTGTCGAGCCCCTGCGGCAGGCCGGCGACGAAATCGTCGGCGCAGACGGCGTGCAGGGCCTCCCACAGATCCCCCTCGGAGGCGTCCTCGTCGCCCCAGCGCAGGTTCTCGGCGACGCTCCCACTGAACAGCGTCGATCGCTGCGGCACCACCGCCACCGCGCGGCACAGCTGCCCGTGCGGGACGCCCGTCACGTCGCGGCCGCCCACAAGCACCCGCCCGCCGGAGGCGTCGTAGAAGCGCAGGATGAGATTTGCCAGCGTCGACTTGCCCGACCCCGTCGGCCCGACGACCCCGAGCGTCCGCCCCTCGCCCACCGCGAAACCCACGTGCTCCAAGGCCGGTCGGGACGAGCCCGCGTACGAGAACGAGACATCCTCGAACGCCACGCCGCCCGCCAGCAGGCACACCGGGCCGCCCGGCCCCTGCGCGACATCTGGCTCGGCCTGTGCGGGAACCTCGTCGAAGACCTCCTCGATGCGTGCGGCCGAGGACAGCGCGCGCGCCGCGCGGTTCACGACCGACCCCACCAACCCCATCGAGGTGAGCAGCTGCGTCATGTAGTTGACCGACGCCATCAGGCTGCCGATGCCGGCGGCGTCGGAGGGCTGCGCCGTCAGCAGGAGCACGACGACCCCCAGGTTCACGGCCAGGTTCACGAGCGGCGTGAGCACCGCCGGCACCCGCATCGCGCTCGTGCCCGTCGCGGCAGCCGAGCTTGCGGCCGCGTCGAAGCGTCCGCGCACCTGGGGTTCGGCCCCGAACGCCTTGACCACGCGCACCGACGAGAAAAACTCTCGGCTCGACGCGTTGAGCCCGTCAACGGACTCCTGCATGCGCGCGAAGCGCGGCCGACCGAGCCGCATGTTGAGGACGACCACCCCGACGCACACCGCCACCACGGCAAGCAGCGCCGGCGCGAAGCCCGGGGTCTGCCATGCGATGAGCGCAACGGCCCCGATGCAGGTGATGGGGGCCTTCACGGCGATGCGCATCGTGGAGTTGACGAACTCTACCACCACCGACACGTCGTTGGTGAGCCGGGTAACGATGGAGGCCGGCTGCAGGCGGTCGACGTTCTCGAACGACAGCCCCTGCACCTTGCGATACATTTCGGCGCGCATCTCGCGACCCACGGCCTGCGACGCTCGCGCCGACAGGTTGTTGCGCACGACGGCCGCGACCAGGCCGGTCGCCGCGACGCTCAGCATGAGGGCCCCATAGAGCGGCACCGCCTCGACGTCGCCGTTCTGGATCCCCACGTCGACCATGTAGGACATGAAAGTCGGCTGCAGCAGGTCGCACGCCGTCTCCACCACAAGCGCGGCGACGGCGGCCAGGTACAGCCCGATGTGGCGGGCGACGTAGCCCGCGACGAGCCTCATCGGACGGTACCGTCGCCGGGGGCGGCCGAAGCGCCGGGCGAGGTCCACCGTGCGAGCAGCCCGCCCAGGATGCGCGCCAACTCGCGGCGGTCGCGGTCGCCTAGTCCGCCAAAGAGTTCGTCGGCACGGCGGACACGCTCCTCGGACGCCCTGCGGGCAGCGTCTCGCCCGGCGTCGGTGAGGCGCACCTCGACGCTGCGGCGGTCGTCCCGCCGGCGGCGGCGCTCGACGAGTCCGGCCTCTTCCATGGAAGCCAGCTGCTGCGCCAACGTCGCCGGCGTGCGCTGCATCACCTCGCCCAGGGCCCGCTGCGTGATAGAGCCGTGTTCGGAAAGGACGACGAGCAGGCGGTTTTGACCGTGCAAGCCCTGCGGGGGACGCTGGGCGTGTGCGCATCGGCGGAAAAGTCCCAGCAGCTCGAGGTTGGTGGGGGCGGGCCCGTCACCGCACGCGGGCAGAACCGAGGCGCTGGGGGTCGGGCCGCATCCTTTGGCAAGGCCCATATGTCGCTCCAATCGCCAGCAAGCCGTTGGAAACAATTTATATGGTACCAAACAGTTCGTTTCCAAATGATTGTGCCAACCCGCTTTGAAGTTGCGAACTGCCATATAGCGGTCCACGGAGGCTGCCGAGCAAAGTGCGCGAAGACGATGCGCGCAAAAGATGCACAAACCCGGGCACGACGTCGAGCGGTATTTTCGTAGACTGCCCCGATGCAAAACGGCCCCGGGCGCGCGGGGCGTCCGGGGCCGTGAGGCATCTGCGCTCAAAGGCGAACGGGCAGGAACGGGTTACTTTTCCTCGTCCTCGGCGTCGTCGGCAGCCTCCTCATCCTCGGAGGCAGCCTCATCGTCGTCCTCCTCGTCCTCGCCGTCCTCCTCGTCCTCGGCAGGCTCGGGCTCGGGCAGGGCCAGGGCGTCCTCCCACGTGGTGACCTCGCCGGTGAAGATGGCCTTGACCTGGTCGATGCGCAGGCCGTCCACGGTGTTGTCCGGGCTCACGATGACCGCAATGCCGTCCTGGGCGATGACGGTGCCCACGGCACCCTGCTCGACCTCGGAGTCGCTCAGCTCGCGCGAAGCCATGCCGATCTCGCAGGACCCCTCGAGGACCATCGTCACGCCGGTGGTAGAATCGCTCTGCTGGACCTCGACGTTCGCGTCGGGGTTCAGAGCCTCGTAGGCCTCGGAGAGCTTCTCCATCACGGGGGTCACCGATGAGGAGCCGGCGACGGTGATGGTGCCGGACATGCCGGAGGCCTCGTAGGCGTCGGCGTCGGCAGTCACCGGCACGTAGCCCGCCTCACTCACGACGGCCTGGCCGTCGGAGCTCATGATGTAGTTGACGAAGTCCTGAGCCAGGTCGCCCATCTCGCCGGCCGTCACGATGTTGAACGGGCGGACGATCGGGTAGGTACCGTTCTCGATGTTCTCGACTGTGGCGTCGACGCCGTCGATGGCCAGGGCCTTGACGGTCTCGTTGACCGAGCCCAGCGAGATGTAGCCGATACCCTGTGGGTCGCTGGCAACGGTGGTCATCATGACGGCGGTGGAGTTGGTGATGGCGGCGGTGGGGGTGGTCATGTCAACCTTGTCGCCGTTCTCGTCCTCCTCCTCGACGCCGACGAGCTCGACGAAGGCGCTGCGGGTGCCCGAACCGTCCTCGCGCGAATAGACGTAGATGTCGCCAGTCATGGGAGCGACGTCGTCGGCCTCGTCGGCCTCGTCGGCGAAAGCGAAGCCGGCGCTGCCGGCGAAGCCCAGAACGAGGGCGGAACCCATGGCGGCCTTGACGAAGTTCCTGCGGTCCATGCTGAAATCCATGATTCTCCGATCCTTTCCTCAAGGGTAGATGTTCGTCTTTGTGCGAACGTGCGGTTCCCATGGTAAAAAGCCCGTGTCACACCCGCGTCGCGTCGGCGTCAAGAAACGTCCCCGAAACGTCAGCGGACGGTAAGCCGAGCCCTGCCCAACGTCACGAAACGGTAAAGCGCGTCTCAACGGCCCAACGAAATGCCTGGTAAAAAGCTTATTTTGAGGTTCGTCCCCTCAACGGCCCGCCCAGTTGCCTTAACCGTCTCCCAAACCGGTCCCTCTTCCCGCACACAAAAAAGGTGCGGGCCCGTACGGCCCGCACCCTGTCGACCGCGCTTCACCCGCACCAGGCGTCGCGGTCAGCCGAAGTGGCCGGCCACGTAGTCCTTCGTGCGCCCGTCGGAGGGGTCCCCGAACAGCTCCTCGGTAGGCTTGGCCTCGACCATCTCGCCCAACAGGAAGAACGCCGTCTTGTCGCTCACGCGCACCGCCTGCTGCATGTTGTGCGTGACGATGATGACGGTGTAGTTGTGCTTGATCTCGGCGATGAGTTCCTCGATCTTGCCGGTCGAGATGGGGTCGAGGGCGCTTGTGGCCTCGTCCATGAGCAGGACCTCGGGGCGCACGGCCAGGGCGCGGGCGATGCACAGGCGCTGCTGCTGGCCGCCCGACAGGCCCAGGGCGTTCTTCTTGAGCCGGTCCTTGAGCTCGTCCCAGATGGCCGCGCCGCGCAGCGACCGCTCGACGATCTCGTCGAGGTCCGAGCGCGACCTGACGCCGTGGGTACGCGGGCCGTAGGCCACGTTGTCGTAGACCGACATGGGGAACGGGTTGGGCTGCTGGAAGACCATGCCCACGCGACGGCGCAGGTCGGTCACGGCGATGTCGCGGTAGGCGTCCTCGCCGTCGAGGGCAACCTTGCCCTCGATACGGCACCCCTCCACCAGGTCGTTCATGCGGTTGAGGGTCTTGAGCAGGGTCGACTTGCCACAGCCCGACGGGCCGATGAGCGCGGTGACCTGCTTCTCGGGGAACGCGAGGTTGATGTCCTTGAGGGCGTGGAAGTCCTTGTAGTACAGGTTCAGGCCCTCGACGGCCATCTTCGCGCCCGCGACGGCGTTAGTCATGCTGCACTCCCTTGTTCATCTTCTTGGCGGCCAGCGTGGTCGCCATGTTCATCAGCACCACGAGCACGAGCAGCACCACGGCCGTGGCGAACGCCTCGTTCACATGCAGCCCTTCGCTCGCAAGCACGTACATGTGAACGGCGAGCGTGCGCGTCGAGTCAAAGAGGGCGCCCAGCCCCTCGCCGGCGAAGTTGGGCATGGACGCGACCGAGCCAGCGGTGTAGAGCAGGGCTGCAACCTCGCCCACGCAACGACCCAGTGCCAGGATGACGCCGCCCAAGATGCCGGGGACCGCGCTGGGCAGCACGCAGCGAAACACCGTGCGCAGCCGTCCCACGCCCAGACCGTAGCTTCCCTGGCGGTAGGAGTCGGGCACAGCCAGCAGGGCCTCCTCGGTGGTGCGCATGACGACCGGCAGCACCATGATGGCCAACGTGCAGGCGCCGGCGAGCATCGACAGGCCCCAGTGCAACGCCGTCACAAAGAACAGCATGCCGAACAGGCCGTAGATGATCGAGGGGATGCCCTGCAGGGTCTCGGTGGTGACGCGCACCACAGAGACAAACCTGCTGCCGCGCTTGGCGTACTCCACCAGGTAGATGGCCGACCCAACGCCGAAGGGCACTGCCATGACCAGGGCGAGCAGCGCCATGAGGACGGTGTTGACGAGCGCGGGCATAAGCGAGACGTTGTCGGAGTTGTACTCCCACGCGAACAGGCTCGCCTTGAGGTTCGGAACGCCCTGCACCATGATGTAGACCACCAGGAAGAGCAGGACGGCGGTCGTGAGCGCCGCGCCCAGGTAGACCAGTCCTCGCGTGACGAGGCGCGTGACCTTGCGGCGGCCGCGTACCTTGGCCGCACGCTCGACGAGCAGGGCGTCGATGCGGTCCGTGCCCGCGGCGGCGGGCGAAGGCTGCCGGGATGTCATCGTGCCTCGCCCCGCTTCTTGATCGCGTTGATGAGCAGCGTGATGAGTAGGATGAACACGAGCAGCACCACACCCGTGGCGATGAGGGCGCCGCGGTGCAGGCCGGTCGCATACCCCATCTCGAGGACGATGTTCGCGGTCATCGTGCGCACGCCGTCGAAGATGCTGCCGGGAACGACCGCCTGGTTGCCGGCAACCATGATGACGGCCATGGTCTCGCCGATGGCGCGACCCACGCCCAGCACCACGCCGGCCAGCACGCCCGAGCGCGCCGCCGGAAAGACCACGCGAAACACCGAGCGTTCGTGGTCGGCCCCCAAGGCAAGCGACCCCTGGTAGTACTGCTTGGGCACCGCGTCCAGGGCGCTCTGCGCGACGGTGATGATGGTCGGCAGGATCATGATGCCCAGCAGCACCGACGCCGCCAGCAGCGACAGGCCGCGCCCCTCCATGTGCTGCCGGATGAACGGGACGAACACCATGAGGCCGAAGAAACCGTAGACCACCGAGGGGATGCCGGCAAGCAGCTCTACGCCCGGCTTGAGGACGGCGGCCACGCCCTTGTGGGCAAAGCGCGACAGGAAGATGGCGCACAGAAGCCCGATGGGTACGCCCACGACCATGGCGCCGGCGGTGACGTAAACGCTGCCGACGATCATGGGGAAGATACCGTAGATGTCGTTGCCCGGGCGCCAGGTCGTACCGAACAGAAAGTCAGGCAGGCCGATCTCGGCCATGGCCGGGATGCCGTTTGCAAACAGGAATACGCAGATGAGCAAGACCGCGAGGATCGAGACGGCGGCCGCCGCGACGAACAGCGCCCGCGCCAAACCCTCCCTCACGTTGCCCCGCGTCGCGTTGTGAGACATTCGGGTCCCTTTCGTCGATGCGTGACAGACAGCCGCCTCAGCCGAGAAGACGGCGCAAACCCTACGCGTCAGAAATCTCCGACCAGCTTTCCACCTCGCCGGAGAAGATGGCGCGCACCTCCTCGACACTCAGGTCGTCGACCGGCGATTCGTTGTTCACGATGACGACGATGCCGTCCCAGGCGACGTCCGTCGACTCGATGCCCTCGGCGAGCTCGGACTCGTCAAGCTCGCGCGACATCATGCCCAGGTCGCAGGTGCCTGCCTCCACCATCGCCGCGCCGGTGCTCGAGTCGTTCTGTTGAACATCAACCTGGACGTCGGGGTTAAGCTCCTCGTACGCCTCGGCCAGCTTCTCCATCACCGGGTAGAGCGACGACGACCCGGCGACCACCAGGCTGCCCGATACCCCGGACGCCTCGTAGGCGGGGGCGTCCTCGTCCACCGGAAGGTAGTCGTTCTCGGCGATGATCTGCTGACCCTGGGCGCTCAGGACAAAAGAGAGGAAGTCGGCCTCGAGCGCGGTCGTCTCGCCGTCGTTGGCGACGCTCAGCACGCGGGCCGCCGTATAGGCGCCGTTCTCGACGTTTTCGAGGGTGGGCTCGACCCCGTCGATCGAAACAGCCTTCACCATGTCGTCCCGCAGCGTCCCGAGCGAGATGTAGCCGACGCCGCACTCGTCGCCGGCGACCGTGGCCGTCATCGCCGAGGTCGTGTTCACGATTGCGGCCGCAGGGTCGATCAGGTCAACCGTCTCGCCGTCCTCGTCGGTCTCCTCGATGCCGAACAGCTCCACGAACATCGTGCGCGTGCCCGAACCGCTCTCGCGCGTGTAGACCGAGACCGCGTCGTCCGAACCTCCCTGCGAGCACCCCAGCGCTCCGGCCATCCCCAGAGCGAGCGCCGTGCCGGCGATGAGCGTCCTTAAACGCTTTTCCATGACCCTCCTGTCCTTCCCATGGCGCCCCGCCCCAGGCGGGAACACCGTCTGCCGCAGGACCGCGCCCGATGGAGCCCGGACGCGCATACGAACCGGCCCGCACGCCTCCTTCGGCGCACAGACCCCTTTTCGTAGCGCATCCTACAAACCGCTCGTCAGCTGCGGCGGCGCACACGTGTCAGCTCTTCGTCTTGAAACGTCAGCACACCGTAAAGAAAGCCCGTCATTGTCTTGGTTGCGTAAGCACGTGCCGGTGGCTGCGCAACCACCTCGGCTGCCCCATCGTGTTCCTCACCGCCCGCATGGAAGACATCGACAAGCTCATCGGCTTCGAGACGAGCGAGGACGGCTGCGCGCTCAAATCCTTCTCGCTCGCCTTCCTCTCGAAACACCCCGGCCAGGCGTCTGAGCGCGAGCGCATCAACGATCGGGTCTGGGGTTGGGACTGCGAGAGCACTCAGGCGGTCGACGCCGAATTCGTGCACCGCGTGCTGCGCGAGGTATCCGTGGAGAGCGCCCGCACCGAGTTCGCCTGAATCGATCCCGCCGAGCTGGGCGCTTCCTTCGTGGTGGAGGATATCACCGGCTACCTGTTCCCCTTTGGCTACGCGGCCGACAAACGGGATCCGGACCTGTTCTTCGTGGCAGAAGGCCTGGCTGCGAAGCTGGCCGACCGGAAGCTGACCCCGGACACCTTTGCCCGCCTACGACAAAGACGCCCGCGCGGTCGTCACACAGGAAAACTCCCACTATCTGGGAACATCCACCGACTTCGAGACGAAAGACCGGCCATCTGGAGTCAAGCGGAATCGCCTGGCTTTCTGATGGGAACCTTGAGGGCCGAATGTGGGATAGGGGTGCGTCACTGCGGCGGGGCGTGGCGGGGGCAGCCCGCAGGGCCTCCCCTCCCCCGTCGACCCCGAGAACACCCCGCGCAGCCGCGCGCGGCGGCTCCGACCGAGTCCACGCACGCCCGCGGGGCGGAGGCGCGAGCCTTTCAGACGGGCCTCCGTGCCCAAGAGAAACCCTGCGCGCCCTCTGCCCGGCCGACGCACCCCCTATCCCACACCTGGGTCGACGGGCAAAGAGACGCGTCCACTGCGCAAGACGGTGTGCGGCATCGTTTAAACCCACCGCCATACGCGAACCCCGCCGTACCGTCAGGCTGAAACGGCACGGCGGGGTCTTGGGTTCGGTTGCGTCTATCCCGTTAAAATTCAAGCTCCATGAGGCGTGCCAGGGCGTAGATGTAGATTTTGAGCGAGCGTTTCATAAGCTCCTCGCTCACGCCCTCGTCGGCACCGTGCATCGGGCCCACCCATGCGGGCGCCGGGTCGCCCGGCTCCTCGGGGCCGAAGCTCGCCGCGTTCTTGAAATGGCGCGCATACGTGCCGCCGCCGATGGTGAAGGGCTTGGCCTGCTTGCCGGTGAACTCGTTGTAGGCGTCCACCAGGGCCGCTACAGCGGGGTTTTGCGGATCGATATAGAACGGGACGGAGTCGGACCCCAGTACGAACGTTGCCCCGTAGTCCTCGGCAAGCGCACTCAGGCGCTCGGCAATCTCGGTGCCGGTGATGGACTTGGGATAGCGCGAATCGATGGTCTGCTCAAGATGTCCGTCGACCAGCGCGATGGTGCCGCCGATGCAGGTAAGCGGATCAAACAGGTCGTCAGTTGCCGCGATACCCAGCGTCGAACCGTCGGTGGATGCAAAAATCTTGGCCAGCAGCTCCAAAAACACCCGCTCCGCATCCGACGCTAGACCGTTGTCGAGCAGGTAGCTCACCAGCATGCCGATGGCGTTCTTGGTGCCTGCGGGCAGCGAGGCGTGGCCGCCGATGCCGTGGGCGGTCAGGCGTGCGACACCGCTTTCGCCCGCGTCCTCGATATCGATGCCCTCGGCCTCGGGCAGCGACGAGGCGTCGGCACGCACCGACACGCTCGCCCGACCCGGCACGGCGTTGGACACGGTGCCGCCCTCGAAAGCGACAATGCGGCCGTCTTCGAAGCGATTAGACACGAACGTGCCGCCGACGCGGCCCTTCTCACCGCAGCACACCGGGAACTCGGCATCGGGAGTGAACAGAAACGCCGGATCTTCGAAAAGGCTCTGGTAGTGTTCGACGTCGGACATCCCCACCTCTTCGTCGCTGCCAGCCATCACGCGCAGCGTGTAGGGCAGCTCGACGCCCTGACGCACAAAGTAGTGGGCCATATAGGCCGTGAGCACGAACGGGCCCTTGTCGTCGATGACGCCGCGGCCAATGAGATAACCGTCGCGGCGAGTCAGCGTGAAGGGGTCCTGCGTCCAGCCGGTACCGGCCGGCACGACGTCGATATGGGCGATAGTGGCGATCTGGGTGTCGGAGGCACCCTTGAGGTCGGCATAGCCCATCCACCCGTCGAGGTCACAGGGCTCGAGACCCAGCTTGCGGCAGATATCGAGTGCCACCGTCAACGCACGCTTGGCCTCGGGGCCGTGCGGGGCACCCGGCTCGGCCTTGGAGGCGTCGGCAACGCTCGGGACGGCAACCAGCGCGGCAATGTCATCGAGCACGGCGGGCCACACTTCGTCCACATAGGCGTCGATACTCGCGATCAGTTCGGGTTCGTTCATGGGAAGACTGCCTCCTCGAATCGTGTCGGACGTATCCTCAAGCTGGGAGTGTACCCCCGCCGTATACACAACAGGGCGCACGGCAACCGCCGCACGCCCCTTCTCACAGACCAAACGCACACAAACTTAGCTCAGGAAGTCCTCCAGGATTTGCTCCTCGGCCTCTTCCTCGGACAGGCCCAACGTCATGAGCTTCACAATCTGGTCGCCCGCAATCTTGCCGATGGCCGCCTCGTGCACCAGCTGCGCGTCCTCGCTGTCGGCCTCGATGCCGGGGATGGCGCGCACCTTGGCGTTGCCCATGATAATGGCATCGCACTGCACGTGGCCGCGACAAGCTGCCTTGCCCACGACAAGCGGGTTGAAAATCTGAATCGAGTCGTCCTGCGCCACCGAGCGGCTGATGACCTGGACCGACGAGCCCTCGCCGTCCATCTCGATCATCATGTTGCTCGTGGCCTCCTGGTCTCCCGTGGTCATAAGCTTCTCGGTGAGCGTCAGCTTGCAGTTCGCCGCCATGTAGCAGTTCGTGTCGCGCACGGTGTTCGAGACGCCCTTAATCTGCACGGTGACCATCTCCATCGAGGAGCCGTTCTCCATATGGACCTCGGTCACCGGGTTGAGGATGCGCCCGCCGGAGCCCTCGCCTTCGCCGTAGTGCTTCTCAAGGTATACCACACGGCTGTCTTTGCCCAGGAAGAACCGGTGGATGCCGTCGTGCTCGGAGGTCTCGCACCCGTCGTTGTGGATGCCGCAACCCGCCACGATGTAGACGTCAGCGCCCTCACCGATGTAGAAGTCGTTGTAGACCTTGTCGGTGAGGCCAGACTCGGTGAGGACAACCGGGATGTGCACCTGCTCTCCCTTGGTGCCCGGTTCGACGTTGATGTCGATGCCCGGCAGATCCTCTTTCGTCGTGATAACGATGTGCTCGGAATTCTGCCGTGCAGCCAGATGGCCGTCCTTGCGGATATTCACCGCACCGGCGGTCTCCCCAGCCTTCATGCCGGCAATGATGCCCAGCATGTCCTTCGTGATGTCGTCGATTTCGGCCGCAGAAAGCACCTGCGGCTGTTTCCGGTCCACACTCATCGCACGCCCTCCTCGCTCTCGCTCCACTCGCCCAGCTCCGTCTCGACCGCCGCCATCCCGCACGACGGGTTGAGCGCGCTGCGGCGAATCATCAGGGTCGGCAGCATCTCGTCGCGCGTGCCCTGACGGTCGACGGTGCCGTCCTTGATGACAACGATGACGTCGGCGATGTTCATGATGCGCTCCTGGTGCGAGATGATGACCAGGGCATGGTCGGGCTGCTCGGCATGGAACTTCTTGAACGTCTCGATGAGCTTGTCGAAGCTCCACAGGTCGATACCCGCCTCGGGCTCGTCGAAGATGGCGACGCACGGGTTGCGCGCAAGCACCGTGGCGATCTCTATGCGCTTGAGCTCGCCACCCGAAAGACTTTTGTCGACGTCGCGCATCAGATAGTTGCTCGAGCACAAACCCACGGCGCTCAGGTACTCGTTGCACTCCTTGGCTGAAATCTTCTTGCCCGATGCAAGAGTAATAAGCTTGCGGACCTTCATGCCTTTGAAACGGGCCGGGGTCTGGAACCCGTAGCCGATGCCCATACGGGCGCGCTCGTCAACCGGCTTGTCAGTGACGTCGACCCCGTCGAGTAAAATCTGGCCGGCAGTAGGCTTCTCGATACCCATGATAAGACGTGCCAGCGTGGACTTGCCACCGCCGTTGGGACCGGTGATAACCGTGATCTTACCCCGCTCAAGCGAAAGATTCATATCCCTGATGATGGCTTTACCCGGCCGGTCGCCAGACTGCGTGCCCTCTTCTGTCTGCGGGGCCGTAAACGCGATGTTCTTAAGCTCGAGCATCGCCCCTCCTCCTGTCCCACTTCGCGCCTACAACCGCTACAATTCATGAGACGCGAAAACGTAACCGTTCGACGTACAAACACGCAGGCATTATAAACTAGTTTTTTATAAATACTAGTGTCTTAGTAGGAATTGACCCGAGCAAACACACCTTCAATTGAAGAACGACCGCAGCCC
>CAZUFB010000035.1:0-21083 GCA_964619775.1 uncultured Coriobacteriaceae bacterium
TTAGATCTCGATCTTGGCGCCGAGCAGCTTGACGAACTCGCGGCAAATGGCGGTGTTGCCGGGCCAGGCGGGAGAGGTTACCAGGTTGCGGTCCACAACGGCCTCGTCGGCGCCCACTTCGACGTAGGTGCCGCCGGCCAAGTCGACGTCGGGCCCGACGGCGGCGTAGGCGGTTGCCTTGTAGCCCTTGAGCACGCCGGCCGCAGTGAGTACCTGCGGGCCGTGGCAGATGGCGGCGACGGGCTTTTCCGCCGCAAAGAACTCGCGGACGATCTCGAGGACGCGCGGGTTGAGCCGGATGTATTCGGGGGCGCGCCCGCCGGTGATGAACAGGCCCGCGTAGTCCTCGGTCTTGACGGTGTCGAAGTCGGCGGTCAGGGCGAAGTTGTGGCCGCGCAGCTCGGTGTAGGTCTGGTCACCCACGAAGTCGTGGACGGCGGTGCGCACGGTATCGCCGGCTTTCTTGTCGGGACAGACCGCATCTACCTGGTAGCCTAGCATGGAGAGGGCCTGGAAGGGGACCATCGTCTCGTAGTCCTCGGTGTAGTCGCCGCAGAGCATGAGGATCTTCTTGGTCATGGGCTAACCTCCTGTCGCTTGCGTGTTTGCGGGTGCCCTGCCTCATGGGGAGCATGAGGGGCCGCCTTCCTTCGATTCTAGCAGGCGCCCGCTTCCCTTCCGCTGGAGTTTATGTTGCGTTTCCCTGACGGTTTTTGTTTTTCGCGGGAGGGGGTGGAAGGGGTGGGAGGGCGATTGCGGATGCTTGGGGAAGCGTCGATCAGGCGTTGTCGAACCAGCGGCGTGCGAGGATTTTGCCGGTTCATCCCGGCGAATCGATCCGGCGTGTTCTCAGGCGTATGGCCGCCGCGGAGAACTACAGCGGCTTGGTCTGCCTGACGGCGCCGCCTTCCGATCCTTTCGACGTCACCTCCCGGCGTGCCGCCGTGATGCCCGGGCGCTGCCGCCTGCCGAAGTTGTTGAAAACGTTTCAGCAGGCGGTGCTTTGGGGTATAAAAGAAAAACATGCGGCGACGTGTCCGCCGCCCCGGCTCGCGCCGGGCCCGTATGTCGCCTGTTGTGACGACCGACGACCGGAAGGACCAGCGTGAACCAGCGAACCGACGATTGGGGCTCGATCCTCGGCCAGATGCTCGGGATACCTCTGTCTGACGGGCGGCAGGGCCAGGAAGGCCCCATCCCCGCCGATGCCACCGCCGGCGGCGGGAACGACGAAAGGCGTCGCGGCCCCGGCATCATGGAGACCATCGCCACGTGGAGCCGCCGTGCGTTCATCGCGATCGCGGTGGTGGCCGTCGCGGCGCTCGCCGTGTGCTACTGGTGGTTCCACCCGGCTATCAACCTGCACAGCACCCAGGTATGGAGCTGGATCATCCTCATCGCCCTCGTTGCCATTGCGGCGCTGTGGATCATGGGCATCCGCCATGCCGACCGCAAGAAGCTCTTTTGCCGTCTGGCGATAGTCCCGGTGGCCGTCATCGCGGTCTATTTTGTGGGGCAGCTTGCGAGCCTGCCCATCATCCCCGGCAACGCCCAGCGCTACGCGACCGTCCTGGAGACCGTGGACGGCGACTTCACCGAGGACATCAAGGAGGTCAACTACTCCGAGATTCCCGTCATCGACCGCGATTCGGCGGTGCTGCTCGGCAACCGCGCGATGGGCTCGATCCCCGAGTACGTGAGCCAGTTCGAGATCAGCTCGGTCTACAGCCAGATCAACTACCAGGGCCGTCCTGTGCGCGTGAGCCCCCTGGTCTATGCCGACCTCTTCAAGTGGTTTATCAACCGCGACGAGGGCATCCCCGCCTACGTCATCGTCGACATGGCGACCCAGGAGGCCCAAGTGGTGCGCCTCGACCAGCCGATCCTCTACAGCGAATCCGAGCCGTTGGCGCGCAACATCGACCGCTACGTCCAGCTCAAGTACCCCACCTACATGTTCGACGAGAAGTCCTTCGAGCTCGACGAGGACGGCACGCCCTGGTGGGTGTTCCCCGTTCAGAAACGCACGATCGGCCTGTTTGGCGGCACCGACATCCAGCGCGTCGTGCTCGTGAACGCCTGCACCGGCGAGACGCAGGACTACGCCGTCGAGGACTGCCCCTCGTGGGTCGACCGCGCCTACCCCAGCGACCTGCTCGTGCAGCAGTACAACTGGAGCGGCATGTACGCCGACGGCTGGCTCAACTCGTGGCTCGGCCAGGTGGGCGTGGTGCAGGTGACCCCCGGCACCGACGGGCAGCCCGGCTACAACTACATCGTCCAAGACGACGACGTATACCTCTACACGGGCGTCAGCTCGGTGACGGCCGACAACTCCATCATCGGCTTCATCCTGGTGAACCAGCGCACCGCCGAGTCCCGCTTCTTCAGCGTGGCCGGCGCCACCGAGGACTCCGCGATGCGCTCGGCCGAGGGCCAGGTGCAGCACCTCGGCTACGACGCGACGTTCCCGCTTCTGCTTAACATCGAGGGCCAGCCCACCTACTTCATGGCGCTCAAGGACGACGCGGGCCTCGTGAAGATGTACGCGATGATCAACATCGAGCGCTACCAGAACGTGGCCGTGGGCGACACGGTGGCCGAGTGCCAGGAGGCCTACGTGCGCCTGCTCGCCCAGGAGGGCACCGTCAGCGAGGAGACCGCCGTCGAGGTCGTGGCGAGCGAACGGACCTCCGGCACCATCGCGACGATGGTGGAGGCCGTGGTGGACGGCAACTCGCACTTCTACGTGACGCTCGAGGGCGACGACGCCATCTACGACTTTGCGTTGCCCTCCATGCTGCCCATCGTGACCTACCAGGTGGGGGACGAGGTGGAGTTCAGCTATACCGAGGGAGAGAGTTCGAACACGGTGACAGCCTTCGAGGATGCGACGGCCACCGGCACCGTGTTCGACGACGACGGCTCGGCCGCAGACGAGTCGGCAGGCGGGACGGCCGGTACCGCGTCGGGCGCCGACCTCGAGTCGGAAGCCGACGCGGCGTAGGGTCTGCGCCGGTGCCCGGTGGGTGCATGCGGCATCGGCCGGCCGGCGGTTGGCGTTCCCTGCACGGGGCGCCGGTCCGCCCGCCTAGCGCAGGTGCAGGCCGGCGGGCGCAGGGCAGCGCCGTGCCCAGACTACGACGGTGCCGCCCTGTCGGTCCGGTGCGCCGCAACGCTTTGGCCGATCTGCGGCCGTCCGGGCGCGCCAGGTGCTACACTAGCGCCCTGCATGCGGACGTGCGCTGCACGCAAGCCGCCGTTGGGAGGGGAATTCCAGATGCAGGTGACGAATGCGCGGGGCGCGACGGGAGACGCCCGTCCGGAGGGGACCCCGCCGGGTGGCGGGCTTCCCAAGCTCACGGTGGCGATTCAGGCCGGCGGCGAGTCGCGGCGCATGGGCCGTTCCAAGGCGACCGTTCCGTTCGGTGGCCGGCCCTTGCTGTGCCGCATCGTCGAGCGGGTCGACCCCGTTGCCGACGAGATCCTCGTCACCACAAACGAGCCTGAGAACCTCGGGTTTCTCGACGAAATGCCCCAGCGCCCCAAAATCCGCCTCGAGCGCGACCTGTGCGACCGCCGCGGTTCGTTGCGCGGCCTCTATACAGCCCTTTCCAAGGCGGGTAACGGCTGCGTGGCCGTGTGCGCATGCGACATGATGGACGTGAGCTGCGAGCTGTTCGCCGCCGAGCTGCGCCGCATGGCCGAGGGCGGCCACGACGTGGTGGTCCCGGTCAACGACCAGGGTTTCGAGCCGTTCCATGCGGTCTATCGCCGCGACGTTTGCCTGCGGGCGGTTGAGCGCGCCCTGGCGGAGGGGCTGACGAGCATGAAGGCCGTCGTCATGAGCCCCGACCTCGATGTCTGCCACTATACGATGCGCGAGGTGTACGAGGTGGTTCCCGACGGCGGATGCTTCGCCAACTGCAACACCCCCGAGGAGCTCGCCCGCGCCGAGGCGCGCGTCTTCGGTCCCGGCGGCCGCATCGCCTGCGCGGGGTAGGGGGCTTCGTTTTCTCGGGGCGATCCGCAGAGCTGCCGGACGGTGCGCACCGATGCGCACACGGGGCATGCGAACCCGAACGCGACGACGCTCGGTATTCGGGTTGCCCTATGGCGCCCCCGCGCCGTCCCGCGGCCCTTCCATCCCGCACACCGTGCGGTTCTCCTTCGCGTCGTGAAACAGCACCAGCCCCTCGACCTCGCGCACGCGCACGACGCCGGCAAGGTCGGCACGGTCGGGGCACAGCTCGGTAAAGCGATCCGGGAACCCGTCGAGCGCCCCGGCGTCGTAGCGTATCGTCGTCGCGTCTCCGAGCAGGGCGACGTAGGTCGTCTCAGCCTCCACGAGGTCTTGGAACATGTGGCTGCCGTAGCTCAGCTCGGGGCGGTAGCCGGCATGCGGGTCCGAGACCTCGCACACCGCGGCGAACCCTGCGATGTCGGCGAAGCCCACCGGCACGCCCAGCTCGGGCGAGGAGGTGCCGAGCCGCCCAGGAGCCGTGAGCATGAGGGTCTTGCCCGACCCGCGGTAGCACCGGTCGACGGTTCCGACGGCGCGGGCGACGTCTGGTTTGACTCGGTAGGGCAGCGCGTGGTAACCCTCCGGGTCCACGGTCACGACCACGTCGACATGCCGGGCGCACGAGGGCCCCATCGCTGTCCCCGACACCTCGAAGAACACGCGTTTAAGGTTTGCGATCCCCAGGTCGACGCGGCCGCCGTCGCGCACGGCGGCGAGCGGGCGGCACTGCAGCAGGTTCACCACGAAGTCGCCGCGGCTGTCGAGGTTGACGGTGTACTCGATGTCGACGGGGTTGCCGTAGACGCGCTGCAGGGTTGCGAGCAGGTCGCGCATCAGGTTGCAGAACCGTTCGTTGCGCAGCAGCCCCTCGCAGTTGGCGAACCATACAGGGTGCGGCCGGCCGGTCTCGCGCAGGCGGCGCTCGGCGTCGGTGTCGTGCTCCAGCACGAGGTTGCGGTACCAACCCGGCAGGGCGTCGAGGAGCTCGTCGAGCGGCAGCTCGCGCAGCGCGTCGAGCCCGCAGTCGATGACGGCCACCTTGCGCTGAGAGAACCGGTGGCGCTGCGCGACCGTCGAAGCGGTGGTGACGGTGGGCCGGTCGAGGTTGGCGAGGCGCGGGTAGTCCTCCCCGGTGCGGTCGACGGCCCTGGTGCCCAGGCCCATCACGAGGCGCAGCATCCCGGCGTCGGGATCCATGTCGGGCAGCCACCGGTAGGAGCTGCGGCTGTAGCCCACCCCGGCGGCGCCGGGCATGAAGTACTTCCCGAAGTAGCTTCCCGACACGCGCTGCACCAGCACGGCCATCTGTTCGTCGTGGTTCTGCAGCCCGTGCCGCAGGCGGTACTCGAGGGCCGAGCGGTCCATCGTGCTCGCGTACACGGTGCGCACGGCGTCCTCGAAGCGTTCCATGCGCTCGGCGAGGCTGCCCTGGTTGGGGCAGAACACCGACTGGTATTTGCCGGCGAACGCGTTGCCGAAACCATCTTCCAGAAAGCTCGACGACCGCACGATGAACGGGCTTTGCCCGAAGTGCTCGAGCACCGCCGTGAACCGGTCTTGTATCTTGTCCGGAAACCGTCCCGTGCGGATGCGCCCGGCCAGCTCGTCGGCGAGCGCGAAGTACCCCTCGGGTGTGCGCTGCCGGACGCGCAGGTGCCACGCCCCGTTGGAAACCAGGAAGGTGTAGAACACGTCCGAGCCTATGTAGAACGAGTCGTGCGGCTCGCTGTGCTTCGCAAACGCGGGCACCTCCGAGGCGGCCGCCTTGCGGGCGAGCAGCATGCCGCATGCCTTGCCGCCGATGGCGCCGCTGCCTATCATGCGCGTGCGCAGCCTGAAGTAGTCCTCGGGGGAGAAGTAGCGCCTCACCAGCTCCTTTAGGCGGGCGTCCTTGGTCATCGTGCTGTCGACGATCTGCTCTTCCATCTCCGCCGTGAAACAGCCCGCCCGCCAGGCGGCCTTCGCCATGTCGAAGAACCGGTCGTGGCTGTCGACCTCCTGGTTTTGGCCGCGCTCGGCCGCCTGCTGCACGGTCTGGTAGTAGCGGCTGATGCTCACGCCGTTGCCCACGGTGAAGAAGCTCCCGTCGGAGCGGTTCCACCCGTGGGGCATGAACATCCGGTCGGAGCTGCGGTTCCACACCTTGAGCGGGTGGACGTACGTGCACGCGTCGCCGGTGTGGACGTCGACGAGAACCTGCGTGGTGTCGCGGATGCGCGCGATGGCGTCGAAGGAGTGCCGGCCGCGCAGCAGCGGGAAGTACGCCACCGTGTCGAGCTCGAACAGGTACGGGCAGGTCACGCAGAAGAAGTTGCCCATCATGAGGTCGGTGTACCACACCGACTGCAGCTCGGAGAGGCAGTCGAAGACGTAGAACGCCTCGCGTCCCTGCCTGGTGACCTCGTCGTAGATGGCGACGGTGAACGGCTCGAAGCCCATGTCGGGGTTGAGCTCGACCACGCGAACGCCGGACAGGTCGCACACGACCGGGTCGTGCTGGGCGAAGCGCACGTAGGTCACGTCGCGCCCGTCCGCCACCGCCTGGCGCACGAACCGCTCGGCGAACGGCGAGAACTCGGCGACCTCGGTGACCTGCCACACGACGTTGTCGCCGAGGCGAATGTTGTCGAGCATCTCGTCGACGGCGGGAAGGCCGCTTGGTATGCGGTCGAATGCTGCCACGGGGCCTCCTCGGATGCCTGGAACGGGATGGGAGGCCCATTGTCGCGCCGCAGGCGCGCACGGGTGTTTCGTGCCGGTGAACGCCGGGCGGCCGGTGCGAGGCAGCCGGTCGGGACACCGCTACGAGAGGTCGTACGCCCGGCTGGACAGGGTGGGCGAGAACGAGCTGAACTCGGCCCATGCCTCGGTGAGGTAGTAGGCGACAACGACGTCGCGGTTGTCGCCGAACTGCGAGGCCAGCACGGGGCTCGCCTCGAAGCAGCGGTCGACGACGTCGGGGTCTTTCGTGAAGTTGACCGTGCCGCCCAGGCGCACGTAGCTCATCGTCTCCTGGTCGCACACGCACACCTGTATGTGCGGGTAGGCGAGCATCTCGGCGTAGGACGCGTAGTACTCCACCGTGTCGAAGTACAGAAGGCCGTCCTGCTCGAACTTGAACTCGAGCGGGCGAATCTGGGGTGCGCCGTCAAGCCCCAACGTCGTGCCGTATTGCAGGGGAAACCGCCCGAAGACGGCGGTCACCACGCCGATGCCGTCGTCGTAGTCGAGCGACTCGAAGAATTCCAGGTTCGTCATGTCTTCGCTTCCCTTCTCGTCGGCCTGCGCCTCTGCACGCGCCGTCCGGGTGCCGAGGGCGAGCACCGTGCCGGCGGCGAGCGCTAGGGCTTCTCGGCGGGTTGCGGGGGTGCCGGGGGCGGCTTCGGCGTTCATGGCGGGGCTCCTTTCGGGACGGTTCGGGCGGGGCGAAGGCGGTGCGCCGTCAGGTACGAAGTATCGACGCCCTGCCGTTTG
Organism: uncultured Coriobacteriaceae bacterium; assembly: GCA_964619775.1. Lineage (GTDB taxonomy): Bacteria > Actinomycetota > Coriobacteriia > Coriobacteriales > UMGS124 > CAZUFB01. The sequence continues at coordinate 7,499 of CAZUFB010000035.1, forward strand.
CCTGCAAGTGCGCGGGATGCGACGCAAGGGAACCGCGCGGTAACCTTTGGGGCCGACCGGCGCGGACAGCGGTGGCCGCGATGTGTGCAAACCGTGGAGAAGCCCCCGCTGCGGCGGGGCGGGCCCCGCCGGCGGACTCCGCAGCCCCGACGCCTTTGCGCCCGTACCGTTTCCGCTCGGTGAACATTTGCCGCCTGCGCGGCACGCCCCCTGCGCGGGGTGCGCGCCGTCAACTACAATCGCCCCTGTACCGCACGTGCTTGCGCGGCCTGCGGGCCGCTCGGACCAGCGAGGAGCCTCATGAGCCTGGCCTTGGACGACGTGCGCGGCATCGCCGCGTACGCCCGAATAGCGCTCACCGACGAGGAGCTCGTCGAGATGACCGCCTACCTCAACGACGCCATCGACAACGTCCTGGCGCCCATCCGCGCCTACGATCTGCAGGGGGTCGAGCCGGTGTTCCACCCCATCGGCGACCTGTCCAACGTCATGCGCGACGACGAGCCGCGTCCGGGCCTGCCGCTCGAGGTCGCCCTCGAGAACGCCGGGCAGACGGAGGACCGCTACTTCCGCGTGCCTGCGATCCTGGGGGACGGGGGTGCTGCGTGATGGCCGGCCTGAGCCTCGACGCGCTTACCGCCGCCGACATCGCGCGGCTCGTCCGCACGGGGGAGGTCGCTGCCCGCGAGGTCGCCGAGGCGGCCGTCTCCGCCATCGCGGCCCGCGAGGACGCGGTGCGCGCCTTTCTCGAGGTGACCCCGCAGATGGCCTTCGACGCGGCCGACGCCCTCGACGCCCGCCGCGCCGCCGGCGAGGGGCTGCCGCCGCTGGCCGGCGTGCCGGTGGCCTTCAAGGACAACATGCATCTCGTGGGCACGCGCTGCACGTGCGCCTCCAAGATGCTCGAAACCTACGACAGCGCCTACACGGCCACCTGCGTGCAGCGCATGCTCGACGCAGGCTGCCTCCCGTTAGGCAAGACCAACATGGACGAGTTCGCCTTCGGCTCCTCCACCGAGTCGAGCCGCTTCGGGCGCACCTGCAACCCGCACGACCTCGAGCGCGTGCCGGGAGGCTCGTCGGGCGGCTCGGCGGCGGCGGTCGCCGCGGGCATGGTGCCGGTCGCCCTGGGAAGCGACACGGGCGGCTCCATCCGCCAGCCTGCGGCGTTCTGCGGCGTCGTGGGCATGAAGCCCACCTACGGCGTGGTGTCGCGCTACGGCGTGGTGGCCTTCGGGTCGTCGCTCGACCAGGTGGGACCCTTCGGCCGCACGGTCGACGACGTGGCGCTGGCCATGAACGCCCTGGCCGGTCGCGACCCGCTCGACTGCACGTCGCAGGAGTGGTCGCGCGACTTCACGGCCGGTCTGCACGACGGCGTGGAGGGCATGCGCGTCGGCGTCATCCCGTCGCTCACCGGGGCGCAGGGCGTCGACCCCGAGGTCTCCGAGGCCGTCGAGCGCGCGGGCGCCAACCTCGCCGCGGCCGGGGCCGAGCTCGTCGAGGTGGAGCTGCCCCACGCCGCCGCGGCCATCAGCGCCTACTACGTGCTCGCCCCGTGCGAGGCGTTCTCCAACCTGGCCCGTTTCGACGGCGTGCGCTACGGCCACCAGTGCGAGGGCGCGCGCGACCTGGCCGACATGACGGCGCGCTCGCGCGCCGAGGGTTTCGGCGCCGAGGTCAAGCGCCGCATCCTGCTGGGCGCCTACCTGCTGTCCAGCGGCGTGTACGACGAGTACTACTACCCGGCCCAGCAGGTGCGTGCGCTCATCACGCAGGACTACCGGGCGGCCTTCGAGCGGGTCGACGCGATTCTCATGCCGTCGAGCCCGCGTACGGCCTTCAGGTTCGGCGAGATCAGCGACCCCACGCAGATGTACCTGTCCGACATGTTCACCATCTCGCTCAACATCGCCGGCAACGCGGGCATAAGCGTTCCCGTGGGCATGGGGGCCGCGAGCGGCCTGCCGGTGGGGGCGCAGCTCGTCGGGCCGGCCTTCGCCGACGACCGGCTGCTGCGCGTGGCCGCGGCGCTGCAGGACTTCTACGGCCCGGCCGCGGTGGCCGCGGGCTGTGCTGGCAAAGGGGGCGAGCTGTAAATGAAGGCGCTGTCCGAGGTCCTCAAGGACTGGGAGCCGGTCATCGGCCTCGAGGTCCACACCGAGCTCACGACGCTCGAGACCAAGATGTTCTGCGGATGCCGGCTGAGCCACACCGACGAGCCCAACGCCAACGTGTGCCCGGTGTGCCTGGGCCTGCCGGGCGCGCTGCCGGTGCCCAACCGCGCGGCCATCCAGTCCATCGTGCTCGCCGGCCTGGCCACCAACTGCCAGATCATGAAACGCTCGATGTTCTACCGCAAAAACTACTTCTATCCCGACATGGCAAAGAACTTCCAGACCACCCAGGGCCCCGTCGCCTTCTGCATGGACGGGTGGCTCGACGTCGAGGTGGCGCTGCCCGGGGCCGCCGAGCGATACGACGACGGGGCGCCGGGACGGGCCGGCGACGGCGGCTACACCGCGCGCGTGGGCATCACGCGCATCCACATGGAGGAGGACGCCGCCAAGATGGTGCACGTGGGCGGCGCCGACGGGCGCATCGGCGGGGCCGACCACTCGCTCATCGACTACAACCGCTGCGGCACCCCGCTCATCGAGCTGGTGACCGAACCCGACCTGCGCAGCCCCGAGGAGGCCCGCCTCTTCATGGAGAAGCTGCGCCAGATTTTCCTGACGCTGGGCATTTCCGACTGTTCGATGGAGATGGGCTCTATGCGCTGCGACGGCAACGTGTCGCTGCGCCGCCGCGGCACCGAGGCGTTCGGCACCAAGACCGAGCTCAAAAACCTCAACTCCTTCAAGAGCCTCCACGACGGCCTGGAGTACGAGATCCGCCGCCAGGCCGAGGTGCTCGAGGAAGGTGGCACCGTGCGCCAGGAGACCCGCCACTGGGACGTCTCGGCCAAGCGCACCATCGTGATGCGCGTCAAGGAGACGGCCGACGACTACCGCTTCTTCCCCGAGCCCGACCTCGCCCCCTACGACCTCGCCGACGAGTTCGTCGAGGAGGTGCGTGCCAAGTTGCCCGAGCTTCCCGACGCCCGGCGCGACCGCTATGTGGCGACGTTGGGCCTCAGGCGCGGCGACGCCGCCCAGCTCGCGGCCGAACCGGCCACGGCGGCCTTCTTCGAGGAGGCGGTGGCCGGGGCCGACGCCAAGCTCGCCCGCGCGGTGGCAAACGTGGTGCTCAACGAGCTCGCCGGCTACCTCAACGCCCAGGGTCAGGGCATCGCGCAGACCTCGATCACTGCGGCGCAGGTGCGCAGCCTGGCCGAGCTGCTTTCGACGGACGCCATCAGCTCCAACCAGGGCCGCGAGGTCTTCGGTCTTATGGCGCAGACGGGGGAGGACCCCGCCAAGATCGTGGATGACCGCGGCATGCGCCAGGTGAGCGACGTCGCGGCCCTCGAGCCGGTGGTGGACGAGGTCATGGCCGCCTGCCCCGACCAGGTTGCCCAGTACCGTGCCGGCAACGCCAAGGTCATCGGCTACCTGGTGGGCCAGTGCATGAAGGCGAGCAAGGGCAAGGGCAACCCCAAGCTCTTCAACCAGCTGCTCGCCGCCAAGCTGGCGCAGTAAGGGGGACGTCGCGCGGCCGCCTCCAACAGCCCCGCCGGGGTCGATGCCGCTCTCGCCTGGGACTTTGGTGCCAAGAATCCGGCCGAGTGCGTATTTGTCGGAAAGGTCTTGTCAAAAACTCCGCCGAGTGCGTTTCGTACAAGAGGACTTGGGCCCGAAAGGCCGACGGATAAACCGCGAAACACCAGGTCGCACATGACGGCTTTGCCCCGGCGCCTCGCGAAGCGGCCCCGCAAGAGCGCACTCGGCCGTATTTGTGCCACGACTTGCCTCGCCAGGATACACTCGGCCGCATTTTTGCCACATGCGGGTGTTGCGGACTGCGTCCCCCGCGTGCGGCGGGCGCAGCCCCATTCTGTGCTCCGTCCAGTATCCGTGGCGCCCGCCCGCGCCCGCCCGGCCGTGTGCCCGTACCTGCTATCATTGCCCTCTGCCCGCCGCGGCGGCGGGTGGTATAGTGAGCGCACGCGCCCGATGCGGCCGCTTGCGGCGCGCATCGGCATCCGACAAGAAAGGACCGCATCATGGCCGACGAGAAGCAGCCCGACACCGAAGAGATGAACGAGGGGACGACCGAGGGTTTCGACGCCGGCGTCGAGGAGGGCGAAGAGGGCGAGCACATGGTCCTCACCGACGACGACGGTGTGGACGTCGAGTTCGAGTACATCGGCTCGGTCGACTACGAGGGCTCCGAGTACATCGTGCTCCTGCCCGTCGAGGACGACGAGGACGGCGAGGCCGAGGTGCTCATCCTCAAGGTCGAGTCGCTCGGCACCAAAGTCGACGAGGACGGCGAGGAGTACGAGGACGAACAGTACGTGAGCGTCGACAGCGAGGAGACGCTCGACGCCGTGTTCGAGATCTTCAAGCAGGATAACGCCGACCTGTTCGAGTTCGTCGAGGAGTAGCCGCCATGACAGGCGTGCGGGCCCCGCTCCCTCCCTCCGTCCGCATCCCCGACGCCGAGCTTGACCGCCTGATCGCAGAGGACGTCCCCTATCTCGACCTGACCACCCACGTGCTCGGCATCGGCGCCGGCCGCGGCTCCATGGAGTACTTCACGCGCGAGGCGTGCGTGCTCTGCGGGACCGAGGAGGCCGTGCGCATCGCGGGGCGCCTGGGCTGTTCGGTCCGCCGGTCGCTGCCCTCGGGCACGCGGCTCGAGGCGGGTGAGGCGTTCTTGCTCCTCGAGGGGTCGGTCGAGGACCTGCACGCCGCCTGGAAGGTCTGCCTCAACCTGTTCGACCACCTCAGCGCCGTCGCCACCAAGACGCGCGCCATGGTGGACGCCGCCCATGCCGCGAACCCCGCGTGCGAGGTGCTCACGACGCGCAAGTCGATGCCCGGGGTGAAGGCCCTGCTCACCAAGGCCGTCCTGACCGGCGGCGCCTTCCCGCACCGTCTGGGCCTTTCCGAAACCGTGCTCGTGTTTGCCCAGCACATGGCGTTCATGGGAGGGTTCGAGGGGTTCCTCGAGCGCCTGCCCGAGATCCGGTCGCGCACCGTGGAAAAGAAGCTCTTCGTCGAGGCGACGGCCGACGAGGCGCGCGCCCTGGCCCGCGCCGGCGCGGCCGGCTGCGGGGTCGACGGCGTGCAGCTCGACAAGGTTCCCGTCGAGGAAACCGCGGCCCTTGTGGCGGAGCTGCGTGCGCTCGACCCGCACCTGACGGTCATCGCGGCCGGCGGCATCAACCCCGACAACGTCGCGGCCTACGCGGCGACCGGCGTGGAAGGCCTTGTGACGACCGCCCCTTTTACCGCCAAGCCCGTCGACATGTCGGTGCGTATGGCCGAGGCGGGGAAGTAGACATGGCCCCCCTCGCATCGTGCTCCCGTATTTGCTACCCTCCGCTATAACGGCCGCACGGCGCAAGGTGCGCCGGCGCTGCCGGAGAGCGGAGGGTTCCGACGATGACCACGCATATGACCGCGCACCCAACTGCCTTGCGCCCCCGTGTCCGGCGTTTTGCCGTCGCACTCGCTGCGGCCTGCCTCGCCTTTGTCTGCGTCGCCCCCGCCTCCTTGGCCGACCAGCCCGCCGACTCGGCAGCCCCGTCTGCCGCCGACGCGGGCGTCACGGTCAACGCCCCATGCGGCGACAACCTCTCCTGGTCGTTCGACGCGGCGACCGGCACGCTTACGATAACCGGTTCGGGCCTCATGTACGACTGGTCCGGTTCCGACCAGGTGCCTTGGCGCGACGTGCGCGACCAGGTGACCTCCGTTGTCGTGGGCGAGGGAGTCACGAGCATCGGCAACAACGCCTTTTTCGGCATGCGCGCACTGGCGAGCGTCTCGCTGCCGAGTACGCTTACCTCTATCGGCGGCGGCGCGTTCGGCAACGCGCTCGCACTCGGCCAGATAGCTCTGCCCGAAGGGTTGGCGTACATCGGCGACGGAGCGTTCGAGATGTGCGGCCTCACGAGCGTCTCCGTCCCCGACACGGTGACGCAGATGGGGAAGCGGGTTTTCATGACCTGCCTGAGCCTCACCGAGGCCACGCTGTCCGCCGGTTTGACTGCGGTTCCCGCATCGACGTTTCAGGGCTGCGACATGCTCGCCTCGATAGCGGTTCCCGACGGCGTGGGCGAAATCGGCGTCCTTGCGTTTTTCGGCTGTAGCAACCTGCAGCGCATCTACATCCCGGCCTCGGTGACGCGCATCGGTGACCAGGCGTTTGCCGACGAGATCGCGACTGCGGCGACTATCTACTACGGCGGCACCGCCGAGACCTGGGTGACCCTTTTCGACCCCGCACAGAACGCGGGGCTCGCCGCCGCGGCCGTCGAGTTCGGGGCGACCGGCCTGGGTTCCGACGCCAGCACGCTCGCCGTTTCGCAGGGCCTTGCGGCCTACGCCTACCGCACCGACACGCTGCCCGCGTTCTATCCCGACGCGGCGGCCGACGCCGACGCCCTCACGGTCGTCTACGACCTGGGCGGCCTCTACATCGCCAACGTGTCCGAGGTGGTCGGCGGCGACTACGACGAGGCCCAGCGCGCCTATACGACGCAGACGTTCAGCTTCGACGTCTACAACACGCTCGGCTACGACGTGGTGCTCGACGTTTACGGCAACTACGTCGGCTGGACCCAGCGCATCCGCGTCGCGGCCCACGCCGGGGCCCAGGCCGGCGTCACGCCTCAGAGCCTCGGCGTGAGCTACACCGACCCGTCGGTCTCCACCCTCACGCGCGTGACGGTGACGATGCCTGCACCGGGCTACATCCTCGTTTCGGCCAACCCCGCGCAGTCGATGGGCACGTTCTACGAAAACGCCGCTCTGCTGCTGGCTGCCGGCGTCGCGCAGGCCTGCGGCGGGTCGGACGACCCTGCCGCGTGGGCGGCCGCCGCCGACGCGCTCGTCGACCGGGCCTTGTCCGCCGTCCTTGCGGACGAGGACTACCCGCTCGGCGCCGCCCGGCTGACGCAGGCGTTTGCGCAGGCCGCCTACGACGCCGCGGCCATCTATGCCGTGGGCAGCACAGGTCTTGCGGCTGAGGCGCTTGCGACGGCGTTCGCGCAGGCGCTCGACGACCTGGCCGACGCCCCGCTCGCCGATCCCGACGCGGTCGACTGGCGCTCCCAGCTGGCCGCCTCGCTGGGTATCGACGCCGCGGCGCTCGCCGCGCTCGACCCGCAGGCCGGCCTGGGCATCGCGACCGCGCCCGCGTTCGGCGAGGGCGGCGCGCTCGCCGCGCTCGTGGCCCAGCTCTGCGACGCGACGGACGCCCCGGTGCTCGTGCTCGGCACAAGTTTGCGCTCGAGCAGCGTGACCATGCAGGGTGTCCAGGTCTCTTACGAGGTGGGGGAGTGGGACAGCGAGCTGCCGACCGTCGTGCTCAACGTTGACGAGGGCGCACAGGTGCCCATAGTGACCGACGCCGCCGGCACGCAGCTCGGCTTTGCGACGGCCGACGTGTTCGACGTATTCTGCCTCACCGCCGACCAGCAGCGCACGGATCTGGCGGGCCCGGCGGCGGTGAGCCTGCCCACGCCGCTCGGCTCCGACGCGGCCGACTGCATCGTGCTGCGCCAGGCGGAGGACGGCACGTGGTCGGCGGTCGACGCGGCTCCCAAGTACGGCGACTTCGGCGACCTCACGTTCCAGACGTCCGAGGCGGGGGTCTACGCAATCGTGGACTCCTCGACGGCTTACGACGCGGTGGCCGGCTCCAACACGGATGCCGGCGCCGTCACCTACCCCGAGCGCTACGTCGAGGTCTACGCGAGCTCGGCAAGCCTCGCTATGGATGTGGGCGAGCAAATCGGCCTGGTCTGCACGCTGCGCGGCGCCGACGGGCAGACGCTTGCCTGGGATGCCCCGACAGTCGCGGTGTCCGACGCAGGCGTCGTGCAGGCTTCGCCCGTCACAGCGGGGGAGGACGGGATGTCCTACGAGCTGTCGTTGACGGGCCTGGCCGACGGCACGGCCGAGGTCACGGTGACCGATCCGGCGTCGGGCGCGTCGGCGACCTTCGAGGTGCGCGTGGGGCCCGGTGCGGCGGGCTACGCGTACTACCTCGACGACGTGCCGGCGTTCTATCCCGACAGCTTCGGCGAGGACGAGCTGCTTACCAACTTCTACAACGTCAACGGTCTCTACGTGTGCGGCTACTCTGCGACGCGCAACGACGACGGCAGCTGGGCGGTGTCGTTCGACGTCTACAACCGGCGCTACTACAGCGGATCGGTCGACGTCTACGACGCGGACGGCACCTGGGTCCGCAGCGTGCGCATCGAGAAGTACGCCGACATCGCGAGTCTGTGGGACACAGGCGAGTCGGCCGTCTTCCTCATTCGCGACCTGCTGGACGGCGTCGCCCTGAGCTACCGGGCCGACGCGGGCCAGGAGCACACCCACGTGGACGTCACCGTGCCCGCGGGCGGCTACCTCACGATTTCGAACGCGGTGTCGCAGTCGCCGGGCGCGTTCCTCTACAACGCGGCCGAGTTTCTCATGCAGGGCGTCGAGGCGGCGGTCGACGTGGCGCTCGGCGACGTGGACTTCGGGGCCTTCGCCGACGAGCTGGTGGACGAGGTCGTCGCGAGCGACGAGGTGCGCGAGGCGTTTCTCGCACAGTTCACCAAGATGGCGTACAACCTGGGCGAGACCGCCACGACGGCGGGTGTGGGCGAGGCGGTCGAGGCTATGACCGTCGACGTCGAAAACTTCCTCTCCCAGTGCGGCTTCGACTGGAAGGGTGTCGCCCAAGCGGCCACAGGCGTCGCGCAGAGCGTCTTCGAGGCGGTGACGGGCCCGGTGGGCGCCGTACTCAAGGGAATGTTCGAGTTGTCGAGCCTCACGAACACCATGGTTCAGATCGCGCAGCTCTGCGACGGCATCGTCGCGCCGGTCGTCGTGCTGTTCGACCCCGCCTCCGCGAACCCCGGTGTCACGATTCGCGGCGAGGCGGTGACCCCGACGCTCGCGTCGGGGGCGCAGGGGTAGGGGACATGCCGGGTTCTCGAGCGGCCCACGTACCTCATGTGCCGTCCTCGTGCGTCTAGGGCCGCTCTAGAACTTTATGGGCTGCGCTTGGAACCCGGCCTCCTGCGTGCGCACGTCGCCATGACCGCCGCGCAGCATCCCAGCGCCAGGCAGCCTACCGCCAATCCCACCAGGGCGACCTTCCCCAGACTTCCGACCATCCCCCGACCTCCCGTCGTGCCGCCTTGTACGGCGTTTCTTTGGATGGTTTTATGGTGTCAGCCCGTCCGTCGCCGCGCCATCGCACGGCCTTACGCCCGCCTTACAGTTCGGTCAGGTTTCCCACCGGGCGGGCGCGGTTCTAGTGCGGGTAGTCGGCCATGCGTGTCGGCAACAGGTCGACCCCGTCTTTGGCGAACGACGGGGTCATCTCGTACATCACCTGCGCCATGACCGCGTCGGGCGCCTCCATGCCCGAGGCGCACCATTCGCGAAACACCGCGGCGCTGCCGGTGCAGTAGAAGTCAAGGCACGCCTTGTGCAGCGACAGCTCTTCGGCGGGCAGGTCGGCGTCGTCCAGAAACCGTCGGTAGTAGATCTGCTTAAGCCAGAAGACGAGCGCCTCCCAGAAGTTGTTCTGCCCCGTCTGGGCGGACAGCTGCATGAAGAACGCCTTGTGCCGCCGGGTCAGCTCGTAGGCATGGCACGTGCTCGCAAAGTCGGCGAACGGCTTTTCGACCGAGCGCAAGGGCAGCGACCCCGCGTAGCAGATGAGGTCGTTGATGTCGGTGAAATGGTTGTAGAAGGTCTGGCGCGCCGTCCCTGCTGCCTCGACCAGGTCGGCGACCGTGATGTCGGCCAGGCGCCGTGTCTCGCACATCTTCATGAGCGTCTCGCAGAAGTGCCGCCTCATAAGCTCGCGCCGGTCCATGCCCGCCCCTTTCGGCCCGGAAACACCGCGTTCTCTGCGGCGGGAATCCGGGTTTTTCTCCTCCGAACGGCACGTTTGGCCTGCCGAACGGTGTTATGCATTGCTTTCTCCTTATTATCTCTGGACAAATTGTACACCGCAGTCCACGAAACGGATTGTCCGGCCGCGATTGTCCATCGCGCATGCGCCGCGCGTCGTTCCGGCCGCCCGCGCCCGGATGCTACCATGGCGCCGAAGTCGGGCCGTGGGCCGGGACCAGGGAGGGTCCTGTGCAGTCGCAGGGATGCGAACGCGTCCGAACGGGGGAAACAGGAGAAGGGAACCGCATATGCAAGACATGACGAGAAGGACCTTTGCCGGTGCGATGGGCGCCATGGGCGCGATGGCCGCCGCGGGGGTCGCGCTGCGCGGGCCGGTCGTGAAGCTCGCCTCCGCAGACGAGGCCGCCGAGGCCGAGGCCGACGACCCGGCGCTGCAGTTCGAGCTCGAGGACCCGAGCGAGTACTGGGGCGAGAACGTCGTCGCCCCGCACACCACCCGCGAGTCGGCCTATGCCAACGTGGTGCCCGAGCTGGCCGACGCTGCGATGAGCGATTTGGTCGACATGGTCAACGACGTGCTGCCCCTCGAGGAGGTTGAGGACGCCGTGCTGCCCGACGGCACCGTCGTCCCCGCGGTCTACGTCAAGCTGCGCAACCACATCAACCGCATCGGCCAGGGCATCGGCTCCACGCCCGTCGAGACCTCCTACCAGATGCTCATGTACCTCTGGAGCGAGGAGGACGCCCAGCACGAGATCGAGATGCCCATCAACCAGCACTTCAGCGCCCTCGACTACCACTATCTGTCGGGCCGTCCGGTGGATGAGTGCAAGGAGATCCTCGACGACCTTGCGATGCGCGGCATGATTATGCGCGCCCACCGCTCTGGTCAGGACTACTACCACTTGCTGCCCTATATCAACGGTTTTTGGGAGTTTAACGAGCTGCGCGAGTACTTCGAAAACGGTGGCAGCGCCGACGGCCAGGGCGGCGACGCCGACGCCGAGGGCCTGGCGGCCGCAGGCGCGTTCGACGCGCTGGGCATCGGCGGCGCCGAGTCCGGCGAGTCGTTCGAGGCCCTGGTGCCCCTGTTCCACACCTACCCGGTGAGCGTCGACGTCGTCGAGGAGGACGAGCTCGCCCCCTATATGGACTGGAAGGCCATCATCGAGGCCAACGAGCAGATTACCGTCTCGCCCTGCCAGTGCCGCCTCATGTGGAAGTCCATGGGCGTCCCCCTGTGCGACGGCTCGGGCGACCACCCCTTCGAGACCTGTCTGTCCTTCGGCGAGCTGGCCACCTACTTCGACGAGGTGGGCATCGGCCGCCTCATCAGCCAGGAAGAGGCCATCGCGATGGTCGAGCAGTGCATGGATGCCGGCATGGTGCCCGAGTCCCTCAGCATGAAGGACGTCGACATCATGTGCATGTGCCACGGCGACTGCTGCGGCAACCTGAGCGGCTACAAGGCCATGGGGGGCCAGGCGCACGCCAACGTCAACGTGAACGCCTACCTGCTCAAATACGACCGCGACGCCTGCATCCAGTGCGGTGCCTGCATCGACCGCTGCCCCATGGAGGCCATCTCCTTCGACGACGAGGGCTTCTGCTTCCACAACAACGCCTGCGTGCGCTGCGGTCAGTGCGTCACCGTGTGCCCGGCCAGCGCCCGCATCCTCAGCTACCGCGGCGACTATCCCGAACTCGGCCGCGACTACGTCGACGCCGTCGAGATGCTGGCCGCCGAGCGCATGCGCCGCGGCATGATCTCCGACTTTGCGGGCGGCGAGGTTCAGGCATCCGCGACCGAGTAGGGGGTGCCGGACGGCCTTGCCGTCGGCCGTGGGGTTGTCGAGCCGTCTGCACACCCGCGCCCGTCCCGGCGTTCGAGCCGGGCGGGCGCCGTGGAAACGGGGCGGGGGAGGACTGCATGCACGAGCTTGCGTTGACGCGCAACGTCGTCGACACCGTGGTCAACGAGGCCCAGAAGGCCGAGGCGACCCAGGTCAAGGCCGTCTACCTGGTCATCGGCTACGCGCGCGACATCATCGACAGCCTGTTCGAGGGGTGCTTCGAATATCTGTCGCGCGATACGGTAGCCCACGGTGCCGAACTCGTCATCGAGCGCATCCCGCTCACGGTGCGCTGCCGGGAATGCGGCATGGTCTACCACATCGACGTGCGCGACGATGGGACCTGGCCCTGTCCGCGCTGCGGGGAGCGCGACTACGAGCTGAACTCGGGCATGGAGTTCTATATCAGCCGCATCGAGGTCGTATAGCTTCACGAGGGAAGCGGCTTTTTTGCGGTCAGCTCGGAGTGTGCGGATGGGTGCGACCGCCGGGGCATGCCCGCGTCGAACATCGGATTTTCCAGGGTGGCGGCGCGACGGCTGCCTTTCCTGCAATGCAAACCGCCTGCGGTGCCCGTTCCCCGGGAACCGCAGGCGGTCCTTAACCTTTTAGCCTGCCGAACATTCTGTTATGCTGCCTGCCGGCGCTACTTCGTCGGATAGAACCCCGACGGGGCCTCGTTCAGGTTGACCATGATGTTTTTGGCCTGCGTGTAATGTTCGAGGATGGTCTTGTGCGTCTCGCGGCCGATGCCCGACTGCTTGTAGCCGCCGAAGGGCGAGCCGGCCGGAATCTGGTTGTAGGTGTTCACCCACACGCGCCCGGTCTCGATGCTGCGCGCCACGCGCAGGGCACGGTTGATGTCGCGCGTCCACACGCCGCCGCCCAGGCCGTAGATCGAGTCGTTGGCCATTGCGACGACCTCCTCCTCGGTCTTGAACTTGATGACCACGGCGACCGGGCCGAAAATCTCCTCTTGGGCGACGCACATGTTGTTGGCCGCCCCCACGATGAGCGTCGGCTTGAAGAAGGTGCCGTTCGCGCAGGCCCCCTCGGTGTAGGGTTCTCCGCCGCAGACGACGGTGGCGCCTTCTTTGCGGGCGACGTCGATGTAGGACATGACCTTCTTGGCCTGCGCCTGGTTGATCTGCGCGCCGAGCTGGGTGGCGGGGTCGAGCGGGTCGCCGATCACGATTTTGTTAAACTGGTCGACCGCCGCCTCGACGAACTTGTCGTAGATGCCCTCCTGCACGAAGACGCGCGACCCGGCGCAGCACACCTGGCCCTGGTTGAACAGGATGCCCAGCTGCAGGCCGTCGATGGCCTGCTCGAAGTCGCAGTCGTCGAAGAAGATGTTGGCGCTCTTGCCGCCCAGCTCCAGCGTCGCGGGGATGAGCCGGTCGGCGGCCGCCTTGGCCACGTCGCGTCCCACCTCGGTGGAGCCGGTGAAGGCGAGTTTGCAGAAGCCGGGGTGCTCGAGCATGTACTGGCCCGACTTGGACCCCTTGCCGGTGATGACGTTGACGACGCCGGCAGGCAGCAGGTCGCCGATGAGCTCCATGAGCACCAGCAGGCTCAGCGGCGTGGACGAGGACGACTTGATGACGACGCAGTCGCCGGCGGCCAAGGCGGGGGCGAGCTTCCAGGCGGCCATGAGGAAGGGGAAGTTCCACGGCACGAACTGCCCCA
>CAZUFB010000036.1:0-2376 GCA_964619775.1 uncultured Coriobacteriaceae bacterium
TGCCGCGGTAGATAAGGCCGTCGTGGTACCAGTCGCAGAACACCTTGCGCACGGCCAGGGCGTAGTCGGGGTCCATCGTGAACTTCTCGTCCGCGAAATCGATGGAGCAGCCCATGCGCCTGATTTGGTTCTGGATGATGCCGCCGTACTCGCGCGTCCAGTCCCAGCAGGCGTCCATGAACTTCTCGCGGCCCAGCTCCAGACGCGAGACGCCCTCGGACTTGAGCTTCTTGTCGACCTTGGTCTGAGTGGCGATGCCGGCGTGGTCGGTGCCCATGATCCAACGCGTGGAGTAGCCCTCCATGCGCTTGAAGCGCACCAACGCGTCCTGGATGGTGTCGTCGAGGGCGTGACCCATGTGGAGGATGCCGGTGACGTTGGGGGGCGGGATGACGACCGTGCAGTCGCCCGAACCCTTGTCCTCGGTGCGCTGGTAGGCACCAGAGGCCATCCACGCCTCGATCAGCTTCGGCTCGACCTCTTGCGGGTCGTACGTCTTGGGCATCTCTTCCACGGCCACTCCTTCATCCGCTGCCTCGTCTGCCCCGCGGACACCGCCCGCGGCGCGGCGGCCGGACCCGCTTGAAGCCCGGCGCACGGGGAACATATAGCCTGTCAGTCTAGCACGGGCCCCCGACGGGCAGGGCCGCATCGTGTGCGTCACGCGAAACGTGCACCTTGCATCCTTCCCGGGGCCGCCGATATGGTACTAAGGAACCGGTTGCGTAAACGACCGCATGCGAAAGGGCGGGTGGGATTATGGCGCACTTCTCGGTGCGCGAGCGGGTGCAGCAGGCTGCCGCCTCGGCGGTCGGGCTCGCACGCCGCACGGCCGCCGCCGTAGGCCGCGCCCGCCGCGAAGGCCTCACCCCGCGGCAGCGCAAGGCCCTGCCGGTGATTGCCGCGGCGCTTGCGGTGGGCGCGGGGTTCTGCGCGCTCATGGCCTGGGTCATCGCCTCCATCGCAGCCGACCCCTCGGGCTTCGCCGCGCTCGTGCACGACAACCTCGCCGTCGCCTCGGTGGCCTACGCCCTCGTCAACACCCTGCAGGTCTTTGCCGCCTTCATCCCCGGCGAGCCCCTCGAACTGGTGGCCGGCTACCTCTTCGGCACATGGGGAGGGCTGGCCGTGGTGAGCGCTGGGCTCGCGCTGGGAGAGGCGCTCGTGTTCGTGGCCGTGCGGCGCTACGGCGCACGCCTCGTGTACCTGTTCGTCTCCCGCGAGAAGGTGGAGGGGCTCGCGCTGTTCCGCGACCCTCGCCGGCTCAACGTGGTCGCCTTCCTCATGATGCTCATCCCCGGCACGCCGAAGGATATCGTGACCTACATCGTGGGACTCACCCCCATGGGCCTTACCACCTGGATGGCCATCAGCGTGCCGGCGCGCACGCTCTCCATCGTGGCCTCCACGGTGGTGGGTGCCCAGGCGGCGGCCGACAACTGGGGCCTCGCCGCGCTTGTCTTCGCCCTGACGTGCGTTGTGTCGGTGTTCGGGATGGCCTACTACGTCCTCATCTCGCGGCAGGCCCGCTCCTCAGCAGTGATGGACGAGCTGGCCCGCCGCGAATGGGAGGACGGCGGCCGGCGCGTGAACGACGCTCCCGCAGCCGACCCCGCCACAGCGCGTTCGAACAACACCGCCGCGACCTACCTGCGCGACCTCGGCCTCGACGGGTCCTGCCCGCGCTGAAAACCGGGTGTCTTGCACGCGGTACCCCGTCAACAGACAGACGACGGCCCGCCTCCCGCATCCGGACAAACCGGATGGCGAAGCGGGCCGTAGACGTTCTTTCATGCTCGCACGCCTTACGCGGCAGCCCCGCAGGTCGCCCTAGCGCAGCACCAGACGCGGGCGCGGTTCGACGACGTTCGTCGAGTTCACGCGCAGCGGCTGCTCGTCGCCCTCCACCGAGCTGGCGGTGACGACGACCTCGGTGACGCCCTCCTCGCTGGGAAGGTCGTACATCGTCTGCTGCAGCACGCCCTCGCAGATGGCCCGCAGGCCGCGGGCGCCCGTGTTCTGCTGCACTGCCTTGTGGGCGATGGCGCGCAGGGCGTCGGGCGTAAAGGTGAGCTTGACGCCCTCCATCTTGAAGATGCGCTGGTACTGCTTCACCAGAGCGTTCTTGGGCTCGGTGAGAATCGGCACGAGGTCGTCCTCGGTGAGGCCCTTGGTGCTGGTGATGACCGGCACGCGCCCCACGAACTCGGGGATCATGCCGAACTTGTGCAGGTCCTCGGGAAGCACCTGGACTAGCAGCTCGTCGGCGTCCTGACTCGCCTTGTCGGAGAGCTCCGAGTTGAAGCCGACGCCGCGTTTGCCGATGCGGTCGGCGATGATTTGGTCGAGCCCCACGAACGCCCCGCCCAGGATGAA
>CAZUFB010000036.1:2386-3885 GCA_964619775.1 uncultured Coriobacteriaceae bacterium
GATCTGGATCAGCTGCTGCTGGGGGTGCTTGCGGCCGCCTTGCGGCGGCACGCTCGCGACGGTGCCCTCGAGGATCTTGAGCAGCGCCTGCTGCACGCCCTCGCCCGACACGTCGCGCGTGATGGACAGGTTCTCGGCCTTCTTGGCGATCTTGTCGATCTCGTCGACGTAGATGATGCCTGTCTGGGCGCGCTCGACGTCGCCGTCGGCGGCGTTGATAAGCTTGAGCAGGATGTTCTCGACGTCCTCGCCCACATAGCCGGCCTCGGTGAGGCTCGTGGCGTCCGCGATGGCAAAGGGCACTTTGAGGAAACGCGCGAGCGTCTGGGCCAGAAGCGTCTTGCCGGTGCCCGTTGGGCCCAGAACCAGAATGTTGCTTTTAGCCAGCTCGACCTCGCCGTTGTCGGACTGCTGGCCGGCGGCGATGCGGCGATAGTGGTTGTAGACCGCGACGCTCATCGCGCGCTTGGCACCGTCCTGACCCATGACGTACTGCGACAACTCGTCGTAAATCTCGTGCGGGGTCGGCAGGTTGTCAAAGTCCAGGACGGCGTCGTCTGGTTCGTCGAGCTGCAGATAACCGCTCTCGGCAAGCATCTCGCGACACGCCTCGACGCACTCGTCGCAGATGAAGACCCCGTTGGGCCCCGCAACAAGCTTGCCGACCTGTTCCTGCGGCTTACCGCAGAACGAGCAGTGCAGCGACGGCGCCGTGATGTACTCGTTGTCCATGAAACCTAGCCTTCAGCCTTGGTGTCGGTGTCGACCAGGGTGGAGCGGTCCACGATTACATGGTCGATCAGACCGTACTCCATCGCCTCCTGGGCGGTCATGTAGTTGTCGCGCTCGGTGTCGAGCTCGATGCGCTCGATGGACTGGCCTGTGTTCGAGGCCAAGATGCCGTTGAGACGATCGCGCGTCTTGCGCATGAAGTCGGCCACGATCTCGATCTCGGTCTGCTGGCCCCGAGCACCGCCGCTCGGTTGGTGGATGAGCACCATCGAGTTGGGCAGTGCGTAGCGCTTGCCCTTGGCGCCGGCCGACAGCAGCACGGCACCCATCGATGCGCACTCGCCCAGGCAGATCGTAGACACATCGCACTTGATGTAGTTCATCGTGTCCAAGATGGCCAGGCCGGCCGTCACCGATCCGCCAGGCGAGTTGATGTACAGGGAGATGTCCTTCTCGGAATCCTGGCTCTCGAGGTGCAGCAGCTGCGCGATGACGAGGTTCGCGCTGACGTCGGTGACCTCTTCGCCCAAAAAGACGATGCGGTCGTTGAGCAGGCGCGAATAGATATCGTAGCTACGCTCGCCGCGCGGGGACTGCTCGATGACGATCGGCACGAGCGACGCGGCGGGGTTGGCGATCATTCCCATGTAGCATTACCTCCAGGGTAAGAAGGACGGATCCAGACCCTACTCGGCCTGGACCGACTCCTCCTTGGCGTCGGCCTTCTTGGTGGACTTGCGGGTGGTCCTCTTCTTGGGCTTCTCCTC
>CAZUFB010000036.1:3985-19585 GCA_964619775.1 uncultured Coriobacteriaceae bacterium
TGGCGTCGGCCTTCTTGGTGGACTTGCGGGTGGTCCTCTTCTTGGGCTTCTCCTCCTCGGCGGGCTTCTCCTCGCCCTCGGCGGCGGGGGCCTCGGGGTCGGAGGCCTCGGCGGGAGCGGCCGGCTCGGCCTTCTTGGTGGACTTGCGGGTGGTCCTCTTCTTGGGCTTCTCCTCCTCGGCGGGCTTCTCCTCGCCCTCGGCGGCGGGGGCCTCGGGGTCGTCGGAGATGGTCACCTGGGCGCTCTCGAGCAGCCAGTCGATAGCCTTGTTGCGGCGAATGGAGACGCGGATGGCGGGCATGCGGCCCTCGGCCATGAACTCGGCCTTGGAGGCTTCCCAGTCGGCGACGCCGGACTTCTTGAACTCCTCGTCGATGTCCTCCTCGGTGGCCTCGATGCCCATGTGGCGCACCAGCGCGTCGAGGGCCAGCGACTCGCGGGCAATGTCGTCTGCCTGCTTCTGCAGGTCGCTGAGGAACGCCTGCTGGGTCATGCCGTTGGCCATCAGCCAGTTGTCGAGCGAGGTACCGCGGGCGGAAAGCTGGTTGAGGAAGTTCTGGCCGAGCTCGCGGAAGATGGTGGCGGTATAGGCCGAGGTAGGCTCGCCCTCAAGGCGCTGGGCCAACTTGCCGGTGACGCGGTTCTCCTTGAGCTGCGGGATGGCCTGCTTCTTCTGCTCGCCGATCTCCTTGGCGATGGCCTCGCGCATGGCTGCAACGTCCGCGAAGCCGAAGTTGTTCTTTGCAAACTCGTCGGTCAGCTCGGGAAGCACGCGCTCGACGAGGCGGTTGACCGTGACGTCGATCTTGGCGATGACGGGCTCGGGGGCCTCCTCGCCCTCGGCAGGCGCGGGCTGGGGCATCTCGAAAGAAATCTCTTTCTGGTCACCCGGGTTCATGCCAACGAGGCCCTCGTCGAAGGCGGCGGGCATGGAGCCCATGCCGAGCTTGTAGAGGCGGTTTGCGAAGTCGACCGAGTCGGCGTTCTCGATGCCCTTGCACTTGAGGTAGACCGAGTCGCCGGCCTCGACGGAGCGACCCTCGATGTCCTCGTACTTGCCGAAGTACCCGCGGAACGTCTCAACCTGCGCGTCGACCTCGGCGTCGGTGGCCTCCTCGGACGGCAAGGTAATCTCGACCGGGTCGAACGAGCTCAGCTCGAGTTCGGGGCGGACGGAGTAGCGCACCTTGAAGACGAAGTCCTGACCGGCCGTGAGCGGCGTGGCGTCGGGGAAGGACGGGTCGCCCACCGGAACGAGGTCCTCCTTCTCGAGAATCTTGGGCTTAAGCTCGTTCACCAGGGTCTCGGTGGCCTGAGCCATGACGGCGGTCTTGCCGAGGTTGTTGTCAATCACGGGACGCGGGGCATGCCCGGGGCGAAAACCCGGAAAGCGATACTTCTTGGCCAAGTCCTTGTACGTGTCTGCAACAGTCTTGTCGACAGACTTGGCATCGACCGTAACGGTGACCTCGACCACATTGTTCTCAAGACGCTCTGCCGATGTCTCCAACGTTCCTCCAACTCGACTAATCTTCCGGGCACGTTACAGCGCCCAAAATCAGATGGTGCGGGCGAAAGGGTTCGAACCTTCACGGGGATGTTTCCCACTGGAACCTAAATCCAGCGCGTCTGCCAATTCCGCCACGCCCGCACGGGACAGTAACTTCGTTAGTCTATCAAAATCCGGTGCGCATCGACGCGACGCCGTCAGAGTTCCGCGAGTTCTCATTTCCAACAAAAAGCGCACGGAATTAGGGTCGGTCGGATGCGGAACTGCCTGGTTTTTCGTTTTTGCGCTCATGTGATGGCGGGAGAGCAGCCTCCCCAACGGGCCCCTCAATCGACTATAATACGACCGTATGCGCGCCGGCGCGCACGGGCCACCGACGCCACCCGCCTCCATAGCTCAGCTGGATAGAGCAGGGGACTTCTAATCCCAAGGTCGCAGGTTCGAATCCTGCTGGGGGCGCCATCAAAATCGCAGGTCGAGGGTATCGTCTGCCCAGTACCTTTCGAACATTGTTCTTGCATGCGCGATACGTGCCAAAAAACGTGCTGCGAAGCACGCCGCGCGCGAACAGCAGATCTGAATGGACACGCGAAGCGCCTCCGATGCCACCCGTTGGTGACGTCCGAGGCGCTTTGCGGTACAGTGGCCTCACCTAGGGAAAAGCGCCCGCCGACGTCGGGGGGGATCAGCATGCATCCCTAGGTTTTCTATCTGCGCGACCGTGCATGCTATCGTTCGCCGCCCGAACGGTCGAGCCGCCATCTTCGTGCGGGCGACGCCCCGACCGCCGCCTACGACCCTTCTTCCTCCCCGGAACCGACCTCTTCGGCGAAGGCGGCGAAGGCGGTCGCGTTGGCGTTGCGGTCGAAGATGTTGGCGTATTGCAGCAGGGCGTACTCGTTCCACACGGCAAGCGCGTCGGACTCCTGCCCGTTCCAGTACCAGGTTCCGTCGGCGTCGCAGTAGCCGTTGAGGTTGGCAGCGAGCAACTCCTCGCGCAGCTGCAGCAGCGCCTTCTGGTAGTCGGTCAGGGGCAGGCCGGCGGCATAGACGGTCTCGGCCATCAGGTAGCCGGTCGACATCAAGCCGTTTTGGGTGCCCGTGTCTGCATCGGCGCCGGTCAGCTCGGTGACCGCCTCGAGGTCGAAGTTCGCCCAGATGAGGTAGGGGGTGCTGAAGCGGCTCTGCACCTGTTCAAGCGTGAGGTCGTCGACGCTGGTGCCGTATGCCGCCTCGGCTACCTGATCGTTGAAGCCGGGCTGGTGGTCTCCGAAGAACACGACGATCACCTTGCGGTCAAGCTTTTCCAGCTCCTCCAGGAAGTACACCAGGTCCTCCTGGGAGGCGTCGATGCAGCTCAGATACTCGCTCATGCCCGCAATCGTCTCGCCCGCGACCGTCACGTCGTCGTAAGGGTACTCGTCGAGCAGGCCGGTCTCGTAGCCGCTGTGGTTCTGCAGCGTCACGTCGAAGATAAACTGGGGGCCCTCCCCTTCGGCCAGAACCTCGAGCACCTTGTCGTAGGTCTCGCGGTCGGTGATGAGGTTGCGCAGGGTGTCGGCGTCTTCGTCGAAGTCGTCCTCGCTCAAAAACAGGTCGAAGCCGAGCTGGGCGTAGACCGTGTCGCGTCGCCAGTTGGTAGCCTCGGCCGGGTGGACGGCCGTGGTGGCATAGCCCAGCGCGCTGAAGTAGCGCGGCAGAGACTCGGCGAAGCTCAGGTCGTAGAACATATAGGGATACACGCCGCCGCCCATGCTGCCGAGCGTGCTGCCGGTGAGGTACTCGAACTCTGTGTTGCAGGTGCCGCCGCCGCGGGCGCTCGTGTAGATGACGCCGCGCTCGAACGCCTCGATGGCGTCGTACAGCGTCAGGCCGTCGTAGCCTTCGACGCCCGGGTAGGCGGACAGGTCGCTGAACGACTCGTTCATGATGACGATCACGGAGGGCAGGTCGTCGCTGCCGGTTGCCTCGGCCTGCACCGCGGCGGCCTCCTCGAGCGTGGCGGGGTAGTCGGGGTGCGCCGCGTCCCATGCGGCCGCCAGCTCGGCCTGCAGCTCGAGCGCCGCGTCGGTGGAATAGCCTTCGGGAGCGTCCTGTTCGACCTCTTGCATGCGCTGCAGGAAGCACGGCACCGTGCCGTAGCGCATATACGACTCCCGGGTGCTCCACACGTCGACGGTGACGCCGTAGTCCTCCTTGATGTCGGACATGCGGTACCAGCCCACCAGACCACCGGCGAGCAGCAATCCCACCACAAGGTTAAAGGCCACGCGCAGGCGCGTGAGGCGCGGCGAGGGCAGCAGCGCGAGCAGGGCCGCCGCCGCCACGAAGACGCAGGCAGCGACAAGCACGCTGTCGCCGAGCACGTACTCGTAGCCGCCGCTCACCTCGGCGGCCGTGGTGATGGCAAGCACGTCGGCCGGCAGGATGGTCTGCTCCTTGAAGAGGCACACGAAGTAGTTAGCCGTCCCAACGCCCAGGCACGCAGCCAAAAAACCCACAAGTGCCCCGCTGCGGCGCTGGCAGACAAACCACACCGCCAGCATGGCCCCTCCGATAAGGGCCAGGTTAAGCAGGACGTCGAAAAACTCGATGGAGAAAAGCTGCTGGTTGTAGGGCCATTCGACCAAGAAGAAAGCCACCGGGATGCAAACGACCGTCGCCAGAGGGCGCACCGCCGCGAGGGGCTTGCGTACCCGGGCGCGCAGAGCGGGACCAGAGAGCGCCGTGGCGGCGGCGCCGGCAAGCAGCAGCATGGCAAGCGGGGCAAGCCACGGGGCGTCGCATTGCACCATGCCCAGCGCATCGTAGGCAACCAGGCCCGCAAGCAGCAGAACCCACACGCAGGCACCGACGACAGAACCGGGCGTCACCGGCTCGGGACGGCGCACCGCACCGCGGACCGCGACGAACAGAACGGCGACGCCGGCAACATAGGCGACGATGTGGAGGAAGGCTGACATGGAAAACCTCCTGGATGCTTGGGGCGCGGCGCGGATTGCGCATGAAAACCCAGTATACGCCACGTTTCCCAACAGACGCCCAACGGGGCGTTTCGCGCACATCCTCACCGCACGGCAGGCGCACGGCCCATAAACGGGAACGACCCGAAACGCCGAAGCGCCCCGGGCCGTCAAGGAACGATATGGAGCGGCGGACGGGACTCGAACCCGCAACAATCAGCTTGGAAGGCTGACGCTCTACCAATTGAACTACCGCCGCGTGGTCGGGGCGACTGGATTTGAACCAGCGACCCTCTGCTCCCAAAGCAGATGCGCTACCAAACTGCGCCACGCCCCGCTCAGAGCCGCCCCGCTCGGCACCGCACCGCTCGGCAGCCCCAGAGACGAGGAGCGTTTGCATTATACGGTTGCCCCAGCCAAACGCAAGCCCGTTCAAAGCGGATTGCATGTATGTTTGACGGAGTGTCCACATCACAGCGCTTCATCCCCCTGACGCTGGGATACAAACGATAGAACGGGCCAAAGAAAAGAAGGACTGCCATGACGCAGATTTCAGAGCAGCGCCGCGAGCAGATCGTCCAGACCGCGAAGCGCATCGTCGACCGGCACGGACCGAACCGCCTCACTGCCGAAGCCATCACCCAGGAGGTGGGGGTATCCCGCCCGCTGCTGTATCACTACTTCCAAAACATGAGGGATTTGCTCGACGCTGTGACGGGCGTCTACGTCCGCGCCTTCGAAGACGCCCTGGCGCGCTGGGAAGAAAGCTGGGAGGACAGCCCCTCCCCGACCGAGAGGCACGCCTGGGCGATCTCGCTCGTCCAGGCGCTGCGACCAGAGCTTGTGGACGCCTGCCCGCTGTTGTGCGACGGACAGAACGGCACCGACAGCGCCTACGACATCTTCCTCGGTCGATGCGCAGACACGTTTGCCGAGCGCGCGCTGGCCGACGACGCCCCGCCCGCCTACGGACCGTGCCGCGGCGCCACGCAACCCCGGGCGATGGTGCGCTTCGCGGTCTTCGGACTGGCGGGCACCCTGCGCGGTTTTCCCAACCTGTCCGACGAGGACGCGGCGCTCGCGCTCGGCGCGCTGTGGCCGACCGGAGACGACGGGTCGGACGGCATCGAAGGCGGCCAGACGGCGGACGGCAGAGAAACGCCTGCGGAACCGGCAGAAGGGGATGCCGCGCCGAACAGCAAGCGCGGCATTTTGGGGTGGATATTCAGCTAAAGAGGCAGGCGCAGAGGCACATCGCGCCCACCGCCCACCGAGGCGACACCGCACCCGTACCACGGGTCGCCCTACAGCAGTCCGCAAAAACGCCGGACGTCGTTACGCTCGGCAATTCTGCAGCCTGCTAAGCCCCGAACGGATGCGCGAGCAAGTCGCGGGCGTGTTCCAGGGAGGTCGCCGACTCGTCGCCTGACAGCATGCGAGCGATTTCGCGCACGCGCTCCTCCCCCGTCACGGGAGCCAGGCGCGTCTCAGGGCGGCCGTCGGAACCCTCCGCCACCTTGCTCACCACGTAGTGCTTCTCGGCCGCCACGGCAATCTGCGCAAGGTGCGTCACGACGATCACCTGATGGGTGCGCGCAAGGTCGTCGAGCACCGCGGCTATAGAGCGAGCCGTGGAACCGCCCACCCCGGCGTCGATCTCGTCGAAAACGAGGGTCTCCACGTCGTCGTGCCCGCCCAGGGCAACCTTGATGGCAAGCATCACGCGGCTCACCTCGCCGCCAGAGGCTATCTTGGCAAAGGGGCGCGGGGTCAGCCCGAAGCCGGGACGGTAGAGGAACTCGACGCGGTCGGCACCCTGGCGGCCCCACTGGGCGCGTGGCAGGTCGGCCACCTCGACCAGCAGCTCGGAGCCGGCCATCTCGAGACGCCTCATCTGCTCGGTCACGCTTTGGGCAAAGCGCGGCGCGGCCTCGCGGCGGGCGTCAGTAAGCGCGCCGGCTGCGGCGGCCAGGCGCAACTCGGCGGCGTCGAGGGCTCCCCGGGCGCGGCGCTCGACCTCCTCGCTGTCGTCCACAAAGGCCACCAGGGCCTGCGCCTCCTCAAGCCGGGCAAACACGTCCTCCATGCGCGGGCCGAAGGAGCGCATGAGCCCGACGAACGCCCCCATACGCTCGTCAGCGCGGGCCAGCGCGGCCGGGTCGAAGTCCACGCCGTCGCGGTAGCGGCGCAGCCCGCCGGCTGCGTCCTCCACCGAAAAGACCGCCTCGCGCAAGGCGTCGGCCAGCACCGAGAGGTCCGGGTCGAAACGCGCCACCTGGTCGAGCGCGGCGACGGCGGCATTGAGCGCGTCGAGGGCACCCCCCTCCCCCTGCAGCGCCTCGTAGGCGGCGTTGGCGCCCTCTGCGAGCGCCTCGGCGTGCTCCAGGCGCGGCAGCAGCGCCTCGAGCTCCTCGTACTCGCCTGGTCGGGGGTCGACCTCCTCGATGCGGGCGATGGCGAAGCGGGCGTCGTCGACGCGCGCGCCGTCCTCGCCGCGGGCCGCAAGCACGCGGTCGAGCTCGGAAGCCGCTGCGGCGCGTTCCTTCCAGGCGGCCGCGTAAGCCTCGCGCGCGGCGCGGACGCCCTCGCCCGCCCAGGCGTCGAGCAGGGGCAGATGGTTGGCCGGCACCAGGAGTCGCTGGTGGTCGTGCTGGCCGCAGAGGTCGACCGTCGAGCCGACGGTCTGGGCGAGCTGGGCGACCGTGGCCATCGCGCCGTCGAGCGAGCAGCGCGAGCGTCCCTCCGCCGAGACGCGGCGCCGGGCGACGTGCCCGTCGGGGAACTCCGCGGCGTCGTCGGCGCGCAGCACGCGCCCCTCAACCAGCAGTCCGTCGGCGCCGTCGCGCACCTGGTCGCCCGATGCGCGCTCTCCCACAAGCAACTTGACGGCCGAGAGCAGCGCCGACTTGCCGGCACCCGTCTCGCCCGTCAGGGCCGTCAGGCCGCGCGCCGGCTCTATCGTCACGTCGCCGATAAGGGCGAGGTTGGACACGTGCAGCTCGTCGATCATGGGGTGGTGCGCCTCCTTGGGCGCGGCCTGTGCGGCCCGCGCCCGGTCGATCGCGTGCGCCTCGCATCCGGCCGCAACCGAAAACGCTAGCGCACCTTTCCGTAGAAGACCCGCGAGACCGAGCCGAAGAAGCTGTCGGCCCCGCCTTCGAGCAGGACGACGTCGTAGGCGCCCCGCACCACCTGCAGCACGGTGGGCGCGAGGTCGCCGAAGAGCGGCTCCCCGTCGGCAAAGACGCAGGGGTCCCACGAGCGGTCGCCTGCGACCTCGAGCTCCACGACGTCCGACGGGGCGGTGAGGAAGGCGCGCGCCGTGATTGTGTGCGGCGCGATGGGCACGCACACAAGACCCTTGAAGTCGGGCGTCACGATGGGGCCACCCGCCGAAAGCGCGTAGCCGGTGGAGCCGGTGGCCGTCGCCACCGCGAACCCGTCGCCGCGCAGGCGGTCGATGGGGACGCCGTTGGCACGCACGTCGAACTCGACCATCTTGCCCGACGCACCGCGCGCGAGCACCACGTCGTTGAGGGCGTTCGCAGTGCGCACAGCCTCCCGCCCCTCGGCGTCCACACCCGTGAGGCGCACCTCGATCGTGGCGCGGCGGCTGGCGTGCAACTCGCCGGCCAGGGCGGCCCCCACCATGGCGCAGGCGTCGCGGCCACCTTGGTCGCAGGTCAAAAAGCCCAGGTGGCCATAGGAGAGACCGAGGATGGGAACCTCGCGGTCGGAGACGATGCGCGCCGCCCGCAGCAGCGTGCCGTCGCCCCCGAGCGCCACCGCCAGGTCGACCTCGTCGAGGTCGGCCGACCCTTCGAAGCCGAGATGCGGCGCGCGCACCACGTCGACGCCCTCGCCGTCGAGCCACTCCTCGATGCGCCGGGCGTCCTCCACGGATTCCTCGTACAGGTCGTTGGGAACCAGCATCACGCGCGTCACGAATGTCCGCCCTCCTCGCAGTCACCGCAGGCTTCCGGCACGGCGGCGTCCCAAGCGTCTCGCACGACCTGCGCAAGGTCGACGGCACAGGGCCGGCCGTCTCGCGCGGCGAGCAGGAAGTACTCGATGTTGCCCTTGGCGCCGCGCACCGGCGAGACGCACGCCGCCCGCACCGCCAGGCCGCCTTCCCCGAGCTGGCCGGCCACACGGCGCAGCACGTCCTCGTGCACCGCAGGGTCGCGCACGACGCCGCCAGGGTCCACCTTCTCGCGCGCGGCCTCGAACTGGGGCTTCACGAGCGTGCAGAACAGCCCGCCGCGGCCTAGCAGCCCGTGCACGGCGTGCAGGATGACGCCCACCGAGGTGAACGAGACATCGGCTACGGCCAGGTCGAACGGCGCCCCGAGCTCGACGGGGTCGGCGGCGCAGATGTTGGTGCGCTCGAACAGCGCCACGCGCACGTCGCCGCGCAGGGCCCAGTCGAACTGACCGCGGCCCACGTCCACCGCCGCGACGCGGCGGGCGCCGAATTTGAGCAGGCAGTCGGTGAAACCGCCGGTCGAGCATCCCACGTCCAGGCAGTTCATGCCCGCCGGGTCAAGCCCGAAGACGGAGAGCGCCCCCTCGAGCTTGAGGCCGCCGCGACCCACGTAGGTGCCGCGGCCTCGGGCACTGCGGGTGCGCGGCACCTTCACGTGGAGCGGGGCACCCGGCGCAACCGGGTGGCCGGGATGCGTCAGACGCTCGCCGCGCGACGACACCTCTCCGGCCATCACGGCGCGCATTGCCGCGGAACGGTCCGCGAAATAGCCCTGGGCCACCAGCTCGTCGTCGAGCCTGCGGCGCTTCGGGGCGGCCACCGCACCGGGTCCTACCGCCCGCCGCCGGCCAGGGCGGCGAGGCGGTCGCGAACCGAGCGGGCGACACCGGGGGCGTCAAGACCCAGCTTGGAGAACAGGTCGTCGAGCGCGCCATGGCCCACATAGTCGTCGGGCAGGCCCAGGCGCAGCACCGGCGCGCTCACGCGCGCGTCGGCCATCGTCTCGAGCACCGCCGAGCCGAAGCCGCCGCACACCGTCCCGTCCTCCACGGTCACCACGAGCGGGCAGGTCGCCGCGGCGCGCACTGCGGCCACGTCGACGGGCTTCACCCAGCGCATGTCCACCACGCGGCACGCGACGCCCTCGCCTGCAAGCAGCCGGGCGGCCTCCTCGGCGACGCCCACCATGCGGCCCACGGCGAGGATGGCGGCATCGGGGGCAGAGTCTGGCTCGTACACGGTGCGCGCCTCATAGGGCAGCGGGTCGTAGTCGTCGGGCAGCGGCACGCCGCGCGCCGTCCCGCGCGGGTAGCGCACCGCGACCGGGCCGCACGCCACCTCGACGGCGGTGCGCAGGGCGCGCGCCAGCTCGAGTTCGTCGGAGGGCGCGGCGACGGTCATGTTGGGCAGCGTGCGCAGGTAGGCCAGGTCGAACATGCCGTGGTGGGTGGAGCCGTCCTCGCCCACCAGACCGCCGCGGTCCACGGCGAACACCACGTGCAGGTTCTGCAGGCAGACGTTCGTGCTCACCTCGTCGTAAGCGCGCTGCAAGAAGGTCGAATAGACGGCGACGACCGGCAGCGCCCCGGCCAGCGCCATGCCGCTCGCCAGCGTCACGGCGCACTCCTCGGCGATGCCCACGTCGAAGGTGCGGCGGGGGAACTCCCGGGCAAACGACGTCAGGCCCGTCCCCTCCATCATCGCGGCGGTGATGGCCACCACCCTACGGTCGCGGCGAGCCTCGCAGGCGAGCGCCCGCGCAAACACCTGGGTGTAGGCCGGCGCGCCGGAAGGTTTCTGCACCGGCTCGCCGGTCTCCACGTCGAAGGGCCCCACGCCGTGGAACAGCTCGGGGTTGCGCTCGGCCGGCAGGTAGCCCTTGCCCTTCTTGGTGACCGCGTGGATGATGACCGGCTTGTCCATCTCGAGGGCGCGTGCAAGCGTGTCGTGCACGACGCGCAGGTCGTGGCCGTCGATAGGCCCCAGGTAGGTAAGCCCGAGCTCCTCGAAAAGCATTCCGGGCACCAGAAACTGCTTGGTGGCCTGCTTGGCGCGCTCGCCGAGGCGCATGAGCACGTCCCCCACCCGTCCCGAGCCGGAGACGCTGTCCTCAACCTGGTCGCGCACCGCGGTGTAGTGCGGGCTGGTGCGAATCGTCGCCAGGTATGAGGCAAGCGCGCCCACCGAGCGCGAGATGGACATCTCGTTGTCGTTGAGGATGACGACGAAGCGGCCGAACTGGTGCTGGCCGATGACGTTGAGCGCCTCGTAGGACAGCCCGCCGGCCAAAGACGCGTCGCCGACAATCGACACGATGCGTTCGTCGCCGCTGGCCAGGTCGCGCGACAGCGCCATACCGGCGGCGGTGGCCAGCGCGTCGGAGGCGTGTCCCGAGTCGTGGACGTCGTAGGCAGACTCCTTGCGCCGCGTGAAGCCCGAGACGCCGCCGGCGTGGCGCAGGCGCGCGAAGCCCTCGCGCCGGCCGGTCATGAGCTTATGCGCGTAGGACTGGTGCCCCACGTCGAACAACAGCTTGTCGTGCGGCAGGTCGAGCACCAGATAGGCCGCCAGGACAAGCTCGACGGCCCCCAGCGAAGAGGCCAGGTGGCCTCCGTTGAGCGCGCAGGCGGCGATTATCTCGGCGCGTAGGTCCGAGGCAAGGTCGGCCAGTTGGGACGGCGCGAGGCGCTTCACATCCTCGGGCGCGTGTATCGAGTCGAGCAGGGATGCCATGCGGACCACCCCTTCGGTTAACGGCCGGCGACGGATGCGCCGCCCTCGGTGGGCGGCTCCGCACCGACGGGTTCGGGTTGGGCGGACTCGACGAGGTCGACAGCGGACAGGCCGAGCTCGATGGCCTCGTCAAGCAAGTCGAGGCTGTCTTCCAGCGAGGTGCCTTTGTCACGCACCGCCTCGACGATCTCGTCGAGGCGACTCACGACCTCGTCGAACGAGCCGACGCTACGCTTCGCCGTCATCCGCACGCCCCGCATCTGCGTCGTCCCCGTCGGCCTCGGACGTCCCGGACCCTTCGGAGGAGTCGACCCCTCGGTCGTCCCCGTCGGCGGACTTGCCGGACACACCCTCGGCAACCTGGCGCGCGAGCTGGGCAAGCGGCATGTCCGGATTTGCGTCGACGAGCTTGGAGACACGCCCCAGGATGCCGTTGACGAACGAGGAGGAGTCGTCGGTGCCGTAGACTTTCGACAGTTCCACGGCTTCGCTGATGGCGACCGAAGCCGGAACCTTCTCCTCGCAGAAGATCTCGTAGATCGCGATGCCCATGATACAGCGGTCCACCAGCGGCATGCGCGACAGGTTCCAGTTGTGCGACACCGAACCGACGAGGCGGTCGATGGCGATGCGGTTCACCGCCACTCCGCGTGCGATTTGGGCCGCATAGGCGTCGATCGGACCGTCATCGAGAACGTACTCGCTGCCGTCGAGCAAGTCGAAAACGTCGACGTTCTGCACCTCGGCCTGAAAGAGGACCTGGATGGCCTGGGAGCGGGCGCGCGTGCGCCCCACAATGATGCTGGACACGAACCACTACTCCTTTGGGAACACCAAGGCGTCGATATAGACATCGACACCGGCAACCTCAGCTCCGACCTGCGAGGCGATACCCGACACAACGCGCTCGCGCACCTCGTCGGACAGCGTGACGAACGGGTAGCCGAAGAACACCGCAAGACGGACAGCGACGCGCAGCGCGTCGCCCTCGACCGACACCGCCACCCCCGGCACCGCGGCAGCAGGCTTCTTGGGCGAGAAAAACGAGAACATCGTGCCCAAATCGCTCGGAACGCCGACGCTGGCGACGCCCTCGACCTTCTCGGCGGCGAGTTTGACGATGGTCTCGACAACCTCGGGGGCAACCATGAGACCTGTGAACCTGAGCTCCTCGTCCATAGGGGTGTCCTTCCGACGGATGCGAAAACCGCCCGCTCGATGGAAGCGGGCGGCCCCGGGCCGTATACGGCGCCCGTTCGAAGCGTTTCTTCGTGGCCATTATAGCCACCGACCTGCGAAGCGCCCCTGCAGAGGAACTTATTTTAAAAATTCCGGCAGGTGGGTTTCGATGAAGTCGGTGTACACCTCGCCGGCACGGAACGCCTCGGTGGCAATGGCAGCCTGGTGGAAGGGAATCGTCGTCGCAATGCCCTCGACCTCGAACTCGCCGAGCGCCCGGGCGGCGCGGGCAAGGGCCTCGTCGCGATCGCGACCCCAGACGATGAGTTTGGCCACGAGCGAGTCGTAGGTCGGCGGGATGGTGTAGCCCTGGTAGACGTGCGTGTCAACACGCACGCCGGGGCCACCGGGCACCACGAGACGCGTGACGGTTCCCGGGCAGGGGCGAAAGCCGTGCGTAGGGTCCTCGGCGTTGATGCGGAACTCGAAAGCATGGCCCATCGGCTCGAACGGGAAGCGCGCGACGATGGTCATGGGCTCGCCGGCGGCGATGAGCACCTGCTCCTTCACCAGGTCGGTGAGGGTGATCTGCTCGGTGACAGGGTGTTCGACCTGGATACGGGTGTTCATCTCCATGAAATAGAAGCGCCCGTCGGCGTCGAGCAGGAACTCGATGGTGCCGGCGTTGGTGTAGCCCACCTCGCGCACGGCGCGCACGGCCGCCTCGCCCATCCGCGCGCGCAGCTCGGGCGTGAGGGCAGGGCTCGGGGCCTCCTCGATGAGCTTCTGGTGGCGGCGCTGCACCGAGCAGTCGCGCTCGCAGAGGTGGACGGCGTTGCCGTGCGTATCGGCAAGCACCTGCACCTCGACATGGCGGGGACGTTGCACGAGGCGTTCCATGTAGACAGCATCGTTGCCGAAGGCCACGCGGGCCTCGGAGCGGGCCGTGGTGTAGGCGCGCTCAAGCTCCTCGTCGCTCCATGCCTCGCGCATGCCCTTGCCGCCGCCGCCCGCCGACGCCTTGATGAGCAGCGGGTAGCCGATCTCGGCGGCCACGGCACGCGCCTCCTCGAGCGTGGCGACCTCGCCGTCGCTACCCGGCACGCAGGGCACGCCTGCAGCCTTCATGGTCTGCTTGGCGTTGGACTTCTCACCCATACGGTCGATGACCTCGGCCGACGGGCCGATGAACACGATGCCGTTGTCGGCGCAGGCGCGCGCAAAGTCGGCGTTCTCGGAGAGGAAGCCGTAGCCGGGGTGCACGGCCTCGCAGCCCTGCGAGACCGCCGCGCCGATGACGGCGGCAAAGTTCAGGTAGCTTTGGGCGCTCGGGGCCGGGCCGATGCACACGGCCACGTCCGCTTCCTGCACGGCACGGGTTGCGCAGTCGGCCTCGGAGTACGCCACGACCGCCTCGATGCCCAACTCGTGCAGCGCACGCACGACACGCAGGGCGATCTCGCCGCGGTTGGCCACCAGAACCCGCGAGAACATCTACTCCCCCACCTTTTCGGACGCGGGGTTGGAGTCGACCGGCTCCACGTAGAAGAGCTCCTGGCCGTACTCGACCGGCTGGGCGTTTTCAACGCAGACCTCGCGCACGACGCACATCGACTCGGCGGGAATCTCGTTCATGAGCTTCATGGCCTCGACGATGCACAGCGTGCTGCCTGCCATGACCTCGTCGCCCACCTGCACAAACGGCGGCTGGTCGGGCGCCGGGGCCGCGTAGAAGGTACCGACCATCGGGCTGGTGACCGCCACCCACGAGGCGGGGCGGGACGAGGCGGGCGCCGGGGCGGGCGCAGGGGCCGCCGAGGCAACGGCGGGCGCCGGGGCGGGCGCAGGGGCCGCAAGGGCCACCGGGGCAACGCCGGGCTTGCGCACCGTGATCTCGCTGCCGGCCTCCTTGATGGTTATCTCGCCCACGCCCGATTCCTCGACGGCACGGATGAGCTCGCGAATCTGGTTGATGTCCACGTAGTCCTCCTCTTTGGTCTGGCTGCTGTCGCGGTCGTACAGGAACTCGACCCGGTCGGTCGTACGGTGCTTCGAGAGGAACGCGCGTGCCTCGTTGGGGAACAACGCGTACATCAGCACGTCCTCCTCGCTCTTGGCGAGCGAGCCTATTTCGGCCTTGCAGTCCTCATAGGTCTGGGTCGCCAGAGTCGAGGGGGGCACGTCTTCGGGCAGCACGCCCGAGTTGCCCAGCACGCGGTTCAGCACGTCGGGGTCGATCGGGCCGGGCGCCTTGCCGTATTTGCCGCAGAGGTAGTCCTTCATCTCGGCGGACACGACGCTCCAGCGCTTGCCGGTCAGGACGTTGAACACCGCCTGGGTGCCCACGATCTGGCTCATGGGGGTTACCAAGGGCGGGAAGCCAACCTCGGCGCGCACGCGGGGGATTTCCTCGACCACGTCCTGCAGGCGGTCGGTGGCGTGCTGGATGTCGAGCTGGCTCACGAGGTTGCTCATCATGCCGCCAGGAATCTGGTGCTTGTAGACCTGCATGTGGATGAGCGAGGAGACGCCGCGCTTGTAGTGGCTGCGCTTGCGAACGTCCTCCCAGTACTCGGCGATCTCGAACAGCAGGTCCAAATCGAACCCCGTGTCGTAGCCCGACTCCTTGAGGGCCGCGACGATCATCTCGACCGCGGGCTGGGAGTTGCCGAAGGCCAGCGGGGCGCTGGCGGTGTCCACGATGTCGGCACCGGCCTCGGTGCCCTTGATGTAGTTGGCGGGCGCCATGCCACCGACATAGTGGCAATGCAGGTGGATGGGCAGGCCGGTGGCCTCGCGCAGCGAGCGCACGAGGCGGTCGGTGCGGTAGGGCGTGAGCAGGCCCGCCATGTCCTTGACGCAGATCGAGTCGGCCCCGAGCTTTTTGAGCGCCACCGCGTAGTCGACGTAGCTGTCGAGCGTGTGCACCGGGCTCGTGGTGTACGAGATGGCTCCCTCGAAGTGCGCCCCGCACGCTTTGATCGCGGCGGCGCAGTCCTTGACGTTGCGGATGTCGTTGAGGGCGTCGAACACGCGGAACACGTCGATGCCGTTGCGGTGGGCGGCCGCGATGAACCGCTCCACGATGTCGGTGGAGTAGTGGTGGTAGCCCACCAGGTTCTGGCCGCGCACGAGCATCGACAGCGACGTGCGGGGGCAGTGCTTCTTGATGGCGCGCAGGCGCTCCCACGGGTTCTCGTCGAGGAAGCGCAGGCAGGTGTCAAACGTCG
>CAZUFB010000037.1:0-19532 GCA_964619775.1 uncultured Coriobacteriaceae bacterium
GCGAGCCTTCTTGAGGCCGTACTTCTTGCGCTCGACCACGCGGGCGTCGCGGGTAAGGTAGCCGGCCTTCTTGAGCTCGGCACGGTAGTCGCCGGCTTTGAGCAGGGCACGGGCGATGCCGAGGCGCAGGGCGCCGGCCTGGCCCGAGATGCCGCCGCCCTTGCAGTTGGCAAGGACGTCGAAATGGCCGAGGGTGTCGGTCACCTTGAGGGGCATACAGGCCATCTCGACGAGCTGCTTGCGGCCGAAGTACTCGCCGGCCTCGCGCTTGTTGATGAGAACCTTGCCGGTGCCGGGAACCAGGCGGACGCGGGCAACGGCGTTCTTGCGGCGACCGGTGCCCCAATAGATAGCTTCGTTGGTGTCGGTCATCTTTCTATGCCTCCACAGAGATCTTACGGGGCTTCTGAGCCTGGTACGTGTGCTCGGGGCCGGCAAAGACATGCAGCTTCGAGAACTGCTTGCGGCCGAGCGAGGTCTTGGGGAGCATACCGCGAACCGCACGCTCGAGGATGCGCTCGGGATGCTTCTCCATGGCCTGCTTCCAAGTCTCCTTCTTGAGGCCGCCGATGTAGCCGGAGTGGCGGTACCAGACCTTCTCCTCCTCCTTGTTGCCCGTCAGGCGCACCTTGTCGGCGTTCACGACGACGACGAAGTCGCCGGTGTCGATGTGGGGCGTGTACTGGGGCTTGTTCTTGCCGCGCAGAATCGTGGCGATCTGGGTGGCAAGGCGGCCGACGACCATGCCGCCGTTGGTGCCCTCGGCGGCGTCGATAAGGACCCACTCGCGCTGGACCTCACCGGGCTTGGCGTAGTACGTGGTCTTCACGTAAAACTCCTCCAACTCATACCATCGAAAAGGGTGTCACGTTACAGAGGTTTCACGGGGCTCTGAAAGTGAACCTTTGAAGTGTATGAGCGCGGCGGCTGGGTGTCAATTGCAATCGGCCACCGTGGGACGCGCCCTACCGTTGCTCCATAAAACAACAAGGCGGTGCGGGTATCCCGAAGGCTACCCGCACCGTCCGGAACAGTCGCCGCCTGCGTCCGCGCGCCCGCCGGCGAGGCGCCCCCGCGTGAGAGCCGAACCGCAGCGGCGCGCCCCGCTTATGCCTCGGGCTTCTCCGACGCGTAGAACGTCGCCTCGTCGAAGAGCTCGACGATGGTCTTGCCGTCGATTGCCGGGGTGTCGAGGAAGGCGTTGACGGTGTCGACGGGCTCGGTGAGGTCGACGAAGTGCCCCTTGTCGTTCAGCTGCCCGGTGTCCTGGACGCGCCAAAAGTGGTCGTTGACGTCGGTCAGATAGTAGGACTTGCCGCCGAGATCCATGAACACGGAGTGGTGCGCGCGCAGATACGTGGACAGCTCCTCGACCGTGATGCTTATCGGCTCCTGTGCCTTCTGTCCCATCGCCAGCTCCTTCCTCGTCGTGGCGCGGCCCGGCGGGCTTTCGCGCCTCCCTCCCGGGGCGGTTGCGCACCCGAGTTTCTCGTCGGTACCATAATGCACCATCTCATCACGGATTGTTCACACAATCGATGATTATTTGGGCGATTTTCCGAACCACGGCGCGCAGCCGCTACGAGCGCAGCGTCCCGATAGAGATCGTCGCCTGGGCGAGATGGCCGTTGACGTACTGCGTCCAAGCGCTGCGCTGCTCGGAGACCTGCTGCTGGTAGAGCGAGTAGGCCACGTAGTAGGCGGTCTGGGCAGTCTGGTAACTCGCCTGCGTGCCGTCGAACGCGACGTCGTAGAGCGCCTGGTAGTAGGCGTTGTCGGTGTTGGCCCAGGTCTGGTTCTCGGCGTCCCAGTTGGAGCCGACCAGCTCGAGGACGTAGGCGGCGTACTCCGCCGTCTCGGCCTCGGTATCGCCGTCGTCGGGTGCGACGGGCGGCTGGGGGGCGTCGCCGACCGAGCCGACCACCTCGTCGCGCAGCTTCGCGGCGGTGGCCGCCTCGAGCACGACGGCGCGTGCCTGCTCCTCGTCCATCTGGTAGTAGGAAGCGAGCGTCGCAAAGTCGGAGGTACCGACGTACTGCTCCGCGTACGCGGCGAGCTCCTCGTCGCTCACCTCGATACCCGCCTCGTCGGCCAAGACGGCCACGATGCGGTTGCGGGCGTAGTCGAGCACCATCTCGGCGGTCGGGGCGGTGTAGGTGCCGTCGTCGTTGAGCATCGCGGAAAGGCTCGAGGTGGCCTCGATGACCTCTCGGGCGGTGATGTCGTACGCGACGCCCTGGTAGGTGTAGGAGCCCACCACGGTGTCGAGCTCGTCTTCGGCAAGCGTGGACGGCGTCGGCTCGGCCGAGGCAGCCGCAGCCTGCCCGTCGGCGTCCTGCCCTGCGGCGGCCTCGTCGGCCAGGACCGGCAGCGCGGGCACCGCAAGCAGCGCGGCGGCGAGGCCGGCGACGGCCGCGAGGCGTTTCGCCGAAAGCGCGGTCGGGATGGTGTGCATGCGCGAATCCTCCTTACATCGGTAGCGCCTGCCGCGACGGGCCGCGGCGCGCAGGGCCGAAACCCCCGCCTCCATGATGCCCCATCGCACCCGGGCCGGACGCCGCGGCGGCCGCCCTCCCACAGGAAGCGCATCGCACAGGCGGAGGAAGGGCCGCATCCTGTGGGGTTTATGCGGACGAGCATCCCGGCAAGCGCAAACGGCTTGCGCGGCAGGGAGGTTTGCCGAATAATGCTTGTTCGCCGTCCCCATCGTCTAGTGGCCTAGGACGCCGCCCTTTCAAGGCGGAGATCGCGGGTTCGAACCCCGCTGGGGGCACCATCCGCATTCGGCGCGAACCCGCCTGCCCTCATGGCCGGCGGGTTCGTTTTTTATTTGCCTGCCCGCGCCCGCAACAAGCGGCGGCCGCCGGACCGCGGTTTTGGGCCATGCTTCAGAAACATGTGCTTTCAGGAGTCCACACGAGCACGACAGCGCCGGCGGGCAAGCGGCTTACGATGGCGCCGCCAAAGTCGTGCCAATCAAGGGAGGTCGCCCGTGCCCTGTCCCTCAAACGCAGCCCACGCCGGTCATCCCCAGCAAGCCACCTCTCCCTCGCAGCCCGCTCCTGCAGGCGGGTCGGGCATACGCGTCGTAGGCATCGTCGCCGCCTGCCTGCTCGTCCTCATCGTGGCCACCTATGCCGCGGGCTGCATCTACTTCGCCAACCGCCTGTGGCCCAACACTTCCGCCGACGGAGTCGACCTGTCGCTCATGACGCGCGAGGAGGCGCTCGAGACGCTGGAGGCGGTCTCGTCGGAGCTAAGCGTGAGCGTGAGCGGACAGGGCGTCGACTTCGAGCTCACCTCGGCGAGCGCAGGCATCTCCCTCGACGTCGAAGCCGCGGTGGACGCGATGCTCGCCAGCAGCTACATCTGGCAGTGGCCGGCGCAGCTGCTGGCAACCCACGACGAGAGCGCCACCCTGTCGGCCTCTTTCGACCACGAGCAGATCCTTGCCGCCGTGGAGGAGGCGCTGGCCGCCTTCAACGAGACCGCGTCCGACCCGGTGGACGCCTCGGTGGTCTACAGCGAGGAGGCCGGGGCGTTCGTCGTGGACTCGGGCAGCGCCGGCACCAAGCTCGATGCGGAGGCGGTGGCGGCCTCGGTGGAGGAGGCGCTCGCCGCCAAGCAGTTGTCCGTGACGCTCACCGAGGCGCACCTCGTGCAGCAAACGGTCACATCCGACGACTCTACGCTGCAGCAGGCGGCCGCCTCCGCCAACACCTACCTCGCCTGCAGCCTCGACCTCACGCTCAACGGCACCGTCGTCGCCAACCTGTCCGCCTCCACGGTGAAAGACTGGGTCGTCATCGCCGAAGACGGAACGGTCTACCTTGACGACTCCCAGCTCGTCGCCTGGGTCGACAGCGTGGAGGCGCTCGTGGACAACGTGGGGGGCACGCGCACCTTCACCCGCCCCGACGGCAAGGTGGCGACCGTGTCCGGCGGCACCTACGGCTGGATCACCAACGGGGACGAAATCGAGGCCATCGTCCGCGAGGCGGTGGAGGCGGGCACCGTGGGCAGCCAAGAAATCCCCTGCCGGCAGTCCGCCGCGACCTACAACCCCGGCGGCCAGGACTGGGGGGCGCGCTACGTGGACATCGACCTCACCGAACAGCACGTGCGCTTCTACGATTCCGACGGGACGCTCATCTGGGAATCCGACTGCATCTCGGGCAGCACGCTCGACGGCTACGACACCCCCACCGGCGTCTACGTCCTCAACAACAAGGCGACCGACCAGACCCTCATCGGCGCAATCGACCCCGACACCGGCGAACCCGAGTACGAGACCCCCGTGTCCTACTGGCTGCCCTTCATCGGCAACTCCATAGGCCTGCACGACGCCACCTGGCAAAGCGCCTTCGGCGGCACCCTCTATGCGGAGGGCTACGGATCGCACGGCTGCATCAACCTGCCCTACGACGCCGCCGCCACGCTCTACAACCTCATCCAGGTGGGCGACGTGGTCGTGGTGCACTACTAGAGCACTCCACGGAACTGCCAAGAGGGGCACGCGAAGGCGATGCGCACGGGGGCGCGTGAGCCCGGGCGCAACGACGCGCGGCGATTTTCCCCTGCCACCGAATGCGCCCCCCGAGGACGGGCGAGGTCGCCCCCTTACAGCTTCAGGCGCTTCTCAAGTGCGGAGTTGATGATCTTGAGCGCCTTCACGCGCGCATAGCGCTTGTCGTCCGAAGGCACCACGTGCCAGGGGGCGTAGGCGGTCGAGGTCAGGCGCAGCATGTCGTCGACGCAGCGGTAGTACAGCTCGCCCTTGTCGCGGTTGCGCCAATCGTCGGGAGTTATCTTCCAACGGCGCGCCGGATCGCTCTCGCGGTCTTTGAAGCGGCGCAGCTGCTCCTCGGGCGAGACGTCGATCCAGAACTTCACGAGCACCGCGCCCCAGATGCGCAGGTCGTCCTCGAACTCGTTGATCTCGTCGAAAGCGCGCATCCACTCGTCGCGCGTCGCAAAACCCTCGATGCGCTCGACGAGCACGCGGCCGTACCACGTACGGTCGAAGATGGCCGCATGCCCGCTGCGAGGCAGCTTGGTCCAGAAGCGCCACAGGAAGGGGCGCGCCAGCTCGTCCTTGGAGGCGGGGCCGATGGGGTGCACGCGGTAGTTGCGCGCGTCCATGGCGGCGGTGACGCGCTTGATGTTGCCGCCCTTGCCTGCGGCGTCCCAGCCCTCGTAGGCGATGATGAGCGGGATACGGTGGCGGTACATCTCGAGCGTGAGGGCCGACAGGCGTTTCTGCTGGCGTTTGAGCTCGGAGCGGTACGCCTCGTCGCCCTTCATGGCATGCGTCTTGCCGCGCGCCTGCGCCAGGGTCTTGACGCGCTTCAGCTCGTAGCGCGACGTGATCGCCTCGGCGCTGCCGGTGTTGCGCCGCGCCCGGGCAAGGTCTTCGGCCCGGCGGGCCTGCTCGTCCACGGGTGCGGGCGTCGCTGCCGAATCGGGGGGCGACCCGTCGGAACCGGGGGCCGGGGCGGCGCTGCCCGCGATGGGCTGGTCGGTGTCGACGCCACGGGCGCGCAGGGCGGCTTCCATGCGGTCGGCCAGCACCTGCATGATCTGGATGTTGGCGTTGCGACGGTGCTCGGCAGGCACAACCTCCCACGGGTCGGCCGAACCAGCGTCCACGGTAAGCCAGCGGTCGAAAATCTCGAGATACTCGTCGTAGTACTGGATCTGCCGGATGTCGGCCCCGTCGACCTTCCAGGCGCTCGACGGGTCGCGCATGAGGTTCATGATGCGCTGGCTCTGCATCTCGCGGGTGACGTGCAGGAAGAACCGCACGATGAGGAAGCCGTCGTCCGCAAGCTGGCGCTCGAAGACGCGCACCGACTTGATATGCTCGCCGATACGCTCCTCGGCGCGGTGCGAGAGCGCCATGCGCTGCTGGGGATCGATCTTGGGGTCGCCCTGGAGCTGCACGTCGTTCACATAGGCGCGCGACAACTCGTCGTAGTAGGCCTGGTCGAAGATCGTCATCGTGCCGCGACGGCCCAGGCGGCTCCAGTAGCGCGCCATGAACGGCAGGCGCGACTCGTAACCCACCGGCTCCTCCATCGTGTGGACCGTGTAGGCGCGCGGGTCGAGGTTCACCACAAGATCGGAGATGCGGCTGCCCTTGCCCGCGGCGCCCCACCCCTCGAAGACCACGACGGTGCCCATGTCCGCCTTCACCGCGTGCTGCTGAAGCACCATCAGGCGCTCCTTGAGCGCCTCTCTGCAGGCGTGGTACTCGTGCTTGCCCATCTCGGGCGGGAATTCAAAATCCTGCAGCATAGAGCCTGCCCTCCTTTGGGATGCGCGGCAGACAGGGGCCTGCGACGGTATCCGAAGCGGTCGAACGCCCTGAATACCTTGATTGTACCACCGCGCATACCGCAGAAGAGCACGCCGTACGCCTCCCGGCAGGGCCCCGCCCGCAATGCAGCCTTTGACGGGCGCCGCCGACGCCTCCCTGCAATCCCGACGACCGGGTCGGGGACCCTACTTGCCCTCGGACTGTTTGCGCTCGCGGCTCTCGATGGCCTCGTTGAGCGCATCGATGTCCTTCTGGGTCTTCCTGGTGCGGCGCAGCATCACGATCACGAATACGAACAGGATGACCCAGATGAGGGCATAGGCGGCGATGACGTAAGGCGCCGAGGGCATGATGGTGGAGTAGACCTCTTCGAGGATGGGATCCATGGTTGCAAGTCCTTCCGGCTAAGGCCGCCCGGAAAGGGTGGCCGAAACGGTTCGAAGACGACCGACGCGTGCGGCCGAAAAGGCGGGCGCCTTACCCGTCGAGCGCCTCGAAGCGGCGCTTGAGCGACTCGACCTCGGCAGCCTGCTCGCATATGCGCAGGCGCAGGCGATAGATGCCGAAGCCCGCCAGGCACATGCCGAAAAGCCCGCACAGGAACGGGATGAGCATGTCGGGCGGCAGGCCCGAGTCGGTGCGGAAGACCACCGGGTGCACCGACGAGGGAACGAGGCGCGTGATCATGAACGAGATGGGCGCGTCGACGGCGGCGACGATCGAGAACACCGCAGCGAAGCGGGCCTTTTTCTCGGGGTCGTCGATGGCGGTACGCAGCATGAAGTAGGCGATGACGAGCAGCATGAGGATGAAATAGGTGGTAAGGCGCGGCTCCCACACCCACCACACGCCCCACTCGAAGCGCGTCCACAGGTCGCCCGAGGCCATCGTCGCGAGGATGAAGACCAGGCCGACCTCCATGCAGGTGCGCGAGCGCATGTCGTAGGCGCTGTGCTTGCGGGCCAGCATCATGACGCCGTAGACAGCCGCGGCGATGATGAAGCCAAACGAAGCCACCGCCACCGGCACGTGGAAGTAGAAGATCTTCTGCGAGAACAGCTGCACGTTGGAGACCGTCTGGCCGTTGATGACGACCGTCTCCTCCCCCGACAGCACCGCGCCGTTCACCATGGGGGAACGGGTGAAGGCCCATATAAAGCCGAACGTGGTAAGCAGAAGGCCCACGACCACGCATACGAGCGCGAGGGCCTCCCAATCGAAGCGCCTTCTCGGCGCCGATGTGTCGAGCACCACGGCACCCTCCTTCACAAATCTGCAAGTCGACGCGAGAAACCGCAGGACGCCCCCGGAACCGCCGGAGTTGCGCGGTATACCGCAAAGTTGACAACTTTTAACATCTTATGAACCTACCACAAACTCGTACAGGCCCCAGGCGGCAGCAATCATAATCACATCATATCCGCCCGCCAGGGCCAGCGAGCGCCAGAACGTCACCATCTGCCCCTCCACACCCAAAAGCGCCACCGAGGTCGCCGAGACGCAGGCATAGAGCAGCGGGAAGATAACCGGGATGAACAGGATGGCGAGCAGCACGTCTTTGCCGCGCGTGTCGATGGTCATCGTCGAGAGGAACGTGCCCACCCCCGCGATGCCCACCGTGCCCACCACGAGGGGCAGCACGAGGCAGGGCGTCGTGGGTGCCAGCTGCGCCGCGCTGAGGAAGAACAGGAAGAACAGCGGGACGGCGACGACCTCGACCGCCAGCAGAAAAATCAGGTTGCTCGTGGCCTTCGCCAAAAAAACGGTCGGGCGGCTCACCGGCGCGAGCAGCACGCCGTCCAAGCAGCCGTTCTCGGTCTCGTGCGAGAACGAGCGGTTGAGGCCGAGCAGCGAGGTGAAGACGATGAGTGCCCACAGCAGACCCGAAGAGACGCTCATGATGTCGAACGAGTCGCCCGTCTGCGACAGTGCGGCGGCGTAGACGGTGAGCACGAGCAGCGCATAAACGCCCATCGACACGAGCATCTCGCGGGTGCGCAGCTCCATACGCACGTCCTTGGCAAGCAGCGCCCGATACTGGCGCCACACCGACGGCGCGCACCCGGGGCGGCCGGTCGTGTCGGCCATGCTACGCCACCCCCATCCCCACGGTCGAAAGGTACAGCCTGCGGAACTCGTCCGCGTCGAACGACCCGCGCCCGCCGAAGGCGACGACCTTGCCGCGCGCCAGGATGAGCGCGTGGGTGCACAGCGAAAACCCCTTCTCGAGATCGTGGGAGACCATGATGAAGGTCCGGCCCGGGCGCACCCGTTCGATCAGCTCGTCGAAGAGCTGCACCGCATGCGGGTCGAGACCCGAGTAGGGCTCGTCGAGCAGCACAAGGTCGGGGTCGTTCACCAGGGCGCGGGCGATCGAAAGACGCTGGGCCATGCCGCGCGAGAACGTGCGCATCGCGTCGTTGCGCCGGTGATCGAGCTCCACGAGCTCGAGCAGCTCGCGGATGCGCCCCTTGTCCACCGCCCCGTAGAGCGAAGAAAAGAACTCGAGGTTCTCCTGGGCCGACAGGTCTCCGTAGACCATCGGCCTGTGCGAGATGAACCCGATGCGCGCCCGCAACCCACCCGGCTCCTCGAGCGCGTCGACACCGAGCATCGACAGGGTGCCCGACGTGGGGCGCGATAGAGTCGCCAAGATGCGCAGCAACGTGGTCTTGCCGGCGCCGTTGGACCCGAATATGGACAGGAACGAACCGGCCGGCAGGTTGAACGACACGCCGTCGAGGGCGCGGCGCTCGCCGAAGACCTTGACGAGGCCGTGTGCCTCGACGGCCGCGGGGACCGCCTGCACGGAATCGCCCGCAGCGTCGGCAACCTCCCCCGCAGCGGCCATCAAGCCCGCACCTTCTTGGCGGCCGGAGCCGCCTGTCCGGCCGCACCCGCACCGCCGCGCAGGGCGGCCGCGCCGCGGCGGGGCCAGGTGGCGCACACGATGCCGACGGCCATGATGCCGAAGCCCACCCACACCAGCGAGATAAGAGGGTTGATGCGCGCGTTGATCACCACCGACCCGTCGGAGTTGTGGCCCTGGTAGACAATGAACAGGTCCTCATAGAGGGTCGACAGCGTCTCGGCTTCGACACGCGACTGGCCGTAGTAGCTCTTGGCGGTGAACTGCAGCGTCGGGTTGACCGTGCCCAGGTCGCGCCCGTTGTGGGTCACCGACAGAACGACGTCGCTGCACGAGTTCATGTCCTCGTCGTAGTAGGACTCCTCGCTCTCGAGCGTGAGGGTGTAGGAGCCGATCTGGACCGTCTCGCCCTCGCTCGAGATGGAGAAGGTGCGGTCGGTCACATACATCGACGAACCCACAAGACCTGCAAGCACGATGCCCAGGCCCAGGTGGGCAAGGTAGCCACCGGCCTGCGCGGGGGACTTGGCAAACAGGCGGCCGAGCGCCAGCGCGGGGTTCTCGCCCTTGTTGCGCATACGGGCACGCACGCCGCGCACGATGAGGTAGGCAGAGTTGGCCGCAAGCAGCGCCGCCACGAGCAAGGCGAGCAGCGCCAGGCCGTGGTAATACCACGCGGGACCCATCGCCTGCAGGTCGGACGCCGTGGTGCCGCCCTGGGCGATGTTGTCAGCATACACGGGCACCAGGTTGAGCGCCCAGTGGCCAGCAAGCGCCGCGAACAGCACCGCGGCAACCACGGCGGGGATGCGTACGTTCTTCCAGAATTCCCTACCGTCGGTTTTCTTCCACGCCAGGAAGGGGCACACGGCGGCCAGCGCGCAAAACACGATACCAAGCGGACGGGCGATGGTCTCGTAGGCGCCCGAGCCGATGCTCAGGCCGCCGGCGGGCAACCAGCTGGGCAGCGCACTGGAGACGGTGAGGTAGGCCACGAGGATGCCCGAGAACACCATGATAATGTTCGTGAGGTAGTACGAGCCGTTCTTGGACATCACCGACTCGATGTCGTCCCCCGAGAGGAACGTCTTGCGTCGCATGAACCACAGCACGAGCAGCACGAGCAGCGACACGACCATGATGGTGAGGAAGAGGTAGGTCGACACCGGGTCGCTCGAGAAGGCGTGCACCGACTCGACGATGCCCGAACGCGTGATGAACGTGCCCAGGATGACGAAGACGAAGGTCAGCGTCGCCGTGAAGAGCGCCCAACCTTTCATCATGCCGCGCTTGCGGTAGACCGTGAAGCTGTGGATCATCGCGACGGCCACGAGCCACGACAGCAGGCTTGCATTCTCCACCGGGTCCCAACCCCAGTAGCCGCCCCAGCCGAGCACGACATAGGCCCACACCGCGCCCAGGCCGATGCCCACGGTGAGAAAGACAAAGGCGAACAGCGCGATGCGGTTGCACAGCTCAACCCAGCGCCTCGAGGCGTCGTTGCACACCAAGGCCGCGATGGCGTAGGCAAAAGGTACCGTCATGCCCGCGTAGCCGATGAACAGGGTCGGCGGGTGCAACGCCATCGCCCAGTGCTCGAGCAGGACGTTCATGCCCCACGTCGTGGCCGTGCCCGTAAGCTGGCCGTCGTCGCCGATGTAGGAGGAATCGGTCGCGACGAACGGGCTGTTCCCCGACGAGAACAGCATGACGGCAACAAAAATGGCAAGCACGGCCATCATGACGACGAGCGCCATGCTGGACAGCCGGTCGGTCTCGCGACGGCGCTGCCAGGCGATCCACGCCGCGAAAACGGCGATGAGGAAGCCCCAGGTCAGAAGCGACCCGGCGCGGCTCGCCCACAGGCCCGAGAGCTTGAAAAGCCAGTAGAGCGACGACCCGGTGTCCTCGGGGTAGTTCTGCGCCACGTACTGGATGGCGACGTTGTGGGTGAAGAACCCCGAGACGATGATGGCGCAGCACACGAAGATGGCAAGCGCCGCCACGAAGACGAGCAGGTAGCCCACGTTTGTGAGCGACTCGCTGCGCGCGGCGCGTTCTTTGCTCGCCTTGCGAGCCGCCTTGCTCACGGCGGCGGTCGCAGGCGCGGCACCCATCCGGTGGGCCGCCACCAGGCACAGTATCGTCGCGATCGCCGCGGCGAAGCAGACCCACAGCGCGGCCTGCCCTATATATACCAGCGCGTACGAAACCATCGGCCTTCCTCTTCTCCTTCCCCCGCGCGCCGCCCGGCGCCCCCTTCACGGAGCCCCGGGCGGCGCGCGCCGTCTACCCGTGCATACCCTGCCTACCCACGGGCAGGCGTCAGCCCTGCGACTCGATCGCCGAGTCGAGCGCCACGTCGGTCGCCTCGAACAGCGTCCCGTCCTCGGTAAGCGTGCCGGTCACAACCACCGCCGAACCGTCCTCGAACCCGTCGGGCAGCGCGCCGTCGTAGGCGACGTCGATCGAGGAACCCTGCGAGTTCACCGTGAAGCGCACGTCGGCGTCGATGTCGGCGATCGTGCCCGCCGTCACGTAGCCCGCAAGCTTGATCTCGGTGCCCGCATAGGCCGCGGCGTCGGAAAGCAGCGTCGAG
Organism: uncultured Coriobacteriaceae bacterium; assembly: GCA_964619775.1. Classification (GTDB taxonomy): domain Bacteria; phylum Actinomycetota; class Coriobacteriia; order Coriobacteriales; family UMGS124; genus CAZUFB01. Next base: position 11,788 of record CAZUFB010000037.1, read on the forward strand.
ACCGTGACCGACCCTTCCGCGCTCTCGTACTTGGAGGGACACTTGGTGATGAGCTCGCTGCAGACCATCGCGCCGTTCTCAATCACCCCGGTGCAGATGGCCGTGACGCCGTTGCCGAACGTCGCCGGCATCGCGCCTTCGTAGCTGACCGTCAGCGTGACCGAGGAATCGCTGTCGTCGACGATTTGGAAAACCGCCGTCGAGCCCTCGCTTGTGTAGGAGTCCTGCACCACCGCGCCCGACACCTGGACCTTCTTGCCCTCGTAGTCGCCCGACACGGCCTGCGAGACCGTCAGGGCGGTGGCCGTGCTGCCCGAACCGAGCACGGCAAACAGCACGACCGCGACGACGACGATGACAAGGCCTACGATGACGAGCCGCTTCTTTGCTGCCTTGTTCAACGGAAAACGCTCCTTCCCGTACGCGCGGCTTTCCACGGCGCACATCATATTGTGGGGTGGCGACCCGAGGTCATGCCGATTGCTTTTTCGAAAGAAAAGCACGGGGTCATGAAAAACCTAAAGTCGCCTCACCGCTGCGCCACCGAGGGAACCGCGCGGCGAAGGGCCGCGGCGACCGCCACGGCCGCCGCCACCTTGAGCGCGTCGGGCACGACGAAGGGGACGACGCAGACCGCCAGCACATAGGCGATGTCGACCGCCGAGCCCGCGACGGCGGAGACGAGCGCGAAGTGGGCCGTGCCCACCGCATAGCACACCGCGACCGTCACGACGCCGGCCGCCGCGTCGGCCACCAGGGCGCGCCGCGCGCGGCCGGGGCGCGCGGCGGCAGGGCACAACGCCCGGCGGACAAGCGCCCCCAGAAACGCCGAGGCAACGAACCCGTAGATATAGCCGCCCGTGGGGCCGGCGATGACGGCGAGACCGCCGCGCATCGCCGAGAAGACCGGCACGCCCACCAGCCCGAGCAGCACATACCCCACCAGCGCGAGCGCCGCCTGGCACGGGGAGAACACGAGCGCCGCAAGGACCACCACGAGCGTCTGGAGCGTGAAGGGCACCGGACCCACGGCAATCGTCACCTGGGCCGACACCGCAAGCAAGGCGATGAGCACGCCCCCCTGCACCAGGGTCTCCACCGCGATGCCGCCGCGCTCGCCGGGCTCCGGGTCGAGACGGGCCGAACCACGCGGAAACTCCGCATCCACCATGTCGCACTTCCTTTCCCGTAGTCCTAGTCCCACAGTCGGTTCCTTCTTCCCCGGCGCGCCCCTGCGGCCCCGGCGGGGCCGCCCGTGCGCGGCGAACGGCACAAAACGCCCCTTTTACGAGAAGCGGCGCAGGGAGGCCTGCTCGGACGACAGCACTTCCTCCCTCCCGTCCGCCATGCGCACCGTGGCGCGGCCCCAGCAGTCCACGCCCATGAAAATGCCGAGGCCGTATCCGGCCCCTTCGGGGCCGACGACCTCCACCGGGCCGCCGAGCATCGGCAGTGCGTTGCAGTAGGCGTCGAGCACCGGGGCGAGCGGGCCGGCGAGGGCGCGGCCCGCGTTCACCTCGCCCCCCCAGGCGTCGACCGCCTCGACGATGCGGGTGCGCAGCGCCTCCGCAAGGCCTTCGAACGACGGGGGTTCCGCCCCGGCGGGCAGGCCATCGACCACGCAGGCACGCGGCAGGGGGCTCGGCCCGTCGAACGCGGGGCTCCCCGCCCCGGCGGGCACAGGCTCCAGGTTCACCCCGATGCCGCAGACCGCGTAGGGACCGTCCGCGCCCGACCCAGCCTCCACGAGGATGCCGGCGAGCTTGCCGTCGCCGAGCAGCACGTCGTTGGGCCACTTGAGAGCCGCGCCGGCCAGGCCGGCGTTGTCGCGCAGGGCCGCAAGGGCCCCGAGGGCGCACACGGCGGGCAGCCCCACGAAGAAAGACATCGGGACCGGGGGGCGCAGCACCACCGACAGGTAGAGCCCGCCGGCCGGCGACTCCCACGCATGCCCGCGCCGCCCGCGGCCCGCAGTCTGCCGGCGCGCGGCGACCGCCGTGCCGGCGGGCGCGCCGGCAGCCGCGAGGGACCGCGCGTCGTCGTTCGTCGAGCCCGTCTGCCCCACCAGGCGCAGCGGCGCCGCCTCCCCGCACTCCCCGCTCATGCCAGCAGCCCTCCCAGCTCGCCTGCGACGGCACCCACCAGGTCGGCCTCCCCGACCGTGCGCACGCCCGCCTGCCTGCAGAACGCCCGCGCGTCGCCCACCAGGTCGGCCAAAGGGCGCAGCACGAAGGCGCGCTCCCCCATGAGCGGGTGGGGCAGCGCCAGGCGCGCACCCGCGTGGCGCTCGCCTTCCATCCACAGCAGGTCGAGGTCGAGCGTGCGCGGGCCGTTGGCCACCGTGCGCACGCGCCCGAACGCCGCCTCCACGCCGAGCAGGGCCTCGAGCAGGGCCAGGGGGTGCAGCGCGGTCCGGACCTCGAGCACGGCGTTGGCAAAGGGGGGCTGCCCGTCGAGGTAGGCGGGCTCGCTTTCGTAGACGCGGCTGCCGGCCGCGACGCGCGTCAGGGGAAGCTCCCCCACCGCCCGCGCGGCGGCCTGCAGGGTCGCGAGGCGGCCGCCCGCCTCGGAACCGAGGTTGGACCCCAGCGCCACGTACGCGCGGCGCACCGGGGCCGTGCCCGTACACGCCTCGTAGGCGCGCAGGGCCTCGGCCGTCGCCGCCACCGCGTGGGCGCGCACAACCCGCACCCCGCCGCCCACGGCCGCCAGGGCCACCCCCACGGAGGCGGCGTCGCGCGCGGCGGCGGGGTTTGCGCCCGCGACCGCGCCCACGAAGCGCTTGCGCGACACCGCGCACATCAGCGGCCGGCCCAAGGCCGCCAAGCGCGCCGTCGCCCGCTGCACCGCGACGTCCTGCGCCGCCGTGGTACCGAAGCCGGGACCCGGGTCCACGCAGACGCACGCCGGGTCGACGCCCGCCTCCTCAAGCGCGCGCATACGCCCCCGCAGGTAGCGCTCGACATGGGCGACGTAGGCGCCCGGGTCGGCAGGCGCCTGCGCAGCCGAGGCGGCCGCACCGCCAGCCAGCGCCCCAGGGGCGGCGTGCACCGCCACGCACCCGCAGCCCGTGCGGGCGGCCAGCGCCGCCATCGCGGGGTCCTCGAAGCCCGACACGTCGTTGACGGCGCGCGCGCCCGCCGCAAGGGCCTCCTCGGCCACCTGCGCGCGGCGCGTATCCACCGACACGAGCGCGCCGGCGGCGGCCAGCGCGCGCACGACCGGAACCACGCGGGCAGACTCCTCGGCGGGGTCCACCGGGACGAAGCCCGGCCGGGTCGACTCGCCGCCCACGTCGAGGACGTCGGCCCCCTCGTCAAGCAGCCGCATGCCCCAGGCGACCGCCGCCTCGACCGTCGCGTGCTCACCCCCGTCGCTGAACGAGTCGGGCGTGGCGTTCACCACCCCCACGATGCGCGCGCGGCCTAGGTCGAGCTCGACGTCTCCGCAGCGCCACACGGCCGTGCGGGCGCCGGCCGTCACCGCACGCCTCCGGCCATCAGGGCGAGCGTGCGCTCGCACAGCGCGGCGTCAGCCTCGAACGCGCCGCGCGCGGCGACGGTGACCGTGCGGGCGCCGGGCTTGGACGCCCCGCGCATCGACATGCACATGTGCTCCGCCTCCACCTTCACGAGCACGCCGCGCGGCGCGAGGTTCCCCGCCACGGCGTCGGCCACCTGCGCGGTGAGGCGCTCCTGCAGCTGCAGGCGGCGTGCGTACAGGTCGACGCAGCGCGCAAGCTTGCTGATGCCGCAGACCTTGCCGTCGGCGCCGGGCAGGTACGCCACGTGGGCCACCCCGAAAAACGGCAGCAGGTGGTGCTCGCACAGCGAGAAGAACGGGATGTCGCGCACCAGCACGGCGTCGCGCCCGTCGGCCTCAAAGGTCACCTCGAAGAGCGCGGCGGGGTCGCCCCCCATGCCCGCGCACAGCTCCTCGAACGCGCGCGCCACACGGGCCGGCGTGTCGGCGAGACCCTCGCGGCGCGCGTCCTCGCCGATGCCCTCCAAGATGAGCCGCACGCCCTGTTCGATCTTCCCGTGGTCCAACGCTCCTCCTTCGACGCCGGACGCGCGTCTGCACGGCGGCGGCGCGCCCCTACCCGTGGCCGCAGCATTGTACCAGCCCCGCCGCCCCGCCGCCCGCATGACCCTCAGATACGTGTGCGTCCCGTGGCGGCGGCATGTCCACGGTGCAAGACCCTATGCAGACAGGCCAAAAGCGTGCGTGGAAAACCCGCGTGGGCTATCATGGCCCCGACAGTTCGAAAGGGGCGCCCCGCCTTGCCCGCGCATCGGGCCCGGCAGGCGGGGGCGCCCGTCCGCCGCGAAAGGACAGGCATGCCATCCCCCGCGCCCGCGCACCCGCTGCGCATGGTCAGCTGGAACGTCAACGGCCTGCGCGCCGTGCTCAAGAAGGGCTTCCTCGACATCTTCGAGGGCTTCGACGCCGACATAGTCGCGCTGCAAGAGACCAAGCTCCAGGATGCCGACCGCGCCAAGCTCGAGCTCGACCTGCCCGGCTACCACCAGGTGTGGAACTACGCCGAAAAGAAGGGCTACTCGGGCACCGCGGTCTTCAGCCGCGAGGAGCCCCGCAGCGTGCGCTACGGCTTTGGGGAGGACCCTGACGACGAGGGCCGCGTCTGCGCGCTCGAGTTCGACTCCTTCTGGTTCGTGAACGTCTACACCCCCAACGCCCAGCGTGAGCTCACCCGCCTCGACTTCCGCATGGCCTGGGACGACGCCTACCGCACCTTCGTGTGCGGCCTGGCTGCCAGCAAGCCGGTCGTGACCTGCGGCGACTTCAACGTCGCCCACAACGAGATCGACCTCAAGAACCCCGGGCCCAACCGCGGCAACGCCGGCTTCACCGACGAGGAGCGCGCCAAGTTCACCGCCCTGCTCGACGCCGGCTTCATCGACACGTTCCGCCACCTGCACCCCGACGAGACGGGCGCCTACAGCTGGTGGAGCTATATGTTCAACGCCCGCAAGAACAACGCCGGGTGGCGCATCGACTACTTCCTCGTGAGCGACTCCGTCGCCGACCGCGTCGCCGAGGCCCGCATCCTCTCCGACGTCTACGGCAGCGACCACTGCCCCGTCGAGCTCACCATCGACCTTTAGCCCTTCGCCCCGACCGAAAGGAGCGCCCTCCATGCCGCTCGACCCCGACACCTGCCGCACCTACGTCCGCCTGCTGCACCAGGAGCTGGTCTGCGCCCTGGGCTGCACCGAGCCCATCGCGCTCGCCTACAGCGCGGCCCTGGCGGGAGCCGCGCTCGGCGAGCCCGTCGAGCACCTCCACGTGACCTGCAGCGGCAACATCATCAAGAACGTCAAGAGCGTGTCGGTGCCCAACGCCGGGGGGATGAAGGGCGTGGAGACGGCCTGCGTGCTCGGCCTGACGGGCGGCGACCACACCCGCCGGCTCGAGGTGCTCGAGACCGTGACGCACGACGACGTGGAACGGACGCGCCGGCTCATCGCCGAGGGCTTCTGCGAGGTCGAGCTCGCCCGCGACGTGCCCAACCTCTTCATCGTGACCACGGCGCGCGGAGGCGGCCACGAGGCGAGCGTCACCGTGCGCGACCGCCACACCAACGTCGTCGAGATTCGCCGCGACGGCGAACCCGTGACCGACGGCCCCCTGGCCGACTACCTGGCCCCGCAGCACGCCCCCGCCTGCGAAGGCGCCTCGGACGGCCCCGACGCCGACGCCAAGGTCGACTCCTCGACGCTCACGATGGCCGGCATCTGCGCCTTCGCCCGCGAGGTCGACCTCGACGACGTGCGCGACGTGCTCGACCGCCAGATCGAGTGCAACTGCGCCATCTCGCAGGAGGGCCTCTCGGGCCACTGGGGCAGCGAGATCGGCCGAACCATCATGGCCTCGCACCCCGTGGACGTCGTGACCCGCATGCGTGCCCGCGCCGCCGCCGGCAGCGACGCGCGCATGGGGGGCTGCTCGCTGCCCGTGGTCATCAACTCGGGATCGGGCAACCAGGGCATGACCGTCTCGCTGCCCGTCATCGAGTACGCCGAGACCGTCCACGCCGACCACGACTCCCTGCTGCGCGCGCTGTGCATCTCGAACCTCACGGCCCTGCACCTCAAGCACTACATCGGCAGCCTGTCGGCCTTCTGCGGCGTGGTGTGCGCGGCCGCCGGCGCGGGGGCCGCGGTTACCTACCTGGCCGGCGGCTCAGAGGAACAGATCGGCTCGACCGTGGTGAACACCCTGGCCAACGTGGGCGGCATCATGTGCGACGGCGCCAAGGCGAGCTGCGCGGCCAAGATCGCGAGCTCGGTGGACGCCGCGATGCTCGGCCACACGATGGCGATGCTCGGCGAGGACTTCTGCGCGGGGGACGGCCTGGTGCAGGACACCGTGGAGGCGACCATCATGTCGATGGGCTACGTGGGCCGCGTGGGCATGCGCGACACCGACGTCGAGATCCTGAACATCATGATCGGCAAGACGTGCCTGGAGGAGATGGGCTGCTAGCGGCCGGGCTTCCCGCATCGGTTTGTCTGCCGGAGGGCCGCCCTTCCACCCCGTGCTCAGACAGTCCTCGCCGCCCCGACGGGGCAGCTGCGGAACTGCGCCGGGGCGGAAGGGCGGCTTTTTGCGTGCACAGGCGGCGGGGCGGCCGGGCGCAGGTGCGCCCATGGTCCTTGCAGGGCACGCAGGCTTGCGGGCGACGGGAAAGGGTAGGAGGCGGGGCGGCTCCGGGGTGGTCAATCGGGCGGCGAGTGCGTGGTTGGGGGGAAGTTGCGGTCATGCGCCCCGTCAAATAATCGTTCCTCATTGCGCCGAACCCACTGGACTGCAGATATCGTACAATCTCGCCGTCTGTAAGAAAGACGTGGGAAACTTTTTTGGAACGGACGCACGACGGCATCGGCGGCAGGCGGCGAACCCGACCCGGCATGGCACAGAGCCCGAAGGCGACATCGGGCGTTGGAAGGCCCTCGGCGCAAGGGAGGAACAGGATGGCTGAGCAGGGGCGTGCCACGGCACGCTACAACCAGGTTGCGAAGAAGACCCTCGAGAAGGCCCTGGGGCGGGCGCACGACCCCGAGGTCGCACGCGACATGGAGACGCTCGGCGGCATGGTGCAAATCTGGTGCGCCGACCACCACGCCGACCGCGAACGCTCCCCGTACGACGGCTTCGGCATGCAGTGCGGAGCCTACCGCCCCAAACGAGTGCCGAACCTCTGCCCCGAGTGCGCCGCCCATGTGGAATACGGCGAGCTGCGGCGTTGCCTGTGCCCTCACGACCCCAAGCCCTCGTGCCGGGTGTGCGAGATCCACTGCTACAAACCCGACGAGGCCGCCTGGCAGCGCCAGGTCATGGCCTACGCCGGCCCTCGCGCGATGTTCCGCGGCATGTTCTTCGACGCGCTGCGCCACCTGAAAAGCGAGACGGGATCGCGCAGAAGGAAGAGCAGCAAAGAAAGGTAAGGCTGGGTAAAGCCCCTGCGAATCGATGCGGGCGAGCCTGAGGGACCGACCGCCCAAACCAGGCTTCCGCCCCAGGGCAAGACCCCGGGGCGGAAGCAACGACAAACAGCCTTTTTGCTCCGTCTAGCCGCGAACGCCCCTTGCACGGCGCAGCAGTGCAAGAATCCCGGCTCCCACAGCCGCGAGACCACCTGCGAGCAGGCCGAGGGCCCCGGCCGGGCTGGATTCGTCGCCTGTCTTGGGAAGCTGGCCCGACCCCTGCGAGGACTGGTT
>CAZUFB010000038.1:0-4998 GCA_964619775.1 uncultured Coriobacteriaceae bacterium
CAAATCGTACGACTGCGGGCTGTATTCAATCCCGTCATACGACGAGACGTATATCTCATAGGTTGCAAAACATAGTAAAGCATCTTACAGATTGCAAAACGTAGCAGGACCGGTGTCGCCCGAACCTGCCGGAACCCGCATGAACCCATGGGAACCCGCCCGGATCCGCCGGCACCCGCAGTCGGACGGGACCAACCCCGTCACGGGCCCCGCCCGGCCTGCTTCTCCCTCCCTCCGCCCCGTGCTCTTCTTGCGGTCGCCGCCTTCGGCGGGCAGGCGCCTGCTTTGCCGTCTCTTCTTGCGCGGTACAATCGGGCCGTTTGCGGTGTGCCGCTTTGTGCAGTGCGCCCGTCTGCCCCGACCGCAGGAGATACGTCCCATGCCCTATTCCAAGCTCGCCAGCCCCGGCGCCACCCGTTCGCTGCTCGAGGAGTTTGGCCTTGCGGCGAAATACGCCTTGGGCCAGAACTTTTTGGTGAGCGACGACGTCGTGGGACGCATCGTGGGGCTTGCCGACCTGCGGCCGTCCGACGTCGTGCTCGAGGTGGGTCCCGGCATCGGCACGCTTACGAGTGCGCTTTTGCCCCGCGTCGCCGCGGTGGTCGCTGTCGAGGCTGACGCTGACATGCGCGGGCCCCTTGCGGTGACCACGGCGGACTATTCCGAGCGGTTCGCCTTGGTGGAAGGCGACGCCGTGCGCGTCGCGCCCGACCGGCTTGCCACGGCGCTTGCCGGGCTGCCGGCGCGCGGGGGAGTCGACCTGCACGGGCGCGCGTTGCCCAACCGCTGGGTCTCCAACCTGCCCTACGCGGTGGCGGCGACGCTCGTCCTCAAGTACTTCCAGGAGTGGCCGTTCGTCGAGGATGCGACCGTCATGGTGCAGTCCGAGGTGGCCGACCGCATCTGCGCCGCTCCCGGCAGCAAGGCTTATGGCGCCTATACGGTCAAGCTTGCGCTGTTCGCCCGGGTGACCGGGCGCTTTCAGGTGCCACCGTCGTGCTTCTTCCCGGCCCCGCACGTCGAGTCGGCCGTCGTGCGTCTCGAGCGCGTCTCCGGGCAGGACTGTCTGCCTGTCGACGAGGCGTCGGCGTGCGCCCGCGTCGTCGAGGCCGCGTTCGCGCAGCGCCGCAAGACCATCCGCAACTCGATGGCCGCAAGCGGACTGTGGGGCAAAGACGAGCTCGACGCTGCCTACGAGGCGTGCGGAATCGCGGGGACGTGCCGTGCCGAGACGCTCGACCCGGCCGCCTTCGTCGCCCTGGCCCGGGCGCTCGCCCCCGCGGTGTCTGCGCCCGACGGCTCCGGGGTGTAGGCCGGGACGGGGCCGGACGGTGAACGTCTTCGTGTCCGAGACCTGCTACCGGCAGGTGTTCGGCGGCAAAAAAGGGTCGAGCGAGCGGCGCGTCGACGACTTCAACCGCCTCGTGGGCCGTCTGCAGGCTGCCCGCACGCGCGCCGACCTCATGGTCAAGGGCCTCGGCACGAAGAAATACCGCTCGATGGGCCGCGACGTCTACGGCATCGACCTCAACAACGGCCTCACGGCCGAGCGCGTCATCTTCTTGTTCGTGGAGCCCGATGACGCGGCGGCCGCGTGTTTCGGGCGCTACCGCCAGCCCGACCAGGCAGAGTCGGTGCTGCTCTGCTACTGCTCCGAGCACGACTCCCAGCACCGTCACGCCCGCCAGGTTGCCGGATTCGCGCCCCATGCCGGCGAGGCCGCGGTGGCCCTGTCCCTGCCCGACGCCCAGATGGCCGAGTTCGAGCGGGTCGGGCGCCTCGAGGTGCCGTGGCGCACCTACGCCCCCGGCGACCTGGAGCACTACGGTCGCCCACGCACCCCGGTGCTCACCGAGAGCAAGTTCCGCATCGTCAACGACTTTTTGGCGCGCGACCGCCCCGTGCTCGTGACGGGCGCGGCGGGCAGCGGCAAGACCGAGCTGGGGTTGCGCGTCCTGGCCGACTTCGCCCGCTCGCATGCCGGCGGCGACATGCTCTACCTCACGTTCTCGCCGCATCTGCTCGCCGAGGTCGAGACGCGCTGCCCCGACGACGTGCGCCCGCGCTGCTCGTTTCTCACGTTCGACACGCTGCTGCGCCTGCTGCTGGGCGACGCGCGCCTGCGCTTCGCGGGTGCGGGGTCGTTCTCGGCGTTCGTCGCCGCGCTGCGCGCCCGGCCCGCGATGGGCGGCCCCGACCGCGCCCGGATGCTGCGCCTGATCGACGCGCGGGGGGAGGGCTGCGTCTACGCCGAGCTGCACGGCGTCGTCGGCGGCGGCATGGGCGGGGCCTGGGAGCGGCTCGACTCCGACGGTGCGCCCCCGGCCCCGCTGATCGCGCGCGACGCCTACCTCGCGCTGGGAGACGACCGCTGCGGGCTTACCGACCGGGGCGACCGCGAGGCCGTCTACGCGATCGCCGAGGCGTTTGCGCGCTGGTGCGCCGCCGCAGGCCGGACGTTGCGCAACGCGGCGGCCGTCGAGGCGTTCGGCCGCGTGCGCGTCCCCCGCTACGCCCTCGTGGTGGCCGACGAGGTGCAGGACCTCACCGAAGTGCAGGTCGCGCTGCTCCACCGGCTGTGCGCCCAGGGGACGGACGGTCCGGCGCGCCTCTTCATGACGGGCGACGCCAACCAGGTGCTCGCGCCCACCGCCTTCGACGCGCGCCGCCTCATGCGGCTCGACCCGCGCCTGCAGGTTGCGCGACTTACGGGCAACTTCCGCAACCCGGAGGCCGTCTGCGCGCTCGCCAACGCGGTGGGGGAGGTGCGTGCCGCCTCGCGCCGTCTGCCGGCCCGCCGCGGCGCGGAGGACGCGCCTGAGGAGGCGTTCAACCGCAGCGCCGGGCGCACGCTGTGGTGGGTGGGCGACGACGAGGACGCGCTGCTCCGCGTGGCCGACGGGGGTGCCAACGTGGCGCTGGTCACCGACGCGGCCACGTGGCGGCGGCTGCGCTCCCGCAGCGCCAGCGTGTTCACGGTCGAGCAGGTCAAGGGCATGGAGTTCGAAAACGTCATCCTTTACGGGACGCTCGCCGCCGACCGACGGCGCTTCGACGCGCTGTTCGAGGAGGGCCCCAAGGACGCGAGCCTGCACCGCGCGCTCAACAGGCTCTACGTGGGTGTCACGCGCTCGTGCGGCAGCCTTCTCGTTGCCGAACCGCGGCACACCCCCATGCTCGGTCGGCTGGCCGCACTCGACGGGCGGTTCGAGCGGGTGAGCGAGCTGTCCGACGTGGACTTCGAGCTCGACGCGACGCCGCGCGGCTACCTCGCGGTGGGGCGCGCCCTCAAGGAGCAGGGCGCCTTCGCGGCGGCCCGCGCCAACCTCGAGCGCGCGCTGGCGTCGGCGCCCGACGTCCCCGGCGCGCTCGACGCCCGCGAGGCCGACGACGCGCGCCGCCTGGTCGCGGCCTGCCGGGTGTACGAGGCGCACGACCCCGAGGAGACCCCCGCCGACGAGCTGGCCGGCCTGTTCGAGGAGGCCGGCCTGTTCGAGGAGGCGCTGCCCTTCGCCCGCGCCGCGCTCGACGGGCGGCGGGCGGCCCTGCTGACCCTGGCGGCCGACCGGCGGCTCGACGGGGCCCGCTTCGGGGCGGCCGAGCGCGTGGCGGCCTTCGAGGAGGCCCTGGCGCGCGAGGGTCTCGACGTTGCGGACCTCTACGGGGTCTCCTCGCGCTATGATGACCTTCTCACCTGGTACGCCGCCGAGCGCGCCGACGACCTCGAGCTGTTCGCGCTCGAGACGGCCGGCCGCGTGGACGGCTGCCTCGACGCCCTGCGTCGCGCCGCCCGCCTCCGCGCGGCCTGCGGCGTCCGACCCGAAAGGAGCTGCGATGCCCCCGAGCAACCCGACGACGAGTGACGCCCGTGGCGACGCGCCCGCCCAGGCAGCCCCCGGGTTCGCCGCCCAGGCCTCCCGCCTTGTGGAGGCCGCGCGCGCCAACGAGCGCGCGGTGCGCGATCTCGAGGAGGCGGCCCAGCTGCTCGCCTCCGGCATGGACGACCTGGTGCACGCTGAAGGGCTTGCCCAGGCGCTCGCGGGCCTCTCCGCCCAGGTGGGGCGCGTGCGCGCCGCGGCCGACGAGGTGCGCGGCGTCCTCGAGGCGGCCGAGGGGCTGGGCGAGGTGCGCGCCGCGGCCGAGGAGGCGACCGGGCACGTGCACGCCATCGAAGAGCGCCTGTCCTCGGTGGCCGACCGCGCCCTGAAGCTCGACGAGAGGCTCGCCCAGGCCGACGGACGGCTCGCCCAGGCGCTCGACCGCATCGACCAGGCCGGGCTGGGGGCCGCCTTGGAGCGCATCGAGACGCTCGAGGCCAAGGTAGACCGCGTGCTCGAGACGCTTTCCTACCAGGCCGACTCCTTCGTCGAGCGCGTCGGCCCCCAGGTCGAGCGGCTCGAGAAGGTGGCCGAGCGCATGGACGCTCCCGCGGTGGCCGACGAGCTCGCCGACGTGCTGGCGACCAACCACCAGCTCTTCGAGGCCATCGACGCGATGCGCAACGAGAACGCCGACGCGCAGGCCTACTGGGACGAGGTCATCGAAGGGTGGCACGGGCGCCATGGCCGCACCGGGCGCTGAGGGGACCGGGTCTTTCGCGGGGTTCGACGCCCTGTTCGGGGACTTTCCGCTGTTCGGTGAGCCTGCGGGGCGGCGCGGGGGCACGCCGTCGGCCGCGTGGCTCGCAAGCGCCCCGATCGACGAGTACGACGAGCGGGGCTTCAACCGCGTGGGCGTCCACCGCGAGACGGGCAGCCGCTTCGACCCGCAGGGCTACGACGCCTTCGGCTACGACGTGCGCGGCTTCGACGTCGAGGGAATCCACTGCGAGACCCGCTCGCGCTTCGGCCCGGACGGATACGACCGGGCGGGCTTCGACCTTCAGGGCTACGACCGGGCGGGCCGCGACGCGCTCGGCTACGACCGCGACGGCTACGACCCTTGGGGCCTCGACCGCTACCGCCGCGACCGCGATGGTTTCGACGTGCGCGGCTTCGG
>CAZUFB010000038.1:5098-19383 GCA_964619775.1 uncultured Coriobacteriaceae bacterium
CCGCGACGGCCTCCACCGCGCCACCGGGACGCCCTTCTCGCCGGCGGGCTACGACCGCTGGGGCCGCGACGCGCTCGGCTACGACCGCAGGGGCTTCGGCCGCGACGGCCTCCACCGCGCCACCGGGACGCCCTTCTCGCCGGCGGGCTACGACGCGCACGGGCGCGACGCCCGGGGCGTCTACCGCTGGTCGCGTGAAAAGGGCGCGGACGCTACCCGATGACCACGAGGTCGTGCGGGTAGGAGTTGAGCACCTCGCAGCCGTCCTCCGTCACGGCGATGAGGTCCTCGATGCGCACGCCGAAGCGCCCCGCGAGGTAGATGCCCGGCTCGTCGGAGAAGCACATGCCCGGCCGCACCGGTTCGCGGTGCGTGGCCGAGACGTCGCCCGGCTCGTGGCAGGTCGTGCCGATCTGGTGGCCCAGGCGGTGGGTGAACGCGTCGCCGTAGCCGGCCTGCTCGATGAGGGAGCGCGCGGCTCGGTCGATGTCGCAGAACAGCACCCCGGGGGCCACTGCGGCGGCCGCGGCTTCGTTGGCGGCGCGGACGGTCTCGTAGACGCGGCGCTGCTCGTCGCTGACGGTTTGGTAGAAGAACGTGCGCGTCATGTCCGAGCAGTAGCCGTCCTGCACGCAGCCCACGTCGAACAGCACCGCGTCGCCCGGCGCGAGCACGGTGTCGTCGGGCTCGTGGTGCGGGTCGGCGGCGTGTGCGCCGAAGCTCACGATGGGGGAGAACGAGAAGCCCTGCGCGCCGAGGCGGCGGTACTCGCCGAGCAGCCCGCCGGCGATCTGGCTTTCGGTGACGCCCTCGCGCACCTGGGCGCGCAGCCAGGCCATCGCCTGGTCGTTCGTGGCGCTCGCGCGGCGCATCAGCTCGATCTCGGCGTCGTCTTTGATGGCGCGCGCGTCGTCGACCGGCTTGCTGCCGAGCACGAAGCCCGCCGCCGCCTTCGCGTCGCGCAGGGGCAGCAGGAAGCGCGCCGCCATGTCTTTGTCGCAGCCCACCGCCTCGGCCGGGTTGAGCAGGCTTGCGACGAGGGTGAGCGGGTCGTCGGTGTCGCGGTAGCCCAGCACGTCGATTCCCAGGTCGGCCGGGGTGGGGAAGAGGTCGTTCACGACCATGCGGGGCTCCTCCCCGTTGCGCAGCACCAGCGCGTAGAAGCGCTCGCCGGGGTCCACCGCAAAGCCGGTGAGCCATGCGATCGAGGTGGGGTCGGTCACGATGAGCTGGCCGAGCCCGCAGCCCGCCATGTTGTTGAGCACGCGCTCGACGCGCCCCTCGAGCACCGTCCGGTTTGCCATGGAACCTTCCTTTCGCCGGGCGCCGTGCGGCGCCCCCATTTATTTGTTGACGCCGGCATGATACCGCCCTTGCGCGGTCGTCGGGGGTGCTAGGCTTTGGAGCCAGGCAAACGGCACCGGTCCCCACCGTCCGCATGGGCGTACGTGGCTGCCCGCGGAGTTGTCGGGCGAGGCGCGCGAAGGCGACGCGTGCGGGGACGTATGGGCCCGAGCGCAACGACGCCCGGCATTTGCGGGCAGCTCGAGGCGAGGCCGGCGGAAGGGGAAGGCATGTCTGGACGGCAGGTCGTGTCCGGCGGGACGATGTGCGGTCGGCGTGCGTTCGCACGGCTGGCGGTTGCTGCGTGCGGAGGGGCGGCGTGCTTGCTCGCAGGGTGCGCCTCGGCCGCCTCGGGGGGCGACGGGCAGGGCGACGAGGAGGGGGCCGCGGACGAGGCGTCTCAGGAAGAGGCCGCGGACGCGTCGGCCGACGATCTCGAGGGGCGCGTCGAGGAACTGCTGGCCGAGCTCACGGTGGAACAGAAGGTCTGCCAGCTGTTCTGTGTGCGCCCCGAGGCCCTCACCGGCGTGGGCCAGGCCGTGCAGGCCGGCGACGCCACGCGCGAGGCGCTCGCCTCGCGGCCCGTGGGCGGCATCGTCTACTTCGGGCAGAACATCCTCGACGCCGACCAGTTCTGCACGATGCTTGCGGACACGGCGGCGATGGAGGTGCCGGTACCGCTCTTCTTCGCCGTCGACGAGGAAGGCGGCCCGCTCGTCGCGCGCATCGCGAACAGCGGGGCCTTCGACGTGCCCTCTTTTCCTGCCATGGCGGAGATCGGCGCGTCGGGCGACGTGACGGCGGCCTTCGAGGTGGGCGACACGATCGGGGGCTACCTGGCCGAGATTGGCCTCAACCTCAACTTTGCGCCGGTCGCCGACGTGCTCACCAACCCCGACAGCGTTATCGGGACGCGGTCGTTCTCGAGCGACCCCGAGGTTGTCGCCGCGATGGTGGAGCAGGTCGTCGTCGGGTTGCAGGGCCGGGGCGTGAGCGCCGCGGCGAAGCACTTCCCGGGCCACGGAGACGCCGGGGCCGACAGCCACACGGGCGCGGCGGTGAGCGAGCGGACCCTCGACGAGCTGCGCACCTGCGAGTTCGTGCCGTTCGCGGTTGCCATCGAGGCAGGGGTCGACTTTGTGATGGTGGGGCACATCACGACGCCCAACGCGGCGGCCGACGACTTGCCGGCGAGCCTTTCGCCCACGGCGATCAACGGGTGGCTGCGCGACGAGCTGGGTTTCGACGGCGTGGTGGTGTCCGACGCGATGAACATGGGGGCGGTCACGCAGCTTTACGATTCCGGCGAGGCGGCGGTGCGCTTCGTCCAGGCGGGCGGCGACCTCGTGCTCGACCCCGACAACTTCGAGGATGCCTACCAGGGGCTGCTGTCCGCCGTCGAGGCAGGTGATGTCCCCGTTTCACGCATCGAAGAGTCGGTGCGGCGCATTCTGCGCGTCAAGCTGGGAAAATCGTGAAATCGTAGAATACAAGATGCTGCAGCCGGTGTAGTGTTCGCCACCGTATAGGCCATCACTCCATAAAATCTTCCCATGGTTTTGATAACCTTAAAAAACTGCACCTATACACGCTAACCCGTGCATGCACGGTATCGGAGGACGGCAAGATGGAAAACGAAGAGCCCGAAGAGCCCGTAAACAAGGTCGAGGCCATTCACGAGAAGCTCGAATCCATGATGGGCGAGCGCGTGAAGGTTCGCGCCAACATGGGGCGTTCCCGTATCGTAGAACGGGAGGGCACCTTGCTGCAAGCCCACGGCTCGCTCTTCATCCTCGAGGTCGACGAGCGGCGCGGTCGCAAGGCGCGTCAGTCCTACCAGTACGTCGACGTGCTCACCGGCGCGGTCGAGCTGAGCGATCCGGCGAGCGGCGCGCTGCTTTACGATCCCGAGAACAACTAGATCCCAGGGCAGTCCGCAAAAACGCCGCGCGGCGTCGCGCTTGGGCCATGCACCTCCTGTACGCGTCGCCCTCGTGCGCTTTGTTCGGCAACTTCGCGGGCTGCCCTGAGGACGCGGGGCCGTCCCCGTTGGGACGGGCCGTAGCCGCCGCACCTGTGCGGGCGGGAGGGCCGGCTTTCCGTCCTGCTTCGCATGCCGGGTATCGCAGGGAGGAGCTGCCGTGGACGTACGTGCCCATGCCAAGATCAACCTGCTTCTGAGCGTGCGGCCGGGCGCGGACGCGTCGGGCTACCACGCCGTGGAGACCGCGATGTGCCCGCTCGAGCTGGCCGACGAGGTGCGCGTCCTGGAGACGGGCCGTCCCGGCGTCGAGCTTGCGTGCGAGCCTGACCCGCTGCACGGTGCGCCTCCCGAACGCAACCTGGCCTTTCGCGCGGCGCTTGCGGTCGGAAAGGCGTTCGACCGGCCGGTTGCCTGCCGCGCGGAGATCGTCAAGCGCATCCCCGCGCAGGCGGGGCTGGGCGGCGGCTCGTCCGACGCCGCGGCGGTGATGCGCTGCCTGGCGCTGCTGTGGGGGGAGGACCCGCTCGACCCCCGCCTCGTGCGCGCGGCGGCGGAGCTGGGTGCCGACGTGCCGTTCTTCCTCGGGGACGTCCCCGCGCTGCTCACCGGGCGCGGTGATGTGCCAGTCGAGCGGTTCGCGCCCTTCGGCCTGCCCGTGGCGCTCGTCAAGCCGCCGGTCGGGGTGCCCACCGGCGCCGCCTACGCCCTGCTCGACCGCCTGCGCCCCCCAGAGCTGCCCGCCGCCCCGCTCGTGGAGGCCCTGCGCGCCGGGGACGCGGCGCGGGCCGCGGCCTGCTGCGGCAACAACATGGAGGGCGCCGCGCGCGTTCTTGCCCCCGAGCTCGACGGGGTCTTCTCGTTTTTGGCGGGCCGGCCCGAGGCCCTGGGCGCGCCGCTGTTGTGCGGCAGCGGGTCGTGCGTGGCGCTGTTCGTGCGCGACGCGGCGGCGGCGGGGAGCGTCGCCGCGGAGGCACGCAAACGGGGCTGGTGGTCGTGTGCCACGGCCACCTTCGCCGGGTAGGTTTGTGAAGACGCTGTTGCAACCTTGCGCCGTTCGGGGGTTCTGCTAAAATATGCGGCCGCCGGGATGTGGCTCAGCTTGGTAGAGCGCTGCGTTCGGGACGCAGAGGCCGCTGGTTCAAATCCAGTCATCCCGACCAGGCGAGCAATGGTGCGGGCCGCCATACGGTGGTCCGCATTTTTTGTTTACCCAGGTATTTGCGGGTGGCACCGGTTTGGTTCTGCAAATCAAAATTGGTGCGTGCGACTTTGCAGGATTGAGTGTTTGAGACGGCATCGGTGGGGTATTATACGACCGTCCCGGAAACAGGCGAGCGCAAAGCCCGACGAAGAGGGTGCCCGCCGACGACAATGGAAGGTTTTGAACTATGGGCATCATCGGCGGTATCGGCGTTCCTGAGCTCCTTATCATCCTGGTCGTTGTGCTCCTGATCTTCGGCCCGAAGAATCTCCCAAAGCTCGGTGCCTCCCTCGGTAAGACCGTCAAGAACATCCGCGCCGGCATGGGCGAGGACGACGAGAAGGAAAGCAAGAAGAAGATAGAGGACGAGGTCGAGGTCGTCGACGAGGAGGACGCCGATATCGAGCAGGACGAGGAGCCTGTCGAGGAGGAGGCCCCCAAGAAGAAGGCTCCCGCCAAGAAGCGCACCACCACGGCTGCCAAGAAGAAGGCTGCCGCCGAGGAGGAGGACGAGTAGGCCGACCGCGTTTCTCAAGTCCGATTTTCGTGCGGCGCGCATCCTCACGCGGGGTGCGCGCCGCAATCCGGTAGACGGCGGCGTTTTCGCGCGGGTGCACCCGCCTGCCGCAGGGCGCCCGCCGCTTGCGCGAGCGCCCGTTGTTTTATACACGCGCCGGGTGCGCGGACGCCCCGAGTGCGCGACCGATGAAACGAGGAGTCGCATCATCATGGACGTATCTAAGGAAATCGTGCTCACCCCCGAAGGCAAACAGAAGCTTGAGGAAGAGCTTAAGTGGCGCGAGGGGGAGGAGCGCGAACGCATCACCGAGGCCATCAAGGTGGCGCGCGATTTTGGCGACCTGTCCGAGAACTCCGAGTACGACGACGCCAAGGATGAGCAGGCTGCCAACGAGAACCGTATCAGTGTGCTCAAGCAGCAGCTTGCCAACTGCGTGGTCGTCGAGGCGCCCCGCCGCGGCGGGCGCATCACGATCGGCCATGTGGTGACGGTTGCCGACGCCAACGGCAAGCAGCGCGTGTTCACCATCGTGGGGACCGCCGAGGCCGACCCCAAGGCCGGCAAGATCTCGAACGAGTCGCCGATGGGCAAGGCGCTGATGGACCATCGCAAGGGCGACGAGGTGTCGTTCTTAAGCCCGAGCGGCAAGACCCTGCGCTACACGGTGCTCGAGGTCGAGTCGCGCTAGCGCGTATCGTGGAACACCCTCCCGCCCGGCTGGTCCCGGGCGGGTTTTTGAGTATGGCGAAGAAAGGCGAACCTTTATGGCCGACGAGCCCATCACCAACGGAGGGTGCCCTGCCGACGGGACGCCCTGCACCCCCGCCGCCAACGACGAGCGCGCGATGCGCCTTGCCAAGCGTCAGGCAATCATCGACGCGGGTGAGGAGGCGTACAGGCGCCGTTTCGATCAGACGCACCATGCCAGCGAACTGGCCGAGCGCTATGCCGGCCTCGAGGCAGGCGCGGTCACCGACGACGCCGTGGCGGTCGCCGGGCGCGTCATGGCGGTCCGCGACCAGGGGAAGGTCTGCTTCCTCGTCCTGCGCGACGGGTCGGGCGACGTCCAGCTCTTCTGCCGCATCAACGTGCTGGGCGAGCAGGCCTGGGAGGGCCTGAAGCGGCTCGACGTGGGCGACATCGTGGGTGCCCGCGGGACGGTGCTGCGCACCCGCCGCGGCGAGCTGTCGGTGTCCCCCACCGAGGTGGTGCTGCTCTCCAAGTCGTGCCGCCCGCTGCCCGAGAAGTTCCACGGCCTCTCCGACAAGGAGACCCGCTACCGCCAGCGCTACGTCGACCTGGTGATGAACCCCGACGTCAAGGAGACCTTCGCCAAGCGCTTCAAGATCGTCTCCACCATCCGCCGCTACATGGAGGACCTCGACTTCGTCGAGGTGGAGACCCCCATCCTGCACGCGGTGGCCTCGGGTGCAAACGCAAAGCCGTTTGTGACCCACTACAACGCCCTGGGCGTCGACTGCTACCTGCGCATCGCCCCCGAGCTGCACCTCAAGCGCCTTCTGGTGGGCGGGTTCGAGCGGGTGTTCGAGATGAACCGGTCGTTCCGCAACGAAGGCATGGACTACAAGCACAACCCCGAGTTTACGACGATGGAGGCCTATCAGGCCTACACCGACCTCGAAGGGATGAAGGAGTTGTGCCAGGGGCTCATCCAAGCCTGCAACGCCGCGGTCAACGACGGCGACGTCGTGACCTACGGCGGCGTCGAGGTCAACCTGGGCGGGCAGTGGCCGAGCCGCCCGATGACCGAGCTGGTGGGGGAGGCATGCGGCTGCGAGATCTCGATGGACACTCCGGTGGAGACCCTGCGCGAGCTGTGCCGCGCCCAGGGCATCGAGCCGCAGGACGACTGGGGTGCCGGCAAACTCATCTTCGAGATTTACGACGAGAAGGTCGAGTCGACGCTCGTCGACCCCACGTTCGTGGTCGACTACCCGGTCGAGGTGAGCCCGTTGGCCAAGAAGAAGGCCGACGACCAGCGCCTCACCGACCGCTTCGAGCTGGTCATCGCCGGCTGCGAGTACGCCAACGCGTTCAGCGAGCTCAACGACCCGGTTGACCAGGAGGCGCGCTTCAAGGCCCAGGCCGAGGCCAAGGCGCACGGCGACGCCGAGGCGATGGACTACGACCGCGACTATGTGCGCGCCCTCGAGTACGGCATGCCCCCGGCGGGTGGCATCGGCATCGGCATAGACCGCCTCGTGATGCTGCTCACCGACGAGTCCTCGATCCGCGACGTGCTGCTGTTCCCGCACATGCGCCCCGAGGCCGAATAGGCCGGGCAGGCGGCGCGCCGGCCTGCAGGATTGAAGGTCGGCGCACAAAACCTCGAGCGTCAACCCAAGCTTTACGGTAAGGGTTTGGACGCCGTACCGACCCTGACCAGCTGTTTTGCGAGAGAGGGACGTGATCGTCCATGGCCGACTTCCTTGACGACCTGATCGGCATCCAGAAAGAGTTCAAGGCCATCACGAGCGACATCGCCGACGAAACCGCGGAGCTGCGCGGCGCCACCGTGTCGGCCGAGCCGGTGTGGACCCCGGGCGACTACAAGGTCGTCCCCAAGGGCAACGCCGCGATGTGCGTCCGCTGCAAGCGCCCCGACGCAAGCTGCGACCTGTGCATGCAGGTGTGCCCCACCGACTCGATCTGGATCGACGACGACGGCTCGCTCGAGATCAAGCCCGACTGCCGCAAGTGCGGCCTGTGCGTGGCGGCGTGCCCCACCGACGCACTCGTCTCCTCGATGCACGGCCCGCGCGCCCTGTACGACAAGATCTGCAAGGCGGCCGAGGCCAACGAGATGGTCTACGTCACCTGCACGCGCGCGCTGGGCCACGTGCCCGACGCCGCCGAGGTCGTGCTGCCCTGCGTCGGGGCTCTGTCGGCCGACGTGTGGTACGCCATCCTGTGCGAGTACGGCAACGTGGGCATCTACCTGCCCACCGGTATCTGCGACAAGTGCCGCACCACCACCGGGGAGGACTTCTACACCGAGCAGATCAGCGTCGGCGAGGGCTGGTCGGGCGAGACCGTCGACCTGGTGACCCGCGAGCGCGACCTCGTCCTCGAGGTCGACCACCAGGTCGAGCGCAAGCAGTTCATCAACAGCTCGATGAAGTCGCTCGGCATGACCGCCTCCAAGGTCAACCCCATCACCGCCAAGCTGGCGCGCGCGGCGGAGAAGATCTCGAAGCACACCAAGCAGATCAACGAGCTCCAAAAGACGCTCGACCGCCTCTGCGGCGCCAAGAGCACCGCCGAGAAGAAGCGCGTCCTCACCAACACGCGCCAGCTCATGCTCGTCGCCCTGGCCAACCACCCCGACACCGCCGAGAACATCCTCTTCGACCTTCCCGTTGCCACCGAGGCGTGCGACGGCTGCGGCGACTGCGCCGAAGCCTGCCCCACCAAGGCCATCGACATCGTCGACGGCAAGGCCCAGATCCTGTCGACCCACTGTGTCGCATGCGCGCTGTGCCTGGACGTCTGCCCGCTCGGCGCCGTCGAGTTCGAGGAGTGCGACGGCTCCCGCCTCATTGTGGACGACCCCGAGGCGCAGAAGAAGATCGAGGAGGAGGAGAAGGCGAAGCGGCAGCGCGAGGAGGCGCGCGAGAAGGGCAAGGAGTACGGCAAGAAGGCCCTCGACTTCCTCGAGCGGCAGAGCGACATCGAGGAGGAGGAAGAGCGCCGGCGCCGAGAGCGCGCCAAGGGACAGTAAGGGAGGAGATGGGGCTGCAGGCCGCGTGCTTTATTTGTAGCGGGCGGTCTTTAACTGCCGCTCGCTGGGAGGAATTTGGATTTACGAGCTTGTGCGCAGCCGGTGTAATTACTATCATCTCGTGTGTAAGGTAGGGCGTGTGTATGCGTTTTATGCATGCGCTGGGAAGAGGAGGAAACATGTCCGATGAGAAGAAGGTGAGCGCAGAGACGACGGAGGTCCAAGTACCCGACGGTGCGCCAGCACCGAAAAAGAGGGTATGGCCCATCGTCATATCTGCGTTCTCGGTCGTCGTCATCGCCGTGCTGGTGGCGTGTCTGCACTGGCACGAGCAGCCGTCGTTCTGCAGCACCGTCTGCCACGAGGTGATGGCTTCCTACGTCGATGCCTACTACAGCGAGGACCCGGCGCTGGCGGTCACCGCCCACGAGGCCGCCGGCATCACCTGCCTTGGTTGTCACTGGTCGCAGGCCAAACTGCTCGACCTGGTCAACGAGGTCGTCATGTTCGTGAGCGACTCGTTCACCGACCCGTTGCCAGATATGTCGGAGGAGTTCGTCAACGACGAGTTCTGCGGCACCTGCCACGACGGCACGACCTCCTCTACCAAGGAAGAGGCCACCGAGGATTGGGACTACGACCCCCACAACATTCCCGACGACGAGACGCACAGCAGTCTTGAGATCACCTGTTCGAGTTGCCATAGCGTCCACAAGCAGTCGACTCTGGTCTGCGCCGAGTGCCACGTCGACTTCGCCGTCAACCTGAGCGAGGAGGACCAGGCGACACTTGCCAGCTGGGCCATCCCCGAGACCACCGACAGCGTGAGCGTGTCCTCCACGGCAGATGCCTACGGCATCTACGATATGCACGCGGGCGACACCTACGTGCAGTTCTCGACGATGCACGAGACGGCCGGTTCCGACGGCGGCATCATTACCTGCGCCGATTGCCACGAGACCCAGACCATCGCGTGCGCCCAGTGCCACCTGAACACCTTCGCGGACAGTTTGCCGGACGGCTGGTCCGTCCCCGACGGCGCCATAGACGTGAGCGCTCTCGCGACGTCGAGCGATGACGAGTCCGACGAATCCTCCGATGACGAGGCTTCGACCGAGGTCGTCGATGTGAGTACCGTCCCCGACGGCACCTACGAGGCCACCGGTACCGGTATCGGCGGCGACGTGCCGGTGACCGTCACGGTCGAGAACGGCGCCATCGTCTCCGTCGAGATCGGCGAGAACTCGGAGACCGAAGGCATCGGCTCCAACGCCATCGAGCAGCTGCCCGACCTAATCGTCGAGGCCAACGGCACCGAGGGCGTGGACACGGTTTCCGGCGCCACCATCACGAGCAACGCCATCCTCAGCGCAGTGAACGAGGCTTTGGCGAGCGCCGCGGCATAAGCGGTCTGCAAGCCGACGAACACCGTCGAGCCAGGCGTTCAAAAGGAGCCGTCCTTCGGGACGGCTCTTTTCGTGTCAGGCCCGCTGTGCCGCCCGGGTGTCCCGCCGCCGGCTATAATCGTCGCAGCCCCACGCCCTGTAGCCCGCTGTGGCCTACGGGAGTAACCTTCGACTTGAACTTCAAGGAGCGTCATGGCCCTCTCCATCGGCATTGTCGGCCTGCCCAACGTCGGCAAGTCAACGCTGTTCACCGCCCTCACCAAGCAGGGAGGCCTTGCGGCCAACTACCCCTTCGCCACCATCGACCCCAACGTGGGTATCGTCGACGTGCCCGACGAGCGCCTGCAGGTGCTTGCCGACATCGTGCACCCGGGGCGTATCGTGCCCGCCACGGTGGAGTTCGTCGACATCGCCGGCCTTGTGAAAGGCGCCAGCGTGGGCGAGGGCCTCGGCAACCAGTTCCTTGCCAACATCCGTGAGACCGACGCCATCTGCGAGGTGGTGCGGTTCTTCAAAGACCCCGACGTCGTGCATGTTTCCGACGAGGGCAACCCCACCGGCAAGGTCGACCCGCTCGGCGACGTCGAGACCATCCACACTGAGCTCATCCTCGCCGACCTGGGCACCATCGAGCGTGCGCTGCCCAAGGCCGAGAAGGAGGCCCACCGCGGCGACAAGCACAGCGTCGCCAAGCTGGCCACGATGAAGCGTCTGCAAGAATGGATGAACGGGGGGCACCGCGCCCGCGCCCTCGAGATGACCGACGAGGAGCGCGAGAGCGTGCGCGACCTGTTCCTGCTCACGATGAAGCCGATTCTCTACGTGGCCAACGTCGACGAAGACGGCCTGCACGACGATTTGCCCGAAATCGACGGAGTCAAGCCCATCGCCATCTGCGCCCAGGTGGAGGCGGAGCTTGCCGAGCTGGACGACGACGAGGCGAAAGAGTACCTCGAGAGCCTCGGCCTCGAGGAGAGCGGCCTGGCCGTGCTCGCCCGTGCGGCCTACCGCCTGCTCGGGCTGCAGTCGTACTTCACGGCAGGCGAGATGGAGGTCAGAGCCTGGACCATCCCCGTGGGGACCACGGCTCCCAAGGCGGCCGGCGTCATCCACGGCGACTTCGAGCGAGGGTTCATCAAGGCCGAGACCATCTCCTACAGCGACTACATCGAGCTCGGCGGCGAGGCGGGAGCCAAGGCGGCCGGCAAGCTGCGCATGGAGGGCAAGGAGTACGTGGTGCAAGACGGCGACGTCATGCACTTCAGGTTCAACGTCTAGTCTGCGTCGGGCGGGGCGGGTGTTGCGCCCCGCGACGATGTTGCCCTGGGGGAGGCGACGGTATGGACGCCGTGGAAGGTCGGGCTGCGTCGGCGGCCGTGTCCGAAACAGGTTTGACGGACGATGCGGCGCTCGAGGTTTCCGCAGTGGGAGAGCGGGGTGCGCGCAAGGGGCATGGCGACATGACGCAGGGGGCCATCCTGCCGTCGCTCGTGCTCTTCGCGCTGCCTATCCTGCTCACCAATTTCTTCCAGCAGCTCTATGTGACCGTCGACTCGATGATTTTGGGCCAGTGGTCGGGCAACGTGGCGCTGGCTGCGGTGAGCAGCTGCGGTTTTCTCACCGCAACCATCATCTGCTTCTTCAACGGGCTGGCGGTCGGTGCGGGCGTGGTGCTTGCCCAGCTGTTCGGCTCGCGCGACACGAGGCGTTTCGGCCGTTGCGTCTGGACGGCCGGGGCGCTGTCGCTGGTTGGCGGCGTCGCGGCCTGCCTCGTGTGCTTCGCGGTGGCCCGTCCGTGTCTGGCGCTCATGAACCTCGAGGGCGAGGTTCTCGAGCAGGCGGTGCTCTACATGCGCGTCTACGCGGTGAGCACCCTGCCGATGGTGGTCTACAACATGGGCGCCTCGGCGTTCCGTGCGCACGGCGACTCGCGTACCCCGATGACTATCCTCGTCGGCGCCTCCGTCGTCAACCTTGTGCTGGCGCTGCTGTTCGTCGCCGTGATGGACATGGGCGTGTTCGGGGCGGCGCTCGGCACCGTCGTCGCGCAGGCGCTTTCGGCGGCGGCGATGGTCGTGTGCGCGTGGACGCGCCGTTCGGTGCTCCATATCGACCGCGTGCCGCCGACCGTCGACCGGACGCTGCTGCGGCGCATGCTCGGTATCGGCGTACCCAACGGCGTCCAGATGACGGTCATCTGCCTGTCGAGCGTCATCATCTCCTCCCAGATCAACCTCTACGGTCTTGAGACGATGGACGGCTTCGGCGCCTACTCCAAAATCGACGGCTGGCTTTACATGCCGATCGGGTCCATCCAAAACGCCATCGTCACCTTCGTGGGGCAGAACATCGGCGCGCACGACTTTCTCCGCGCGCGGCGCGGGGTGTGGGTGGGCCTGGCCCTCAACGTCGTCGTGACCGTCGCGCTGTGTCTGGCCATGTGGGGCCTGCGCTACCCGGTTCTCGGCCTGTTTTCGCCCGACTCCGCCGTGGTGCGGGAGGGCATCCGTGCGATGGCGATCATCGTGCCGCTCTACTTCGTCTACGCGATCTACATGTCGGTGTGCGGGCTGTACTACGGCGTGGGGTCCACGATGGTGCCGATGATGTTCGCCTTGGCGTTCATGTGCGTGCTGCGCATCGCCTGGGTGCTTGCGGCACAGGCGGTGGCCCCGAGCCCCGAGGCAATCTACATGAGCTACCCGGTTGCGTGGTTTTTCATGGTGGCGTCGATGTTTGCTTATTACGTCTGGGGGTGCTGGAACTACAAGGACGAGATTCGCGGTGCCGTCCGGGTATGTGCGTCTGGTGATTCGGTAGGGTAGGGGGTAGACGACGCAGACGGGCGTTCGGCCTTGTCGCGCTCGGGTTCGCGTGCCTCTTGTACGCCATCGCCTTGGCACCTTGTCCGGCAATTTTGTGGATTGCCCTGATCTTTCTGAACCGGCCTAAAAGCTTTCGCGTCCAGCTTCGGTTTGGGGCGCGGGAGCTTTATCATTGCAGGTGGCGAATGAAGAACGTCCACCACTGCAAAGGATGAAGGAGCCTCGACCACCATGGCCAACACCGATCAGTTTGTCGTCGTGCTCGACTTCGGAGCCCAGTACGGGCAGCTCATCGCACGCCGCGTCCGCGACCTGAACGTGTACTCCGAGATCATGCCGTGCGACGTCTCGGCCGAGGAGCTGGCCGCGCGCCACCCGAGCGCGATTATCCTGTCGGGCGGCCCGGCGAGCGTCTACGCCGAGGATGCGCCCGACGTCGACCCCAAGGTGTTCGAGCTCGGCGTGCCGGTGCTTGGCTTCTGCTACGGCCAGCAGATCATGGCGGTGAAGCTCGGCGGCACCGTGGGCCACACCGAGGTGGGCGAGTACGGCCACGCCGGCCTGCATCGTCAGGGGGCGTCGCGCCTGCTTGACGGCACGCCCGAGGAACAGAGCGTGTGGATGAGCCACCGCGATGCCGTGAGCGCGGTGCCTGAGGGCTTTACCGTCACCGCCACGACCGACGTGTGCCCGGTGGCAGCGATGGAGTGCCCCGAGCGCAACCTTTATGCGACGCAGTTCCACCCCGAGGTGCGCCACACCCCGCACGGCAACGACATGCTCAAAAACTTCCTGTTCGGCATCTGCGGACTGGAGCCCAGCTGGACCATGGACAACATCGTGGAACAGAAGGTGGCCGAGATTCGCGAACAGGTGGGCGGCGACCGCGTCATTTTGGCGCTTTCGGGCGGCGTGGACTCGAGCGTGGTGGCCGCGCTGTGCTCCAAGGCCATAGGCAGGCAGCTGACCTGCGTGTTCGTGAACCACGGCCTGTTGCGCAAGAACGAGCCCGAGCAGGTTGAGGAGGTCTTCACCAGTCAGTTCGACGTCGACTTCGTGCACGTGCATGCCGAGGAGCGCTATGCGCGGCTGCTCGACGGCGTGACCGACCCCGAGCAGAAGCGCAAGATCATCGGCACCGAGTTCTGGAAGGTGTTCTTCGAGGAAGCCCAGAAGCTTGCCGAGGACGGCCGCCCGGTGAGGTATCTGGCCCAGGGTACCATCTACCCCGACATCATCGAAAGCGGCGCGCGCAAGACCGGT
>CAZUFB010000039.1:0-17648 GCA_964619775.1 uncultured Coriobacteriaceae bacterium
CTAGGGCGACTTGGCTCGCCGGTTTAGCCGGAAACCGCGCCGATTCCGGTGCTGTCCAGCGAAAACCATGCGAGTTCCACCAGGGAGGCGTCTTCCAGATAGGGGTCCAGCCATTCGTGGTACTCTGCGCCGTCGGCAATCCGGGGACTGTCTGAAAGATCTTCTCCGTAGAGGTAGTAAATCGTCCCGTCGCCGTCTATGTCGTATTCCGACGGAAACCCGTTCGGGTCCAAATCCTCATCCCAGGAGTCGGCCGACCCGACGCAGGTATACGAATCGGACCCCGCGTCGTATACGTACAGCGTGAACGGCCACAGCTTCCTGCCCTTTCCCTGGTTGTGGGACCATTCGACCAGGATCACGCCATTGTCATAGAAGTCCATACTTGGAGACCCGCTGAATTCTTCGCTGATGGTGTCTGTCGCTGCATCGTACCGGTAGACAGTCTCCCTCATCCCGGCCATGGTGATGGATGCCGTGATGCGCAGTATCAGCTCGTCCGTGCCGTCATCGTCCACATCGTATATGGCGAAGCTGTTGCCGGTGAGATTCTCCAGGTATTCGTCCGCTATCTCCTCCCCGTCCGGCCAGACATGATCCGAAAGGACGGCATAAAGCGCTTCCACATAGGCGTCTGCGGCGGACCTGCCAGACTGGCTGCCGTCTTCGTCCTGTCCTGTTTCCAACCCCCTGTCCGTCTCCTCTTCTGCGTCCGACATAGACATGGACGATTCGTCTTCAAAATATTCCGGTGAATATGCCGAAAGGAAAAGAGACAAAGACATAACGATAAGAGAAGAGATGCATATTTGTATTATCTCCATGGCTTTGTCTACCCTCCCTGGTTTCAGTTTACCGGGATTGTACCGCAGATGCCGGGATACGGATTGCGCGCCGATCTGTGGCGTAAAAGAGGCCGCCGCGGTCCGAGGCTCCGCCCAAGTCCTGGCTGCCAAGCTCAGGCGAGAGCGCCGCTTGCGTTCCCGGCGCTCTCCTTCCCGGGGGCACGGCCTTTGTCGGCTCCCAGACATGCCCTTGCTGCTGCGGCGGCCTGCCTTCTATGCCGCCGTGCCGATGCTCTGCAGGTAGGCTATGATGCCCGCGTAGGGGTCGTCGGCCGCGTCGTCTTCGGACGGCTCGGCCTGCGTCTCGGGCTCGGCGATTCCCATGAGCGCGAGAATCTGCTGCACGGTCTCTTCTTGCTGGGTGCTTGACGAGATGGTTGCCTGCCCGTCGCCCTCTTGCACGCCGTAGCTGCCGAAGTTCGCATGGTTGCCGCCCTCGATGACGACGGTCTGCGCGTCGGCGGGCAGGTTTGCGGCGCACTCGTCCAGGCGGTCCCAGTCCACGACCCCGTCTTCGCTGCCGACGAGCGTCAGCACCGCAAGGTCGGTCTGCGCGAGGTCGGCCGTGGAATAGGCGGCAAGCAGCACGAGGCCGTCCCAAGCGTCGGCGTGGTTTGCGATGTAGCTCGCCGCCATCGCGCCGCCGAGCGAGTGTCCGGCCAGGTACCAGTGCGCGACCTCGGGGTACTGCTCCTGGATGCTCCCGGCGGCGCCTATGTTGAAGAACGCCATGTTGAAGGGCATGTCGACCAGCACGCAAAACACCTGCTGGTCGGCCAGGAGCTCGAGCAGGGGCGCGTAGGCGTCGGACTCCACGCGCGCGCCGGGGTAGAAGACGAGGCCGTATTCCGACGACGGGTCGCCGAACGTGAGCCAGCCTTCGGAGGTCGTGCCGCTGCTCGCCGTGGCGGCGGCCACGGCGTCGGCGCTGGCGGAGTAGCCGTTGTCGCAGTAGTCGAGGAACGCGGCGACGCCGCCGACGGCCAAGGCGACGAGGACGCAGACGAAGGCTTTGGGCACCCGGTGGCGCTTCTTGGGTTTGGCGGGCCGGGCGGTCCGACCGGCCCCGCTGGTTTCGCCGTCGCCGCCCGCGAGCTCGGGCCCGGCCTGCGCGTTGCGGGCGCGGCGCGACGCCGAGCGGTGGGCGTGGCCGTCGGCGGAATCGCGGTCGGGGCTGCTCGACCAGGGGTCGGGCGAGGTGTCGGCGAAGTCGATAGGCGGCAGCGGCATGGCGGGCCTCCTGACGGCGCGGGATCGGGATACCCTGTTAGCTTACCGCGTCGGGGTGCCTCGCATGGACGAAAAACGCGGCGGCGCCCGCCGGGCCTGCTACAATCCCGACTCGAGGGAGTGCCGCGGGAGGAAGGCAAAAGGCATGGCGCGCAGCGGTTCGAAATACGTCGAGGGCATGTACCGCCTGGCCGAACAGTGGCCGTACCTCCGCTATCTGGGTATGGGCGCCTGGTGGGCGTGGATCTGGCTGTGCTACAGCGACACCGGCCTGTTCGTGCTGTGGCCGCAGGGGTCGTTTGCCCGGCAGGTCGGCTTCATGTACCTCTGCTCGACCCCGGCCATCATGTGCACGCTGTTGCTCGCCGCGCTGCTCTGGCGGCGCGTCACGCCGCTGCTGGGGCGGCGGGGGTGCGTGCTGGGCGTCAGCGCGTGCGCGGCGCTGGGCGTGGGGCTCATCGCGGTTGCCCCGCTGCTGGGGGCGGGCGTCGCGGAGTGGGCGGCCTTCGCTGTCGGCGCTGTCCTCACGGGTGTGGGGACCTCGGTGCTTGCGCTCAAGACGGGCGATGCCTACAGCGCGCTTGGCCGGCGCGAGGTGCTGACGGCCGGGTCGATCGCGCTCGTCTTCGCGGCGTTCCTCTACTTTGTGGGCATCGGTCTGCCGCCGCTGTGGCAGCCGTTCTTCATTGCCGCGATGCCGGTGGCGAGCGCCCTACTATTCGTGATGCCCGGCGACGACCCGTTCCCGGCCGACGAGCTTTCCGCGGTCGGACGGGGCGCGCACGTGCCGGGCATGCGTTCGTACGTGCGCCTTGTGGTGGCGTCGGGCCTGGTCGCGTTCACCGCGGGGTTCGCCCGGGGCCTTGCGTCGGGCTCGATGGCGGACACCGACTACGCCCAGGTGGGCGTGATCACGACGTTTGCCATCTGCGTGGCCGCGCTGGCCGTCTGCATCGTGGTGAACTCCGGAGACGTCGTGCGCGCGGTGCGGCGCGTCTACGCGGTGCTTATCTTCTTCGGGATGGTCGTCGTGCTCGGCTCCACGCTGGGGCTCGACCTCGTCTACACGAGTATCGGCAAGGAGCTGCTCTGGATGATCTTCACCTGCCTCATGGCTTACGCGGCGTTTCGCTTCGGCTTTTCGTCGGTGCGTGCGTTCGGCATAGGACAGGCGGTCTACCTGGGGTTGAGCGCCTGCTCCTGGGGGTTTGGCCTCGCCTGCGCGCCGCTGGACGACTCCGCGATGGGGCGCGTGGCGGTCGCCGTGGCCCTGGCGCTGACGATCGTGGTGGTGTTCGCCTTCGTCTTCACCGACGCCGACATCAAGTTCATCTTCACCTGGCGGCATGACGACGTGGCGGCGGACACGGGAGTGTCGGCGCAGGACGGTGCCGGGACACAGACCGACGGCGGCCCGACGGTGGCGGAGCGCATCGCGGCCCTGCCCGAGCGCTTCGGCGTGTCGGCGCGCGAACGGCAGATCACAGAGCTGTTCGCCGAGGGGCACTCGGCCAACTGGATCGCCGAGGACTTGGTCATCTCCAAGAACACGGTGCGCAGCCATATACGCTCGATTTACACCAAGCTCGACGTCCACTCGCGCCGCGAGCTGCTCGATTTTCTGGCGACCGTCGAGGTCGAGCCCGAAAAGCGCACGCGCCCGTAGCCAAGGATGCACCTCGTGTCGCGGGGTCGCGGAGTCGGTGCGCGACGGGGACGGGTTACCCCTGCTGTTTGCTGTTTGCCGCCTGCCGTCTGCGCTG
Source organism: uncultured Coriobacteriaceae bacterium (assembly GCA_964619775.1). Classification (GTDB taxonomy): domain Bacteria; phylum Actinomycetota; class Coriobacteriia; order Coriobacteriales; family UMGS124; genus CAZUFB01. The sequence continues at coordinate 3,839 of CAZUFB010000039.1, forward strand.
TTATCGGGGGTTTGGCGCAAATCGAACGGTTGTGCGGACCAAAACGGCGGCATATGCGCCGGCTGTCTGCGCGGCGCAGGCGATTGGGTGGTCTACCAAAGTAACGACCAGGTGGTTTACAGCTAGTCAATAATAAAGCCTTCGCGATGGCGTCCGGCGATGTCCGCATACCCGAACGATTTGCCTTGGAACGGCGAAAAAGCCGCACGTCCGACGGGAGAGGCAGAGACGAAAGTGCGGGGCGGGTCTTCAACACGCGGGCTTCCGGTGCGGACGCAGCCGTCCGCCTGCGCCGCGCCTGCCTCTGCCGTCTTTGCGGCCCGGTTGTTGACAGTAAGATTATTGACATTCAGTCAACTCATTTACCAGCGACAACGCCAACAGACTAGTCACTGTCGCGCAGGGTGACCAGAGGCGGTTCACCCCCGGTGGCGACTCGCTCCATCCCTCCGATGACCATGCGCCCACCCCGGCCGGGCGCGTAGGGTTCGAGATGCACGGCGGCGCGGCGCCCGGCGCGACGCGCTTCCGTGCACGGTGCGAGTTCAAAGGTCGGAAGGGTAGGCGAGCGCGATGGAGCACAACCTGGTACAGGACAACCCGCGGCTCAAGCAGCCGGTGCGTGCGGTGTTGGCGCAGTTCGAGGACAACGCCGTGCGGCGCCGCGACGAGGTCGAGCGGGCTGTGGAGCCGGGATGGGACGCGACCTGCGCGGCGAGCCCGGCGATCGCCGTCGACATCTTGGTGCGCAACCGCGCGCTGAGCGAGCAGGCGTTCGTCGACGGCGAGCCCTACGACGGCAAGCTGTCCGACGTCCTGACCGACGAGCGCGTCGCCGATGACGCAGAGGCGTGGTCCACCCTCGAGCTCACCGAGGAGGGCCGCCTCCTCGCCGCCGCCTGCGCTCCGGAGAACGCCCTGCGCGCGCTGTTCGACGAGCGCCCCCGCTACACCGACGCCTATCTCGCGGTGCTGTGGGCCTGCAGCGACAAGGACGGGTGCACGCGCTCCGACCTCGAGGCGCAGCTCGGGGATCTTTCCGCACTGCAGCCCGACCCCCAGACCGGCCGGCGCACGGTTTACCCGCAGCACTTCATCGACGCGCTCGAGTCGGCGGGGGCCATCGTCTGGGACGGGGCTTGGCGCACCACCGAGGCTGGGCGCGCCGCATTGACCGAGCGCTAGGGCGGCCTCGGCCTGCAAGAACGCCGGGTCTCGTCGCGTTGCGCGCGGGCTCGCGGACTTCGTGTGCGCGTCACCCTCGTGCGCCCTGCCCGGCGATTCTGCGGACTGCCCCAGGACCGACACCGTACGATCCGCCCGCAAGTGGGACAAGAGCGGGACAAGAGAGAAAGGGAGGAAGGTTTTGGCAGAGACGACCATCAGCAGGCGCGGCTTCGTGAAGCTCGCCGCGTTCGGCGCCGCCGCGGCCGCCATGGCAACCAAGGCGACGCCGAACTTGCTCGCCGTCGAGCCGGAGGAGTCCGGGGAGGGCGAGGTCCGCAAGATTCGCACGATGTGCCGTGCGTGCCTCAACAACTGCGGCATGATCGCCCACGTGCAGGACGGCAAGGTCATCAAGCTCGAAGGCGACCCTGACGACCCCATGAACAAGGGCGGCGTGTGCGCCAAGGGCCTGGCCGGCATCCAGGCGCTCTACAACCCCAACCGCATCAAGTACCCCATGAAGCGCGTCGGCGAGCGCGGCTCCAACCAGTGGGAGCGCATCAGCTGGGAGCAGGCCCTCGACGAGATTTGCGACGTGCTGTGGGAGTACTACCAGAAGGAAGGCCCCAAGAGCCTCGTGTGCTCCACGGGCGGCGGCGGCAACCCCCAGTTCTTCTCGCCGGCGCGCTTCTTGTCAGTGTGGGGCGGCGGCAACTTCTTCGAGCCCGGCTGCGCCCAGTGCTACCTGCCGCGCAACCACATGGAGACCTGCATCAACGGCACCGCCGACACCTCGCTGGCCGACGGCCCGGTCACCGAGCCCTACCTGCCGGGCCTGCTGCCCGACGAGCTGTGCACCCCCACCAAGTGCTACGTCATGTGGGGCGTGGGTCCCAGTTACCACGGCATCGGCTCGACGGGCCGCGTGGTAACCGAGCTGCGCAACAACGGCATGAAGACCGTGGTCATCGACCCGCGCCTCACGCCCGACGCCGCCCGCGCCGACGTGTGGCTACCCATCCGCCCCGGTACCGACGTGGCGCTCATGCTCGCGTGGATGCGCTACATCATCGAGAACGACCGCTGGGACCACGACTTCTGCACCCGCTGGACTAACCTGCCGTTCTTGGTGCACGAGGACACGCGCCTCACCTACCGCGCCAGCGAGCTCGGCCTGGGCTCCGAGGACGAGTACGTCGTGTGGAACAAGCTCACCGACGAGGCCGTGGCCATGCCCTACCCGTTCCCCGACGACGGCTCGATCGATCCCGAGATGTTCGGCTCCTTCGAGCTGCCCAATGGCGAGACCGCCCGCACCGCGTTCCAGATCATGCGCGAGCACGTGAGCGAGTGGACGCTCGAGAAGGCGGCCGAGGTCTGCTGGCTCGACGCCGACAAGATCGAGGAGGCCATCAACCTCTACCTCGACGGCTGCCCCAACGCCGGCATCTCGCTGGGCGTGGCGACCGACCAGACGCGCAACTCGGCCCAGGCGGCTCAGGGAGACGCCATCCTGAACATCCTCACCGGCTGCATTCGCCAGCCCGGCTCGATCGTCCAGAACCGCCCCTGCTACGTCGAGCCGTGCAACTACGTAGTCCAACCGTTTGGCCTGCACCATCCCGACCACCCGCTGCGCATGCCCGAGGAGGAGACCAACGCCCGCCTCGGCTACACCGAGCACAAGGGCCTGGGCCACTGGCTCGCCTCGCATATCCCCTCGATACTGACGGCCATCGAGACCGGCGAGCCGTACCGTCCGCGCATCTGGATCGAGCGCTCGGGCAACAAGCTGGCGATGATCGGCAACGCGACGCGATTCTACGAAGCGATGATGAACAACGTGCTCAACGTCCACATGTATATGCACTGGACGACCACGAGCGTCTGCCTGGCCGACTACGTGCTGCCCACGGCGGAGTGGCTTGAGACCAACTACGCCCAGGACCGCCTCAACACCTACGGCATCCGCCGCGCCTGCACCCAGCTCTACGAGGCCGTGGACGAGTGCATGCACTGGTCGTGGCTGGCTTGGGGTCTGGCGAAGCGCGGCCACCAGCGCGCCATCGACTCGTTCGACCCCGAGGTGGCCGGCACGTTCTACGGCACCTACTGGAAGACCTACGAGGAGTACATGGACTACGTGGGCTACTTCGTGGGCAGCTTCTACTACGGAACCGAGGACTGGGACTGGGAGACCTTCGACGCGCAGGCGCCTTCGGAGTACCAGACCATCGAGGAGTACGCGGCCAAGTCGTACGGCAGCCACGAGTTCATCGACGAGGAGACAGGCCTGCCCGCGGGCTTCAGCACCACCTCGAAGCGTTGCGAGCCCTACTTCGACGGCAACATCCTGCTGGGCCTGACCGGCGCGGTCGACGGCAGCGGCACGATGGACCCGGCCACCGACGTGTTCCCGCTGTCGGACAACTACAACCCGCTGCCCTACTACCTGGAGCCCTACGAGTCGCCGGTCGAGGACGACCCGGGCTACGACTCGGACTACCCCTACACGCTCACCCAGGGCCGCCTGCCGGTGTTCCACCACGGCACGCTGCGCAACACCCCGTGGACGCGTGAGCTGTACCCCTATCCCGAGACGTGGATCAACCCGGTGACCGCCGAGGAAATCGGCGTCGAGGACGGCGACTGGCTGTGGCTCGAGAGCAAGCGCGGCCGCACCCAGGGCATCTGCCGCGTCACCAAGAGCGTCGCGCCCAAGGTCATCTACCAGGAGCGCTTCTGGAACCCGGAGCTGCTCGACTCCGACGACCCCAACCGCGCCTGGCAGGTCATGAACATCAACCTGCTCACGCAGAACGACGACGAGTGCCCGTTCAACGACGTCTACGGCACCTACACGCTGCGCGGCGTTTGCATCAACGTCACGAAGGCCGATGGCGCGCCCGAAGGCATCTGGACGGAACCGACCGACTTTGCTCCGTGGCTGCCCGAGCCCTCGGAGAACACCGGAGGAGGGAGCGCCATCTATGGCCCGTATGTGCTTAGTGATTAACCTTGACCGCTGCATCGGCTGCTACTGCTGCGAGCTGGCCTGCAAGATGGAGAACGACGTGGCGCTCGGCCACCACTGGAACAAGCTCTACCAGGTGGAACCGTTCGGCGAGTGGCCCGACGTCCACACCTACTGGATTTCAAAGCAGTGCCAGCAGTGCGAGGACGCCCCGTGCGTCAGCGTCTGCCCCACCGGCGCGTCCTACCGCGACGAGAACGACGTGGTTCTTATCGACGAGAGCGCCTGCATCGGCTGTCAGCTGTGCATGGATGCCTGCCCCTACGACGTGCGCGACTACAACGACGAGCTGGGCGTGGTGCAGAAGTGCACGCTGTGCGAGCACCTCACCAAGGACGGCGACGAGAAGCCCGCGTGCGTCAAGAACTGCCCCGGCAAGGCGCGCCTCTTCGGCGACCTCAACGACCCCGAGTCCGACGTCGCGGTGGCTCTCGCCGAGGCCGACCCCGACAGCGTTCACTACCTTCCCGACACCGGCAACGGCCCGCGTACCGCCTACATCCTCTCGCCGCGCTTCGGCGAGTGGCGCTACGAGGATCTGACCCCCACGGTCGAGAAGATGCAGAAGTACGTGACGACCGAGGGCAGCCTCTAGCCCTCGCGGCGCCCGCGTGGCCAAACCCCGCAGGCAAGGGGGGTGCGGCCGCGCGGTGCGTGCGGGCCGTTAACTGGACGGCCTGCGCGTGCCGCAGGGGCGGCGCCGGGGACGAGCCGGGCGGGCTGGGAGAGAACGGGAAAGAATCGAGGGGAGACCGAACCATGGTCACAAGGAGCGAGTTTGCCGCATATCTGCAGGCGAGCGAGGAGACGTACCGCTTTCTTGCACAGATGATGTTCCGTGAGCTGAACGAGGAGGCCATCGAGGCGCTCAGGGGCCAGGAGTGGCCCCGCGATACCGGCAACGCGAACCTCGACCGCGGCTACGCGCAGATTCGCCGCTTCTTCAACTTCGCGTCCTCCGATATCCGCTCCCAGCTCGCCATCGAGTACGCGCGGGTGTTCCTGGCGGCCGGCGTGTTCTCGCAGGAGAAGCTCACCGCCGTGCCCTACGAGTCGGTGTTCACGAGCGAGGAGCACCTCATGATGGGTGCCTCGCGCGACAACGTCGTGCGGCGCTTTTTGGCCGACGGATTCCAAGTGAACCCCGAGCTGCACGAGCCCGAAGACCATCTGTCCTTCGAGCTTGAGTACGTCGCGCACATGTCAGCCCTCGCGCTCGAGGCGCTGCAGGCCGGCGACGACGGCGCCTTGGCGGTCAACGTCGAGCGGCAGTCCCAGTTCATCGAGCTCCACCTGCTCAACTGGATCGGCGACCTGCACGAGGTGGCGCTCTCCTATGCGCAGACTACCTTCTACACCGGCATGCTCCTGGTGGCGCAGGGCGCCTTGGAGCAGAGCCGCGACCTGTTCGCGGAGGTGTCCGCGCAGCTGGCGGACGGCACGGGGCTGCCCGAGGCCGCCGCGTGCGCGGAGGCGTGCCCCGCCGTGTGCACCGTCGGAGCATAGGGGGCGGTCGTGGACACCACCGGCTTGGGGGCGGCTCTTGTCGCGCTTGCCCTGGCGTTGATCGTCGCCTTTCCCCTGGGGCGTGCGCTGCGGACGCACCCGGGACCCTTCTACCTCGTGGCAGCCGTCGTCGTGGGGGCCTACATCGGCGCGGTCGTGGCGGGCGTCAACCTGAACGGCATCCGGGTGCTCACCCTCGTGCTGCAGAAGGGGTACCTGTCGTCGGCGCTGCTCGCCATCGTCATGTTCACGGGGTGCCTCGACGACGCGAACCGCCTCAAGCACCGGCTGCGCCCGATTCGCGGCGAGCTGTCGGTGCTCTCGTTCATGTTTATCTTGGGGCACCTGGCCGTGTTCCTCCCGACCTACGCGACGCGCCTGTTTAGTGGGGCCGTGCTCAAGGCCAACGTGACGGCCTCCATCGCCATCGCCCTGGTGCTGGCCGTCATCTTCGTCGCGCTCGGCATCACGTCGTTCAAGGCGGTGCGCCGGCACATGAACCCCAAGGCGTGGAAGGCCCTGCGCCCGTCTAGCTTTCGTCGCCCGAGAGGTACTTGCCCACCAGGTAGCCAAAGGTGCAGTTGCGGGTGTGGCTCAGGCAGTTGAGGTTGTGCGGGTAGGTGTTCTGGAACATGCCGCCCGAGGTGAGGCCGACGGCGAACAGGCCGGCGATGGGCTCGAAGTCGCTGTCGAGCACGCGGCTGTGGATGTCGACCTGCAGGCCGCCGGCGGTGGAGAGGGCCTCGGCGCCCTCAAGGTTGGCGTAGTAGGGCGGGGTGTCGATCCTGGCCATCATCGCGCCGGGGAAGTGGTAGTCGGAGTCCTCGCCGGCGTCGCACATCTCGTTCCAGTGCTCGACGGTCTCCACGAAGGCGTCGGCGGGCACGCCCATGAGCTCGGCGAGCTCCTCGAGGGTGTCGGCCTTGAGGGCGCTCTCGCTGGTCGCGGCGGCCACCCACACGTCCTTGGGACCGTAGCACGAGCTGGAGGGCGTCCAGATGGCGTCGATCTTGTTGGCGATGTCGCCGTCGACGATGTAGTAGTCGCACGCGCCGGGCTGGGCCTGGATGGCGCAGGCCAGGTGGTTGTAGGGCTCGTACTCGGGGGTGAAGCGCTTGCCGAGCTTGTTGACGCGCAGGTAGGGCATGAGCTGCTGCGGGTCGAGCATCAGCGGGTGGGGGTACTCGTCCTCGATGGCGCCGATGGCGAGCGCCATCTCGTGGCCGTCGCCGGTGTTGCCCATGGACGGGCTCATCCAGCCGGAGAGGGCGAGGTCGCGCGGGCGGCAGCAGCGCTGCAGCTTTTCGAGGTTGAAGCCGTAGCCGCCGGTGGCGAGCACCACGCCCTTGGCGCAGTTGTACTGCTCGTAGCCGTCGGCGCCCTTGACGATGACGCCGGTCACCGCGCCGGAGTCGTCGGTCACCAGCTGGCAGGCCGGGGTCTCCCAGCGGATCTCGGCACCGGCCTCCTCGATCCAGGTGGGCAGCAGCTCGGCCATCTCGCCGGCGGTGTAGGGAAGGTTGAGCGAGGTGTTCCACGAGCGCGACAGCGACGTGATGTCGTACTGGTCGCGGAAGTCGGGAAAGTCTCCGGCGGCGAAGGTCAGCGGGAAGTCCTCCTCGGTCATGCCCTCGAAATGGCCGACGTACCAGTCGACGGCCTCGCCGTTGCACGCGAGGTAGCGCTTGTAGAGGTCGATGTTGCCGCGGAAGCCGCAGTCGGTCATCGCATCCTCAAGCCACTCCTGCTCGTCGAAGGAGACGCCCCAGTACTGATGGACCTTGGAGTTGGTGCCGCCGATGGTGGCCGAGCAGATGTTGGCGATGCCGCGCTTCTCCACGGCGACTGTGTCGAGGCCGTGCTCGGCGCAGGAGAGGGCCGCCAGGGTGCCGGCGTGGCCCAGGCCGCACACCACGACGTCGACGTCGTGGGTGGCGACGATCTCGTCGGCGGCGATGGGGTCGGCCACGAAGGCGACCTCGCCCTCGCCGGCCGCGCAGGGAGCGAACAGGTTGGGGTCGTTGGTGGGGAAGTTGGCGTCGGCGGTGCCGGACGCGGCCTGCTCGCCGGCGAGCGACCCCTCGGCGTGCGGCTTGCTGGCGTCGGCGGTCTCGTCGGCCAGGGCGACGCCGGTCATGCTCGCGGCCGCCGCGAAGGCGGCGGTGGCGCTGGCAGCGGTGATGAGCGTGCGGCGCGAAACGGGCTTGTCCATTCGGTTTCCTCCTTGGTGATGGAACCTGCGGATGCGCGGCACGGTGCAAGCGCCCGTACGGCGGTTTGCTGCGCGCCGTGCCGATGACGCCCCCAATATAACCCCCCGGGGCTGCCCCAGGGCATCCACCCTGATGGTAGAGATTGCAAACTTCCTGGTGGCGCGATGACACGGGCGCGCAGGGCCGTTTAGAGCGGTCCGCAAGCGCAGGGCATCGTCACGCCCGGGCCCATGCATCCTTTGTGCGCGCCTGCGAATCGTCCGAGGCGGGCGTTCCCACCATGACGTCGGTAGCCTTGATGAGGGCCGTCGCCGCGACGCCGACCGCCAGGCCCAGCTCGTCGATCGCCTCGTTGGTGACGGACCCCACGATGGTGAGCCCTTCGTCGGTGGCGAGGGTGACGACGCCGTTGACGACCCCGCGCTCCACGGTCGCCACCGTGCCGGCGAACTGGTTGCGCGCCGACACGGGCAGCCGGTCTTTGCCTGCGGCGAAGAGCACGTTGCTCGTTTTGGCGATGGCGGTGGCCTGCACGCCCTCGACCAGGCCGAGGTTGCGGATGGACTCCATCGTGATGCCCGCCTTGATGAGCGGGCCGCCCAGGTCGATGGTCACGACGCCGTTGACCGCGCCTTCCTTGACGGCGACGACGGTGCCGGTGAACTGGTTGCGTGCCGAAATCCGCATGGCGTGAGTCCCTTTCTCGGACGGCCTCCTGCGGCCCCGGGCCGCACAACCGCCCGCACAGGCAGGCCGCCCTCCCCGGCGGCGCGTTGTTGACGATGCCCTACTATACCGCCTCGGACCGCATCGCGCCGTTGCGCCTGCAACTTCCCGCGCACCGCACCCATCCCGTACCAACGGTCCCCAGGGCGGCCCGCAAAACGCCGCGTCCGGGCCCGCCCACCCCTCGAAGCCGCCCTCGCGCTTTGCGCGGCGGTCCCGCCGACGGCCCTAGAAGACGCCCTAGTCCACGGACTTGAGGCTGGAGACCATGTCGATCGAGTAGAGCCTCTTGCGCATCGCGACGGTCACGAGCACGGTCACGGCGGCGGTGAAGACCACCGAGAATACGAAGCAGGGCCAGTCGATGGTGCGGAAGTAGATGATGTTGTCGAACTCGGCGGCGCGCATGATGAAGTCGCACAGCCACACGCCGAAGGGCAGGCCGAGCACGATGCCGATGGCTACGAGGAGGCAGGTCTCGCGGTAGACGTAGCCGCGCACCTCGGAGCGCATGAAGCCGAGCACCTTGAGGGTGGCGATCTCGCGGCGGCGCTCCTCGATGTTGATCTCGGTGAGGGCGCAGATGACGATGAACGCGAGCATGCCCGAGACCACGAGCAGGATGAGTACGATGCTGTTGAGGCTCGACGCGATGTCCTCGTAGCCGCCGGCCTCGTCGCTCGGCAGGCTGGCGCTCACCACGGCTTCGCTGCCTGAGGCGATGTCGGTCACCAGCTCGTCCTCGTCGACGCCCTGGGCGTTCCAGCCGAGCACCATGTTGTAGACGGGCTCCTCGCCGAACGCCGCCTCGTAGGCCGCGGGGCTGAAGTAGACGTAGTGGCCCACGTAGTTGTGCATGATGCCGGTCACCTCGACCACGACGGGGTCGTCGTCGGTGTCGAGCGACAGCTCTATGGTGTCGCCCACGTCCACGAGGAGCTGCTCGGCCAGGCGCTCGGTGATGACGACGCCCTCGTCGGGCAGCTCGAGGCGCTCGCCGGTCTGGTAGTCGTCGATGTTGATGAGGCCCTGGTCGCTGCCCTCCTGCATGACGTAGAGGAACACGTCGCGCAGGATGCCCTCCTCGCTTTCGCCGGTGCTGTCGCTGCGGGAGTCGCGCATCTCGGCCTGGGTGGAGCCGCCGGTCTGGTCCATGCGCCCGCCGATGCCGTAGGCGATGCGCGTGGGGTCGCCGTCGGGGTTCTCGGCGATGGCGGCCTGCTTGGAGACGTAGGTCCACTCGCCTGCGCCCAGCTTGTCGTCGAGCAGGGCCGCGAGCTGCGAGTCCTCGGCGCCCAGGCCCGCGCCGGCCGCCGGGTCGGTGTCCGAGTCGAAGTTCACCACCACGTCGTAGGTGTAGATGTCGCCGTACTGCGCCTGCACGAAGCCGTCGAGCTTGTCCTGCACGCCGAAGCCGGTGAGCACGAGGCCCGTGCAGCCGGCCACGCCCACCACGGTCATGAACATGCGCTTCTTGTAGCGGAACAGGTTGCGGGCCGTGACCTTGTGCGAGAAGCTGAGCCGGCGCCACAGGGGACGGACGCGTTCGAGCAGGATGCGCCGTCCGCCCTTGGGGCGCGCGGGCAGCAGCAGGCTTGCGGCCGACTCGCGCAGCGTGCGGCGCACGGCGATCCAGGTGACGCCCAGCGCGAGCGCCACCGACAGGCCCAGCGCGATGAGGCAGTCGGGCTGGTGGAAGCCCGTGAGGAAGTCGAAGTCGATGTAGATGCGCGAGTAGGGCGACCAGATGGCGCGCGGCAGCATGAGCACGCCGGCCACGATGCCCACGACCGAGCCAGAGATGCTTGCCAGGCCGCTGAAGGCCAGGTACTTGAGGCCGATGCGGTTCTTGGTGTAGCCGAGGGCCTTGAGCGTGCCTATCTCGACGCGGTCGGTCTCGACCATGCGGCTCATCGTGGTGAGCGACACCAGGGCCGCCACCAGGAAGAAGAAGATGGGGAAGATGAGGCAGATGCGCTCCATGCGCAGCGCCGTGGCTTGGTAGAGGTAGCAGCTGGAGTTTGCGTTGCGGTCGAGGATGTACCAGCGCTCGACCTCGAGGTCGGCGACGGTCTCGTCGATCTGGGCGAGCGCCTCTTCGGCCTGCGCCGCGGCGTCTTCGGCCTGCGCCAGGCCGTCCTGCGCGGTGGCGAGGGCCTCCTGCGCCTGGGCCACGGCCTCCTGCGCGGCGGCGAGGTTCTCGGTTTGCCCCAGGTAGGCGAGCGTGTCGGCATCGTAGGCCGATAGCTCGTCGACGACGGGCTGGTACTGGTCGATGACCGCCTGCGCGGCGTCGATGCCGGCCTGGGCCTCGCTGCGCGCCTCGTCGGCCTGCTGCAGGGCCTCCTGCGCCTCTGCCCGGGCGTCTTCGAGCTCGGCGACCAGCTCGTCGTAGCGGGCCTGCTCTCGCTCGGGCGCCACGTCCTTGATGGCCTCCTGAACCAGGTCGACCGCCTCGTTGTAGGCGTCGGTGAACGAGACCTCGTCGATGGCGTCGTCGGTGGTGGCGATGATGCTCGTGTAGAGCCCGGGATCGGCCATCGCGGACAGGTCGATGTAGGCGTAGTTGGTGATGCGCGCCCCCGAGGTGGGGGAGAGGCTCGTGGAGTTGCTGAGCCACTCGGGCGACTGCACGAGGCCCACGACGGTGAACTCGCGGGTCACCAGCACGTCGCCCACTTCGTCGGAATCGGTGATCTCGGTGACGGTGAGCACGTCGCCCACCTGCACGCTGTCATCCTTGAGCTGGCCGTTGGTGGACATCACGATCTCGTCGGCGCTCTCGGGCAGGCGGCCCTCGTACAGCACGAGGCGCGAGACGGCGCTCTGGTCGCCGTCGCGGCCGTCGGTCTCGTCGAGCACCGAGGCGTACAGCGCCATGTCGAGCGCCTCGACCTGCACCTCGTAGGTCGCGCCGTCGGCGTCGGACATCGACATCTCGTAGGACGCCACGCCCGTGGCCCCGCGCACGCCCTCCACCGCGCGGATGGCCTCGACGTCGTCGTCGGTGAGCCCGAGCGGCGAGGACACCTGGATGTCGGCGAAGTTGTAGCGGTCGAAGAACGCGTCGGCCGAGGCGTACATGTCGGGCACGAACATGCGCAGGCCCGCGAAGACCCCCGCGCCGATGGCGACGATGCCGAAGAGGGCGAAGAACCGCGCGAGGTTGCCGGTGACGGTGCGGCGCACGTTGAGGCGAAACGCGTGGCCGCGGCGCCTCCGCCGGCGCCCGCCGGCGCGCGGGCCCCCGGAGGGCGCGCGGTGGGCGCCGCCCGGGGAGGCGGGCCTTGCGGCGCCGCGGGCGGCGGGCGCCATGTGCTGCGGGGTGTAGCGCGCGGTGTCGGTGGTCGCCATGGCTGCCTACCAGGTGATGGTCGATGCGCTGACGGGGTTCTCGTTGACCTCGACGCCCTCCACCCGGCCGCTGGCGATGTGCACGATGCGGTCGGCGATGGGAACGAACCCCAGGTTGTGCGTGATGAGGACGAGCGTCTTGCCCGACTCGCGGCAGACGCGCTGCAGCAGTTCCAGCACCGCCCGGCCCGTCTTGAAGTCGAGCGCGCCGGTGGGTTCGTCGGCAAGGATGAGCTGCGGGTTCTTTGCGATGGCGCGGGCGATGGCCACGCGCTGCTGCTCGCCGCCCGAAAGCTCCGCCGGGAAGTTGTCCATGCGGTTGGCCAGCCCCACGCTTGCCAGCACGTCGTCCACCGGCAGCGGGTCGGCGCATATCTCGCTGGCGAGCTCCACGTTCTCGCGCGCGGTGAGGCTCGCCACCAGGTTGTAGAACTGGAACACGAAGCCCACGTCGTTGCGGCGGTAAAGCGTGAGGCCCTTTTCGTCGAGCTGCGCAAGGTCGCGCCCGGCGAACAGGATCTGCCCCGAGGTGGGCTGCTCCATGCCGCCGAGCATGTTGAGCACGGTGGTCTTGCCGGCGCCCGACGGCCCCACGACGAGCACGAATTCCCCGCGTTCGAGCGCAAGGTCGATGCCGTCGGCGGCATGCACCGCGGCGGCCCCTTCGCCGTAGACCTTGGTGACGTTGCGGAACTCGATGAACGACATGCCTGCGAACCTCCTTGGCGACGCGTGCGGCCGTGTGCGACCGGCCCCGGTTGCCGCCGGGGCGCGGGCCGGCCTGCCAGTAAGCCTACACCACGTTTGAGCAGGCCGGGGCGGACGCATCGTTTTGCCATTTTTTCGCCGGCGGGGGATTGCGGGGAACCGGGTGTTTGCGCACGAATCCGGCCGGACGTACCCGGGCCCTTGTCGCGCCGCATGGGGCAAGGCATGGTGGCGGCCGCAAGGCGCGGGCGCCTGAACGTGTTGCGGGGGGGGGGTGCCCATCATGGTATGCTGTCTTGGTAATCTGCAAGCTTCGTGTGAGCAACTAGAAAGGAATCACATGAGCGTGGAGCCGTCCAAACAGCTCGACCGGCGCATGATGCGCGTGTGGCGCACCCACGAGGCCGCAGCGCTGGCGGTGGTCGCCGTCGTCGCGGCGGCGGTGCTCGCCTTCTACCGCCCTCTGTGGCTCGTCGTCGTGTGCGCCGCGGTCGTCGCGCTGCAGCTGGTCAGCCTGCTGGTGCTGCCCCAGATCGCCTACCGCCGCTGGCGCTACGAGGTCGCCACCACCGACGTGATCATCCGCTCGGGCCTGGTCGTGGTCAAGACCTCGGTCATCCCCATGGTGCGCGTGCAGCACGTCGAGACCAAGCAGGGCCCCGTGCTCAAGGCCAACGGTCTGGCCTCGGTGACCATCACCACCGCCGGCGACTCGTTCGAGATCCCCGGCCTGGGGACCGGCGAGGCCGAGGCGCTGCGCGACCAGGTGGCCGTGCTCGCGCGCATCGCCCAGGAGGACGTGTAACCATGGGCGGCGCGGAGAAGGACATGCCGCGGGACGCAGTTTCGGGCGACGGATTGCGCGGGGAGGGCCGCGGTGCGCTCGACCTGCTCGAAAGCGTCGCGTTCGTCGAGGGCGACGTGAACGTCGCGCCGGTGGGCGACGTCGCGCCCGGGGCGCATCGCAGCTCGGCGCGCGGCATCGCGCTCGACTCGTTCAAGATGTTCGGTGCGCTCGTCGTGGTGCTTGTCGCCATGGTGGCCGCCGCGCTGAGGGGGGAGGACCCCGTTCCGGGCGCATGGGTCGTCGCGGTCGTCGTGG
>CAZUFB010000039.1:17748-19316 GCA_964619775.1 uncultured Coriobacteriaceae bacterium
GTCGTCGTGGCGGTGCCTGTCGCCGCGGCCGTGGGATGGCGCACGCGCACCTGGGAGCTGGCCGACGACGGGCTGGTGCTGCGTTCGGGCGTGTTCGTGCGTTCCCAGCGGCGCATCCCCTACCAGCGCGTGCACTCGGTGGACCTGTCGGCCTCGGTGCTCGAGCGCGTGCTGGGCGTGGTGACCGTCACGGTCGACACCGGCGTCGGCGGGGTGGGCGAGGGCAACAAGGTCAAGCACCTGCTGCGCCCCGACGGAGAGGCGCTCAAGCGCGCCCTGTTTGCGCGGCGCGTGCTCGTCGACAAGCAGACCGCGGCGCGCGTCGGCGTGGAGGGGGCGGGCGGGCTTGCGGATGCGGGCGCGCCTGCGGGGGCCGCGGACGCGCCCGACGCTGCGGTCGCCGCAGGCGCGAAAGGCGGCGACCCGGCGGGCGACGTCGCCTACGAGATGCGTCTGCCCAACCGCCTGCACGTGCTGGCCGCGGTGACCGACTTCAACATGGGCGCCGCGCTGCTCTCGCTGTTTTTGGCCCTTGTCGGCGTGCTCCAGTTCGCCGACGACCTGTTCGGCGGCATCGCCGCGGCGGTGGGAAGGGCGGTCGGCGAGGCTCTGGGCGACATGGCCGGGCAGGTTGCCGCCGTGGGCGTGGCGGCGCTGCTGCCGGTGGCGCTGGCGGGCGTCGCCATGACGATCGCCGCGACGCTCGTGGTGGCCTGGGTTGTCTCGACGGCGCTCGCCTACATCCGCTGGGGCGGCTTTGTGCTGCGCCGCCGGGGCGAGCGCGTCGAGGTCTCGTGCGGGCTTCTGTCGCGTTCCACGCGCGCCGTCGAGCTGGGCCGCGTGCAGTCGGTGAGCATGGACCAGTCGCCCCTGCGCCGGGCGGCCGGCTACGTCCAGGTTGCCGTGCGCACGGTCGGGTCCGTCCAGGCCGACTCGTCCTCGCTGAGCCGCGAGCGCGTGGTGCTGCACCCCTGCATGCCCAGCGCGGAGGCGGCGGCGTTCGTGGCGCAGGTGCTGCCCGAGTTCGCCGGCGCCGTGTCGGTGCCCGTCGACGACCTCGGCCTGCACCGCCTGCCTGCGGCCGCACTGCGCCGCACCCTGCTGCGAGGGGTGTACTGGGCCGCCTTCTTCGCCGCGGTGCTGGCGGTGCCGACCTGGCTGGTTGGCCGGTTCGACTTCGCCGACCCCTCGCTTGCGGTCGCCGCCTCGGGGGCCGTGTCTCTGGGATGGGCCGCGGCGCTCGTAGGATGCGCGTTCATGTTCGTGGTGCGCGTGCTGGCCTGGCGCATCCGCCGCATCGGCGCCTGCGGCCCGGTGCTCGTGACGGTCGACGGCGCCGTGGGGCGTTCGACGACCTACATGGCGCGCACCAAGCTCCAGTCGCTTACCCGCCGGGTCAGCCCGTTCCAGGCGCGCGCCGGTGTGGCGACCGTCAAGGTTCGCAGCGCCTGCACCTCGCCCGACGGCGACCCCCGCATGCGCGACGTCGAGGCGTCCGCGGTCGAGGGGCTCATGGCCTGGGTGCGCCCCCACTACGACAACGCCGAACAGGCCCGCGCCGCCCTGCG
>CAZUFB010000040.1:0-19129 GCA_964619775.1 uncultured Coriobacteriaceae bacterium
TATTAACGGAAAGGAGACGAAGGATCCCTTCGTTTCCCACTGTCAGGAGCTCGCAGTCATCTATCAGCTTTCGCTACGCGAAGTCGAAGTCATAGAGCTTGCCTGCCCGGGGCTATTCGGTCTGGCCACGGCCATTGCATCGAGTTTGATGATTTCGGAGAGCACGGTAAAGGTTCCATATGCGCCACATTTACGAGAAGTTGGGCGTGCATACGAAACAGGAGCTCATCAGGCTGGTGGAGAGATAGCACAGAATCCCCGGTTCTTTCCCCGGTGACTGTATGGCGTAGAATCCCGTATGGTGGCGGGTAGAGGGCTGTCTATGGCGCAAAACGACACCGCTCCATGTTCGATAGCATCACTCTGGTAATGAATGATGGGTCTGTTGCTTTGACGGCCTCCCTATTGGGTGTTTGCGCATGATGTGCCAGCAGGGCGCCCAGAGGTCATGAACGAAGAATGGCTGATGTCTTGGACAACGATGGGATAGTCCACCGGGAAGTATTCGCCCATCGTGTTACTGGCAACATGGGGCCAGTCAGCACCTACGCCTTCAACGGTTTGGTTGTCGTCCACACTCAGCGCATACAAGAGTTACGACTCCATCATGGGGCTATACGCTTCGGGCAATAACGTATAAGGACGTTTCTGCAAACATGGGCGCGGCGGGCCTCGCGCCCGTCCGCGCCCATACGCCGTCATTGCATCCCATACTCCGCACGGGCGGCACCACCATCACAGGGATGTGGCCCGCTGCATGCAGCCTTACACTCCCGCAGCGGCATTCGCACCGGCAATACGGCCCATGGTCACTGCGGTGCATACTGTCCAGCCGGCGGCGACGTTCCACTCGCATACCTCACCGGCGGCGTATAAGCCTGGGATTGGCCGAAGCATTTCTCCGTCATCTCCCGGATTCTTAAGGCGCAGCACACGTGCCTCGGCGTCGGTCTTGAGGCCGCCTGTCGTGACATTGGTTATCGTCAAAGCCGTGGTCGCATAGAACGGTCCCGTCAGCAGCATCATGTCATCAGCGGGACGGCCGAAGTCCTCATCGACGCCCTCCTCGACGAACTCGTTGTAACGCGCAACGGTCTCCTCGACCTGTGACGCATCAAGTCCAAGCATCGCGCATGCCTCGCCGGCAGTTTCATAGGCGACCCAGTCGAACCCTTCCTGCCCGGTCAGCTCGGCCAAACCCTCCGTGGTCGGAAGGAGGTACACCGCAGGCATTCCCTGTTGTTCGTTGTACTTGTGCAAAACCTCGCGCGGCACTTGCCTGCTCAGGAACTCCATACCCTCATTACAGAACCGGTGCCCTGACGCATCGAGCAGGATGCCGTGCAGACGGCTCTCGTAGTCAATCGTAAGCGTGGCTCCCGTCCCCAGGCCGCCCATGGCGTACATCATCGGCTGATAACCGGTACGCGTGACATGGGCGCCGAGTTCTTGCGCCATCACGATACCGTCGCCGGTCATACCCGGTCCGGACGTGGGTATGATGCCCTCGTTCTCCGGATCAAGCGCCACGAGCATGTCGTAGCTCGCACCGTAGCCCCCGGTCGCCAATATCACGCCCAGAGCAGCCCCGACCGTAATCTCCACCCCGTCTTGCACGGCAACCACCCCGACGGCTCGGCCGTCCTCGACAACGAGGCGCACCGCCGCCGTTGCAGTCATGACCTCGACACCCTCCTGCCGGGCAACAGCGGCGAGAACCTCGATCATTTTGGCACCCTTGCCGTCAACCTGATGGATGGCGGGCAGGTCGGTGTAGTTGAACCGCGATGCCACCTCGGCTTCGAACGGAACACCGAGATCCTCAAGCCAGTCGATTGTCTCACCGCATTTGTCTGCAGCGACGCGGGCCACAGTCGGGTCGTGAGGACCGTACCAGTCGGGGTTGGCCATAAAGAGGTCGTAGATCTCATCGGCGGTCACCTCGGCACCGCACTCCCGGGCAAGGCGCGTACCCCAACCGCCCAGAATACCGTCGCACATGACGGAGTCTCCGCCCACGATATCAGTCTTCTCAAGCATGACCGTGCGGGCTCCTGCGCGCACGGACTCGATTGCGGCGGCATGCCCTGCGGCTCCCGACCCCACCACGACGACGTCGGCCTCGACGTCCCACGCAAGCCCGTCGTCCGCAGCCCCTTCGTCAGCCCAGGCCGTACCCGTCGCGCATGCGACCGCTGCGCCAACGGCTCCTATTGCAAACGAACGCCGCGATATTTCCGCATCCCGTGGCCTCATGGCATTCCCCTTATCAGATCGAACGGCCCGACTAGCCAAACAAACGGCGGCTTCCGCTCCTACCGTACAGACGCCTGCCGACCGGCGATACGACCGAAGGTCAGCGCGTCGGCAACCGATGAACCCGAGGCCGGGTACTCGCCGAAAATACCGCACGAGTTTCGGCCGGCAGCGTACAGACCCGGAATCGGGTCGCCGGCAAGGTCAATGACCTCGGCGTTAACATTGATTTTGAGGCCACCGAGGGTGTGCTGGGATCCCATGACCGGCGTAGTGATTATCGCATAGAACGGCGCTGTCTCGATGGGCTGCAGGTAGGTGGCGTCCTTGCCGAAGTCGCTGTCGATGCCGCTTGCGCAGAACGAGGCGTAGCGCTCCATCGTCGCGACAACATTGCCGACGGGCAGTCCCACGGCTTCGGCCAGCTCCTCGATGGTGTCGGCTTGGGCGACAGGCTCAAGGTATGCGCCGTAGGTGGTCTGTTTCACTGCGTCGAAGATGGGCTGATCGATGAAGTTGTAGCAGACGTCGGGTGTATGCTGCATCACGATGCGGCCAATCCAGGCGCCGTACCAGTCCTCCGACAGGAAGCGGTGACCGCGCTGGTCGAGCATCACGCCAGCAGCCAGGTCACCGTAGAGATACATGAACTCCGAGATGTTGAGGCGTGACATCGAGCGAGTTGCGGCGCCCACCTTCATACCCATGAGGATGCCGTCGCCCATGTCGGTCTCGACACCTGTCCTGCTGCCGCACAGCAATCCCTCGGGGGCATAGTCCGAAAGCATCTGGTCGTTGTAGGTGAAGGCTCCGGTCGAAAGCACCACGCCTTTGTTGGCTTTGACCGCGAGGGGATTGCCGTCGGCATCGACGGCGTTGACGCCGATGACCGCGCCATCCCCGTCTGTGATAAGGCTGTCTCCCTTGGTGTTATAGAGCACCGTGGCAAACGCTTCAACGTTGGCCTCGAGCGGCTCGAATATGCCGAGCGCGGCGGTAGTCGGGGTGTGCCCGCGCGGTGCCGGAACAGCGATGGCCGCATAGGTGTCGGCACGCTCGTTGCCCGAATAATGCAGACTCACGCCTTCGGTCGCCTCGACGATGTGCGAGACGTCGTCGAGCCCGCCGCCGAACTCCATGCCCTGTTCGATGCACCAGTCGTACAGGTTGAGCGAACTATCGCAGAACACAGCCACCAGGTCAGGATCGGCACTGGGGCCCGCGGCAGCTGTCACGTACGTCTTCATGTCCTCGGGCGTGTCGGACACGCCGAGCTCGGACTGCAGTCCTGTGCCGCCGCCCATGTAGATAAGACCGCCACAGCGTATGGTGGAACCGCCGCCACGGCCCGCTTCTTCGATGACGCATACCGAGGCATCCTCAGCATTGGCCTCGATGGCTGCCGCAGCTCCAGCCGCGCCGAAACCCACAACCACGA
Organism: uncultured Coriobacteriaceae bacterium; assembly: GCA_964619775.1. Lineage (GTDB taxonomy): Bacteria > Actinomycetota > Coriobacteriia > Coriobacteriales > UMGS124 > CAZUFB01. Next base: position 3,695 of record CAZUFB010000040.1, read on the forward strand.
CGTCGGCCTCGTAGTCCCACGCAGGCGCCTCGTCCGAGTCCACCTCGTCCGCATGGGCCAGGGCGGCAGCACCCGTGATCGTTGCAGCTGCTGCGCCGCATGTGACACCCTTCACAAAATCGCGTCGTGAGCAGCAATCCATCGTTTCGACCGTCTTTACAACCGCAAACATGACTACTCCCCTCTTGTCGGTCTTTCACGGAATCCTGGGTTGATAGCTCCAACGGGCCTGCATTCCGTCCGTAATTCGTAGGCTTTGCAAGCAACCCGCCTTCCTTATTGAGTGTGCAACCAAGTCCAAAGCCGCACATCCACCGGCAACGTTTCGGCCCGCGCGAACCGACGGATGCGGCATCGTCCATTCGGGAGGAGGAGTCCCGACGATATTGCCTCTTGACACGTTGAACTGCAGGTTCTCCGAAACTTGCATCTATGCCGGACAACAAGGCTTGCTATCATGAACGGGGTAAAGCGGCGAAGAGCGATGCGAAGGGGGCATTCGCGATGAGCAAACGCAACACGGTCGACATGTCCTTAGGGGCAATTCTCGAGCGGAGTATAACCTGGGGATTGCCTGCCTCGCCGCTTTTTATGGCCATGCTCATGGTGCTTGCCTACACACCCTCGGCCTTGCCTGCCCGCGAGGCCAACATGCTCTATCTCGCCAGTATGGCCGGGGCTGTTACGGGATGCGCCTCCTGTCTTCCTCGACGCATCGGCATGCGCAGTCGAATCAGGCTGCTTTATTGCTGCAGCGCAGGAGTCATTTTGGAAATCGCCTGGGTCGCGCTCACCGTGGGAGACAGAGGTGGACAGGCCGCCTATACCGCCTTTGGAGCGTTTCTTGTGGGATTGAGCACTGCGATACTGCTCGTACTGTGGCTTGCAACCGAGCAAGTAACGAGCATTGCCTGTGAGCTTATGAAGTACGCAGCTGCTCTGGCCAGTGCTTTTCTGTTTTACTCGCTGCTCGGAATTGCTCCTGCTGCTGGCTGGATAAGCTTTCTGTTCTCGCCTGCTACCTGCATTCCACTTGCTATTCATCTCAAAAAGGCCGCGTCGAAGGAGCAGTCTGCACAGGCAGCTCACCATTGCTCGAACTGGATGACACACGAGGACGTCCCTAGGCGCACAACTGTATGCTCAGCCTGGCACGCCCAGACACTGCTGCCGGTATCGGCCCTGTTTGTCGTCTGCGGTGCCGGGATCTCGATGCTGGGGTACGGCGGCCAACAGGCCGAATATGGAGCAGGACTTACCGCTCTCGTTCTCGCTGCGGCTCTCGCCTTCGCGTGGCGTGCCAATCCGGCGGCCCTCGCCGGGCAGTTTGCTGCACCGCTTATGGTCGTCTCCCTGTGTTACGGATCTTTCTTTGAAACCGGGGAACCATTTGCGCTGTTTTTAGCGGGATGCGGGGCATTCATGGCTTGGGCAATCGTTTCCCTGCGCGACAGCAAGGTCTCCATGGAAGCGCAAGGACTCTCCATCGCAAGCCCGCATGGCATCGCATCGTTGCTTGGTTGGGCAACCGTATGCGCCGCCATTGGGCTGGCTATTGCGTATGCTGTCACACTCGATGCACGTGTCAATATCAGGGTTCAGGCCATCACGCTTGTATGCATCCTTGTGGCCGTCGACCTCCTATGGCGCATAAAAGCATTCGGTCTACCGACGTTTCGTACTGTTGAGAACAACACTATGCCGTCAGCCCCCAACCCTAGGAATGACGCCGCCTTGCTTGAGCACAGTTGCAGCCTTTCACCACGCGAAGCAGACGTTGCTATGTTGCTATGCGAAAATCGCAGCGTGAGCTACATCGCAACTATGCTCGACCTGGCACCGAGCACGATTAAGACCCACATCCGGCACATCTATGAAAAGACGGGTACCCACAGCCGCAGCGACCTGCAGTTGTTTGCGAAGAGGTTGAGAGAAGGGGAGAACGGGTAGGAGGGCAAGTCAGGTATCGCCCTTGGTTCAGCAAACGCCGTTCATGGCCTCCCGTATATGCGTGCACTTCCTAATCGATTCCGACAGGGTCTCCACCTTGCGTCCATGGCCCGTTTCCGCACTTTCCTCCTCCGCCCGGCCTGCCTTCCTGTCCGCACACCGTGTGGACGAATGACGGTCGGTTTGCATGCGGTCGTGGAGCGGCGTTATAGTAGCTGCATTGGTCGTCTATGCGCGCAACGGTTGGTTTCTGCAGCCGGTGTGCGCATCCTGAGAGAACGGGGGCTCATATGATGAGAGGAGTTTGATGCCGGGCGTCTGTCACGCGTGACGTGTAGCGCAGATTCCCATCGGCTCTGTCCCCCTGCACCCTCTTGCCGGCCCTGCCGGCCTATGCCGCGCATCTGTCGATGCTGCGGGTGAGGGCCTCTAGATAAAGGCGGCTTTCTATGTCACAACAGAGCGAAGGCGGCGGTTCCGTGGTCGACGCGACGGACGTTGCCGGCAGGTCGGCATCTCCGGACGGCGCGGCGGTTCACGACGACGCGGCCTACCGCCGTACGAAGCGCATCGTGCGCTGGGTCACGCTCGTCGTACTCGTCGCGGTCGTGGCCGTCTGCGTGCTCGTGCCTTCGGTACGCGCCCAGATCGGCACCATATTTGCCCTGCTCTCGTCGGGCGACACCGGGGCGGTGGCCGAACTCATCCGATCCTGCGGCCCGTGGGCCGTGGCGGTCTCGTTTCTGCTCATGGTGCTTCAGAGCATCGCGGCGCCCATCCCTGCATTTCTCATCACCTTTGCCAACGCCGCGGTGTTCGGCTGGTGGCAGGGCGCTATCCTGTCGTGGACCAGCGCCATGGCGGGGGCGGCGCTGTGCTTCTGGATTGCCCGTGCGCTCGGCCGCGACGCGGTGGCGCACTTCGCGACCCGCGGGGCCTTGGCGACTGTCGACCGCTTCTTTGACCGCTACGGCAAGAACGCCGTCCTGGTATGCCGTCTGCTGCCTTTCATGTCGTTCGACCTCGTGAGCTACGCGGCAGGCCTCACAGGCATGGGCTTCTGGGGCTTCTTCTGGGCGACCGGCCTGGGCCAGCTCCCCGCCACGGTGGTCTACTCCTATGTGGGCGGCATGCTCACGGGGAGCACCCAGGTCGTCGTAATGGCGCTGTTCGTCATCTTCGCGCTGTTCGCGCTCGTCGGTCTTGTGCGCCAGGTCTATATGGCCCGCCATCGCGAACTCGACCCCGCCTCCGACCAGGCGACTCCCGCACCCGACGGCGCCGCCGCACCCGACGCCTCCGTCGACTCCGAGCCCGACGGCGCCGCAGGGCGCATGGGATAGCCATCCCGTCGCAGACCTCGCTGTCCCGCGGTGCCCGGCTTGGGCACCGCCCATGTCAGGCCGCCCGGCCTGGCCATATCGAGAAAGGAAGGTCCATCATGCCTGTGCGTGTCCCATCTCAGGCCCCCTGTGCCGGAACCGGCTTGTCGCGCCGCGCCTTTGTCGTCGGGGGTGCCGCGCTCGCCGGCCTGAGCGCTGCGCTGCCGCTGTCGCGCCGCGCCTTTGCCGACGAGGAGGAAGAGGCCGAGGAATCCGGCGAAGCAGCTGACGACGCGGAATCGTCGGAAGACGACGCCGAGGAGTCTTTCGACCCCAACGACCCCGCCACCATCTACGTCCCGGCGAGCTGGGTCAAGTCGGTGATCGACGGCGACGAGGACGCCTCTGAGAACTATCTGGTCCTCGAGGTCGCCTGGGGCGAGGAGGCCGACGACGCCAACTACGGCGCGGGCCACATCCCCGGCGCGGTGCACATGAACACCGACTACATCGAAGAGGAGGAGTACTGGAACATCCGCACTGCCGAGGAGATCGAAGCCGTGTGCGCCGACTACGGTATCACCAAGGACACCGTGGTCATCTGCTATGGCACCGCGGGTACCGACTCGGCTGACGACCGTGTAGCCCTGGCGCTGCTGTGGGCGGGTGTCGAGAACGTCAAATGCCTCGACGGCGGTTACGAGAAGTGGGTCGAGGCCGGCTACGAGGAGGAGACCGACTCCAACGCCCCCGTGCCCACCGAGGAGGAGTTCGGCGTCGAGGTACCGGCGCATCCCGAGTACATCATGTCGATCGAGGATGTCAAGGACAAGCTCGCCAACGACCCCGACTTCAAGCTCGTCAGCATCCGCAGCTACGCCGAGTTCTGCGGCGAGACGAGCGGGTACTCCTACATCGACCGCGCCGGCGAGCCTGCGGGCGCCATCTGGGGTCGCGACACCGACGACGGCTCGTACTGCAACGAGGACGGGACCACCGTCGGCGTCGACGTGGTCGAGGGCTATCTCGCCGAGTCGGGCGTCGAGCTCGACGAGGACACCGCCTGGTACTGCGGTACCGGTTGGCGCGCCTCTATCCCGTTCCTTATCTGCCTGCAGGCCGGTATCGTCACCTCGGTGTACGACGGCGGCTGGTACGTCTGGCAGATGGACCCCGACAACGACGTCCAGCTCGGCGACCCCCAGACGGGCGAGGTCGAGTACGTGAAGGTGTCCGACCTGTCGACCGACATGGCCAAGGGCTAACATGGCCGATGGCGGCAAACGGTCGGTCGCCCGCACGGCGAGGTACGCCCTGATGGGCGTGTGCTGGGTCCTGACGGCCCTGTTCCTTGTCGCCGCAGCGGTCCTGAACCGCCTCACGCATACCCGGATGGGTATGGCGCGCCACATGGTGTACCTGCGCAGCAAGTGGTCCGACGCCTTGCCGGTCGAGGTTTTGCGCGTGGTGGCGGTCCTTGCCGCGGTGGTCCTCGCCGTCGCGATCGCGGTGTGGTTCGTGCGCCGTGCGGCCTGGCGTTCGCCGGCGACTGCTTTCTCTTTCGCCGTCATGGTGGTGTTGGTGTGCCTCTACGCGGGGTACACGCTAGGCGTCGACCCGCAGACGGCGCGTGCGCATATCGTGGTGAGCCCGCTGCTCGGCCTGGCGGCGCTCGTGCAGGAGGCAAACGTCGCTCTCGCGTGCCTTGTATGGGTGCGCTTGCATGGGCGGGCCGCAGGGTGATGGCCCTGCGATGACGAAGGGCGCGCCCCGAAGGTCGGGGCGCCGACGAAAGGAGAACGATGACTGACACGTTGAGAAAGAGGCTGGCGTTGCTGTTCGCCGTACTGGCGATCGTCTTGGCGCTTGTGGCGACGATGGGCCTGACGGGCTGCGACAGTTCCAGCGACACGGATTCCTCCTCCGACGCGACCGAGGAGTCGACCGACCGAGCCGACGACGACATCGACTGGCAGTACGTGACGGCCGACGAGCTCGTCGAGATGCTCGAGGCGGGCGACCCGGTGATCGTGCTCGATATCCGTACCGACGACATGTACGACGAAGGCCACATCATCGGGGCCTACCACGTGCCGGCGTATCCGGTCGACACGGAGGAAGCGGAGGACATGCTGCGCGAGGCCGCCGAGAACCTGGGTGGCGACGACCCCATCGTCGTTGTCTGCAAGGGCGGCGCCAACGGTGCCAAGCGCGCCATCTCCGTGCTGATAGAGGAGGGTATCGAGGCCGATCGCCTGTTCATCCTCGAGGGCGGCGGGGACGCCTGGGACGTCGAGGAGTGGACCACGACCGAGGACGACTCCACGGTGCCCGGCTCGGCCGACGCGGACGAGGTCGCCGACGAGGAGGACGAGGACTCTGAGGAAGAGGCCGCGTAGCGCATAGGGCGGACCTTGCGGCTTACGGCCGTCGGGTGGGAGGGGCATACGCTGCCCCTCCCGGTTTCGGAGGGGTCCGCGCACCGCGGCGCGGCAGGCGCGGATTCCCCCGAAGCCGGACTGAGACGGGAAGGATCATGAAAAGCGTAAAGCTGTGGGTGTTCGTGGGCGTGGTCGTGGCCCTGTTCGTGCTCAACTGGACGTTCGGGTGGTCTGATACGCTGCTTGACGGCAGCGCGATCGAGATGCTGCGCGAGGTGGTCGACGGGCATCCCGTCTGGGCCGCTGGGGCCTATCTGGTTTTGTGCGTCGTAGGCTGCGTGGTGCTCGCCCTGCCGGGGGTGGTGTTCGCCCTCGTCGCGGGTTCGGTGTTCGGCGCATTGTGGGGAACCCTGCTGTGCTGGGTCGCCGTGAGCGCAGGGGCGTGCATCGCGTTTCTCGTGGGGCGCTATTTCCTCAAGGACGCCCTCAAGCCCAAGCTCGAGAAGAACGCCGCGCTCAACCGCCTGCTCTTCGAAGGTGCGGACAAGAGCGACGTGTATCTGCTCGCCGTCACGCGCCTTGTGCCGGTGTTCCCCTACAATCTGCAGAACTTCGCCTATGGGGTGACCGACATACGGTTCGTTTCCTACGCCGTCTACTCGGCCGTGTTCATGCTGCCGGGCACCGCCGTGTACACGCTTGCCGCTGCGGGGCTGGTCGACGCCGGCAACCGCGCGCTTTATCTGGTTTTAGCCGCGGTGCTGCTCGTTGCCACGCTCGCAGCGGCCTACGTGCTTAAGAGGAAGGCGGGTGTGGCGTGAACGCGGTCAAGATTGCGAGCGTCGTCGAGAAGTCCCACTACCCGTTCAGGGCATATCCTAAGGGTCGTTGCCGCGACCTGCTGTTTTGCGGATGCGCGCTGCCCTCGCAGCTGCCCCGCACTACCGACGCCCTCGCCCGGCTGTGCCGTACCCACGGCATGGGGGTCGCCTACGACTGCTGCGGCAAGGCGCTTGCGGACTGGGACGCGCGACGCGCTGCCGACCGGGTGCTCGCCGGGCTGCGGAGGCGCCTGGAGCGTCTGGGCTGCGAACGGCTCGTGCTCGCGTGCCCCAACTGCCTTGCCTATTTGCACGGGCGCGTAGGGGTGCCGTGTGTCTCGGTCTTCGAGGCCATGCTTGAGTGGGACGACGTCGAGCGCGTGCGTCTGGATCCGGGGGTGCTGTTCGTGCCGTGCCCCGACCGTGCGGGCCGCCGCCTCGAGCAGGCCGTCCGTGCGTTTGCCGATCTTTCGGACGTGGAGACCCTGCGACGGGTGCCGTGCTGCGGCCTGCGCGCCGAGGTGGCGGCGCGGGGCCGCGCGTTCGTCGACCGCTGCGGCGAGCGTATCTTCACCGCGGCGGGAGAGGCCGTCGTATACACCTACTGCGCCTCGTGTCTCGGGCAGTTCGCCCGCCAGGGGAGGGGGTGCGTGCGCCATGTGCTCTCGGCCGTGCTGGGGATCGACGAGAGGCCCGACGCCGCCCGCGCGCTCGTCAACCGCGCACGCCGCAGGTTCGACCGGGATCTCGAGCCCCTTGCCGCAGGGGAGGGGGCGTGATCTCGGTCGTCGTCCCCGTCTATAACGAAGAGGCCTCCTTGCCGGATTTCCTCGCCATGATCGACCGCCTGCGCGGCGACCACGAGGTGGTTTTCGCCGACGGCGGCAGCACCGACGCGACGCCCTCCCTGCTCGCTGCGGCGGGGCGGCGTACGGTGCATACCTCTCGGGGCCGCGGGGCCCAGTGTCGCGCTGGGGCGCAGGCTGCCGCGGGCGAGGGGCTGCTGTTCCTCCATGCCGACGTGACGGTGGCCCCCGATACGGTGGAGCGCGTCGCGGAGGCTTTCGAGGCGGGTGTGCGGTGGGGGTGTCTCACCCTGCGCTGGACGCGCCGCGACCCGGTGTACCGCTTTGGCGAGTGGATGTCGAACCTGCGGGTGCGTTGCTCGGGTATCCCCTTCGGCGACCAGGGGGTGTTCCTCGACCGGGCCCTCTACGACGAAGTCGGCGGCATGCCCGCCATCCCGATTATGGAAGACTACGAGCTGGCGTTGCGCCTGCGTGCGCTCGGGCTGAGGCCGGTGCAGCTCAAAAGCGAGGTGTGGGCGTCGCCCCGGCGCTTCGAGGAGGGCGGGCCCGTGCGCGTCGCCCTGCAGATGCGCCGGCTGAGGCGCCTCTATCGGGCGGGAGCCGACCCCGCCGAGCTTGGCCGGATGTACCGCGACGTTCGGGAAGAGGGCCCCGGCGGTGCCCGCTAGTCCCGGCGAGGCGGCGGTCCCCGCCGCGCTCGTCCTGCTCACCCGCGTCCCGGTGCCGGGACGCGTCAAGACGCGCCTGCTGCCGTCCCTGCCGCCCGAGGGCTGCGCCGGGCTGCAGCACGCCATGGCATGCGACGCCGCCGCGGCGCTCGGGACGCTCGGCCTGCCGCTGACGGTGCGCTGGTCGGACGAGGCGGAAGGGCTGCCGGGCGGCACGGCACTGTGCGGGGAGTTCGTCGACGAGCTGACCGCCTGCGCCCGGAGGGCCGGCGCCCCCTCCGTGCGCTCCCTGTCCCAGCAAGGCGCCGGCCTTGGTCCGCGCATGGCGGGGGCGCTCGAGGCCGAGCTTGCCTCCGGGGCGGCCGCATGCCTGCTCATGGGCAGCGACCTGCCGACGGTCGACGCCGCAACGCTGCGTGCGGCCTGGGACGCCTTTGAGGCCGCAGGTCCTGACGGCACCCCCGCCGATGTGCTGTTCTGCCCGAGCAGCGACGGCGGCTACTGGCTCGTGGGTCTGCGCGCGCCGTTCCCCGCGTTGTTCGAAGGCAGGGGCTACGGCACGGGACGCGTGCTCGACGAGGCGCTCTCGGCCTGTTTTGCCGCGGGCCGCACCGTGGCGCTCGGCCCGGTTGTCCGAGACGTCGACACCCCCGACGACCTCGCTTGGCTCTCTGCGCTCGTCGCGGCAGGCGACGAGCGCGTGGGCACGCGCACGACGGCCTGGATGCGTTCCCACGGCCTGGTGCAAGGGGATGCGGGTGTGGAGTTTGCCCGAACCCGTGCGCATGTCGCCCCGCACGGCGGCCTTTCTCTGCTCTAGACCCGGCAGTGCTCGCCTGCCACGAAATCGAGGAACCCCGGCTCCAGATATGCTTTTATCTTTGCAAACGTGTCGGCGTTGGCGACCGCCCTGCCGGGGCCGAGGTACTCGGTGAGCGCCATGGCGCACCAGGTCACCCCGCGCAGGCATGTCGCCGTCAGATACTCCTCGAAGCGGTCGCGCAGCCCCTCGGTTGCAAAGCGCCCGGCCACGGCGCGCTCGTAGGCGTCAAGGAACCCCTCCATCTCGGCGCGCCCCAAAAGCGTGTCGGTCTTCCAGAAGGTCGTCGTGGGCGCCAGAAAGTGCGCCAGGTCCTGCTCGACCTCGCCGAGCACGGGCTTTTCCCAGTCGATAAGGTAGTCGACGGGCTCCGCGCCGCCGACGTCGTTCATGAGGAAGTTGCTCGAGTTGAGCTCGGTGTTGACGATGTGTCGCCGGGCGGGCGCCGGGCGGGCCCTGTCGGCCTGCGCGACGACCGCGGCGCGCGCGAACAGGGCGTCGACGCGCGCGAGGACGCCCGGGTCGGCCTGGGGCCAGGCGCGGTAGACGGCGAACATCTCCTTGCTCTCCTCCACCACGGCGGCAAGCGGGTGCGCCGGCGCAACGAGGGGGGCGTCCTGTGGGACGGGCAGGGCATGCACGTCGGCGAGCAGGTGCGCGGCGCGTTCAAGGTCGGTCTGGTAGACGAGCGGCCGGCCGGGAAGGAGCTCCTCGACGAGCACCCCGTGGGGGAGCGCCGTCCGCGATCCGTCCACGTAGAGGACGCGCGGCGTGCGGCCGCTCGGCTCGAGCAGGCGCAGCGCGGCCGCCTCGTAGCCAATCTGGTCGGCGAGGTGCATCTGCGACCCCAGGTTCACGCGCAGCAGCAGCGCCCGCCGCTTCCCGTCGGCTGCCGGAGCCTCGAAGGCGTAGTTGGCGTTGTACTCGCCTTGTGCGAAGGGCGCGAGTTCCAGGCGCGTCCCCGCGGGGACGCCGAGCGCCGCGTGCAGGGCGGCGTTGCCGTCGACGTATGCCTGCAGCGCGCCCAGGTCCAAGATGTTGCCGCTCGTCGCCTCGTCCATCGGGTCCCCCTATCCGGCCTGCCCGTCGTCGTCGCCCACCGCATGCACGCTCAGGTGCCCGTCGCCCGTGCGCAGCAGCACCGCCGGCCCGTCGGGCACGCCCGGGGCGGCGATATGCAGCTTTCCGCGCACGAAGGCCCCCTGCTCGACCTCCCCCTCGAGCGCCCGGGTGCCGCCCAGGCCCGCGGACACCTCGTCGGTCGCCGGGGCGGCCAGCAGCCGTCCCGGTTCGTCCTGCTGCACCACTGCACCCTGCGCGAGGTAGACCACCCGGTCGCTCATCACGAGCGCCTCCATGGGGTCGTGCGTCACCATGAGCATGGTGGTGCCCGTGCGCGCGTGCAGGTCGAGCACGAGGCAGCGCATCTCGTCGCGCAAGGTCTCGTCCAGGCTGCTGAACGGCTCGTCGAGCAGTACGGCGCGCGGGCCGGCCACCAGGGCGCGCGCGAGGGCGACGCGCTGGCGCTGCCCGCCCGAAAGCTCGTGGGTGCGCCGGGCGCCGAACCCCTCGAGCTGCACGTCGGCGAGCATGCGCTCGGCCCGCTCGCGCCGCTGCGTCCGTCCCGCGCCGCGCACCTTGAGGGGAAACGCCACGTTGTCGAGGACGCTCATGTTGGGGAAGAGCCGCGCGTCCTGGAAGACCATCGACACGCCCCGCCGGTGGGCGGGCACGTCGTCGACCGCCTTGCCGTCGAAGAGCACCGCGCCCGCGTCCTGCACGACGAGGCCGCTCACGACGCCGAGCAGCGTTGACTTGCCGGCGCCCGAGGGCCCCAGCACCGAGACGAACGACCCCGTGGGCACCTCGAGGCAGGCGTCGACGAGGCGCGGGGCGCCCTTTCCGGCGACGGTCACGTGGTCGAGTGCGATGTCCATAAGAGACCCCTTTCGCAGCCGCGGCGCCGACAGGCCTGTCCGGGCGGGCCGCTAGTCCGCGTACAGCCCCCGCGCCTCCACCGACCGCACCTTGCGCAGCAGCAGTTCGAACAGGGCGAACACGACGAGGGTGATAACGATGAAGGCGAGCCCGTAGGCGCCTGCGACCGTGCGGTCCCCGCCCGACAGATAGGGGAACAGCACGAGCGCGAACGTCTTGACCTGGCCGCCGCCGACGAGCAGGGTCAGGAAGTACTGTGAGAACGACAAGATGTAGCACATCGACATCGACGAGACAATCCCCGGAACCAGCTCCGGCAGCGTCACGTGCACAAGCGTGCGGAGCCTGCCCGCCCCCAGGGTACGCGCCGCGTCCTCGAGCCGCGTGCCCGCCCCGCGGGCGACGTCGGACATGATGGCTGCGGCGTAGGGCAGCGACACCACGGCATGCGCGAGCACCACGCCCGGCACCGTGGAGGAGAGCCCGGCGCGGATGAACGCGACCTGCACCCCCATGGCGAAGACCGTGGACGGCACGAGGAACGGCAGCAGCGTGGCGAACTGGAACAGCCGCCGCCCGCGCCACTCGTGGCAGCAGACGGCGCGTGCGGCCAGCGCGGCGGCGAGGGTCGCCACGGCGGCGCTTGCGAGGGCGATGCCCACCGAAAGGGCGATACACGCCAGCCCGGCGCCCTGGCTTCCCGAGAGCACGAGCTCGACCCCGCGGCCGGTGAGCCCCGCGGGAAGCAGGTCGGGCCATGCCCAGCGGGTCGAGAAGGCCCATACGGCGATTACGGAGATGGGGGCGAACACGACGAGCAGATGCACCGCCACGAACACGCGGGCCCACACGGTGCGCCGCCCGCGCCCGTCGCGCCTAGCCATGGGTTCCCGCCTCCCGGCGGCGCTCGTCGCGTGCGAGGGTGGCGAAGTAGACGGCGGCCGCCCCCGCGCACAGCAACGTCGCGATGCCGTTGAGCGCCATGGCGTAGCAGCGGTTGACGATGTCGGGGTCTTGGAACTCGATGTAGGCGAGCACGGGCAGCGCTTTGGGCAGGGTCGCGCCGAGCAGGTACGGCACCTCGTAGGATCCGAGCGCGAACACGAACACCACGAGGAACGCCCGCAGGGCCGCCGAGCGGCACAGCGGCAGCGTCACCCCAAAAAACGTGCGGCGCGGGCTGGCCCCGCACGTCGCCGCCGCCTCGCCGAGCGACCCCGAGACGTGCGCCATCACGGTGACGGTGCAGAAGGCCACGAAGGGAATTTCCTTCCACGCGTACACCAAGATGATGCCCCAGCCGCTTGCCGCCCCAACGACCGAGGGGAAGTCGGCCGGCGTGTCCACGAGGCCGACCAGGTGCAGCAGCCGCGCGGCGAGGCCCGACCCCGAGAAGATGAAGGTCACCGCCAGCGCCACGAGCGCGTGCATCGTCATGATGGGCACCTGCAGCGCCACGAGCCGCGTGAAGCGCCCCCCGACGCGGGTGAGCGCCGCGGAGAGCGCGACGCCCCCCACGAGCGCGATGGCGGCTGAGACCAGGGAGAGGTAGAGGCTGTAGCCGACCGACGAGAGCAGGTCGGAACGGGTGAGCGCCTCGATGTAGTAGTCGAGCGTGGGCTCGGTCATGCCGAGGAAGGGCATGATGCCGAGCCCCTGGAGCATGCCGCCCACCACCCCGTAGGCAAAGACAGCCACCAGGGCCGCCGCCGGCAGGGCGAGCGCGTAGGGGGCGAGGAGCTTCCGGACGCGCCGTGCCGTGCCAGGCGCCGGCCCGCGGGCCGGCGCGCCGCCCGCGGCGGAGTTGTCCGGCGCGTGCATGTTGGAAAAGGGACCGCGCCGCGCCATTACTTGCCCGGCACCTCGTCGAGCCAGAGCTGCTCGATGATCGGGATCACGGGGCCGGCCGCCTCGGCGATGCGCACGGCGAGCTTTTCATCCAGAGCAATCTGGGCGCTGCCGAGCTCGACGGCCTCGAACTCCTCGCGCTGCTCGTCGGGAAGCAGGTCGAGGTCGAGGACCGTGATGTTGCCCAGCTCGCGATACTGGTCGAGCTGCATCTCGGGGCTGAGGACCTCGTTGATGGCCACCAAGGCCGCCGCCTTGTGCGGGGCGTTCTTGGAGATGGCCATGAAGTTGGTGTTTCCCACGGTGCCCGTCTCGAACAGGAAAGAGCGAGTTGTCTCGGGCAGCAGGCCGCTGTCGACGTCGGCCTGAGGATCGCCGTAGCCCATGCCCAGCACGAGCTCGCCGTCGGCGTACATCTGGTCGACGGTGGTGGAGTCGGACGGGAAGGTGGAGCCGCTCTGCCAGAGATAGGGGTTGAGCGAGCGCAGGTACTCCAGGCCGGGTTCGATGATTTCGAGGACCTCGTCCTCGGTGGCTTCGGACATCTGCGACAGCTTCTCGAATTCCTCCTTGCCGACGACGCCCGCGATGAGGCACGAGATGAACGCGGTCCCCGTGAAGTCGCCCGGTTCGGGGTAGGTCACCATGCCGGCGTGGTCCTGGCAGAACTGCAGGAACTCGTCGGGGTCGGCGGGCACGTCCTCGATCTGGGCCCCGTCGACCCACATCGTCATCTGGGCCTTGGCGTAGGGGGCCTCGTAGCCTTCGACCGGGCTGCCGAAGTCGTAGGCTATGTCGGCCGAATCCGCGTCGACGTACTGGTTGAAGTTGGGCAGGTACTGCGTGAACGGCCCCCAGAGGAAGTCGTTTTCGCGGGCGGTGGCAAAGTTCTCGCCGTTGATCCAGATAAAGTCGACGGCGCTCTCCTCGGCGCCCGCCTGGCGTTCGCCGGAGAGCAGGGTGAGGATGTCGTTGATGTCCATGCCCACCAGGTTGAGCGTGATGCCGTACTCCTCCTGCAGGCGCGGGGCAAGCACGGACTCGATCCATATGTTGCGGTCGTCGTCGCCGCCCCACCCGTACCAGGAGACCTCCTGGCCGCGGGCCTCCTCGAGTACGGCGTCCCAGTCGGCGTAGATGTCCTCCGAGGAGGTCTCGCCGTCCTCGTCGGAGGTCCCGTCCTCGGCATCCCCTTCGTCGGCCGCCAGCAGGGAGGGGGCTCCCAACGCGGCGGATCCGAGGGCCAGCGCTCCGGCCAGGCCTCCCGCCCGCTTGACGAACTGGCGCCGGTCCATTGCGAACGCGTTGTCGGTGGCGGATACGGCAGTGTCGATGTCGCGGTTGCGTGCCATGGCAGTCCTTTCGCCTCAAGTTCCCAGCCGCTCAGTAAGATACGGCAATCTTTTATGTAATATCAATATAGTGAAACGGACCGGAAGTCCGGACGTTGCTGCGTCCGCAATCGGTCATCGGTGCAACCGAATCAAAGTGCAGGACCGAAGGAGGTCGGTATGGCGGACGGGACAGGCGCGCGGGGCGTCGTGGTGGTGTGCGACAACACGATGGGTATTCCCGGCGGCGAGATCGACGACGGGCTTGCCCTGCTGTACTTGCTGGGATGCCGCAATCCGCGAATCGAGGTCGCTTTCGTGTGCGCAACGCACGGCAACGCCCCGACCGAGCGCACCTTTGAGGCCACCCGCGCGCTGTGCATGCAGGTGGCGCCTGGGGTACCGGTGCTGCGCGGGGCCGATGCGGGCGACCCCAGTCCGAGCGAGGCGGCTCGCGCCCTGGTCGAGCTGGCCTGGTCCGACGCGGGGCCCGCTACGGCGCTGCTCTCGCTCGGGGCGGTCACCGACCTGGCGACTGCCGAGCGGCTGCGTCCGGGGACGCTCTCCCGCTTCGGCCGGGTGTGCCTCATGGGCGGCGTCACGCGCACGCTTGTGGTGGGGAAGCGCATCATGGACGAGCTCAACCTGTCGGTGGACGCCGACGCCGCGCTCGCGGTGCTGGCGAGCGGCGCGCGCCTGTCGGTGGCCGATGCGCACGACTGCCTGCCGTTGACGTTTGCAGGTCCGGAGTTCCTCGGCAGGCTTGGCGCGGGATGTGGCGCGGGGGCCGAGCTCATTGCGCGGACGTGCACCCCGTGGATCGAGTACGCCCGCACGGAATGGGGCGTCGACGGCTTTGTGGGATGGGACGTTCTTGCCGCTGCGGCTCTGGCCCAGCCTGATCTGGTCGAGCTCGTCCCCTATCGGGTGGCGCTCTACAGCCGGTTTCTGCACGCGGGTTTGCTGTGCGAGGCCGGCCCCGACGTTCCCGACGAGCTGGCAGCCGACGTGCGTCTGGTGCGCATCTGCGATGCCGCGGCGCTGGCAAGGGAGGTCTACGCGGCCTGGGAGCGCGTGCTGGCGGGGCTGTAGGGGCGCGCGGGGTCGGGGTTTGCGGGTTGCCGAGGGGCAACGTCGCCCGCGCGGCAGAAACGCGGCCGAGTGCGTGATCGGCGGACGGGTTGTGGCAGGAACGCGGCCGAGTGCGTGCGCGGAAAGGGGCGCCGGGGCGCCCGGGGCGGGCGGGCGGGCCGAAACGGCGGCAAACCCGCAGGTGGCGGTTGGCCGCCGCCGCTTATGGCGTCCTTGCGGCTCGCCGGGGGAACGCACTCGGCCTCGTCTCTGCCGCGACTTCCCGCGCCGGCATGCACTCGGCGGGGTTTCTGCCATGTGCGGGGCTCCCGGGCCCGGCGTCGAGGGGGCCCGCCGAATCCGGGGGCGCGCGGTGCGCGCCCGGACGGAGCGCCTGCCCGGGGACGTGCCCGCGCCGGGGGTTGTCTGGCGGAATAAAGGACGCGCCCCTGCGAAGCCTGGGGCGCCCGGCCGGT
>CAZUFB010000041.1:0-7041 GCA_964619775.1 uncultured Coriobacteriaceae bacterium
GCCTACCGCTCCTCCGGCTTCCCGCCATCGGAGGGCTCCGCGCCGTCCGCAGCCTTCCCGTCCTCGACCGGCGGCAGCGTCACGGTGCGGCCCTCGGTCTCCACGGTTGTGGAGCCGTCTTTGTTGATGCGAATCTCTCCGCCTGCCGACGGTACCTCGATCGTCTCCGCCACCTCGGGCAGCGCGGCCTTCTCGGCCGCCTCCGCCGCGGCGTCGGCCTCCTCAATCTTGCGCTTCTCCTCGTCCTCGGTGGTCAGGTACTCCTCCCAGCGGTTGTCGAGCAGGGCCTTGGCGGCGGCGCCGTCCACGGTCTCGCGCTCGAGCAGGACCTTCGCCATAAGGTGCATCTGGTCGGCGTTGTCGGAAAGGATCTGGCGGGCCTTCTCGTGCGCCTCGTTCACCAGGCGCGCCACCTCGGCGTCGATGCGCCGCGCGGTCTCCTGCGAGTAGTCGCTGCGCTCGGCGAAGTCGCGGCCAAGGAAGACCTCGTGGTTGGCCTCGCCGTACACCTGGGCGCCGAGGTTCTCGCTCATGCCGTAGCGCGTCACCATGTTGCGTGCGAGCTTGGTGGCACGCTCCAAGTCGTTGCTCGCGCCGGTGGTGATGTCGTCGCAGAACAGCTCCTCGGCCACCCGGCCGCCCAGCATCATGGCCAGGTCGTCGAGCATCGACGAGCGCGTCTGCAGGAAGTGGTCCTCCTCGGGCAGCGACAGCGTGTAGCCCAGGGCCTGGCCGCGGGGGATGATGCTGATCTTGTGCACCGGGTCGGCGTTAGGCAGCTTGTGGCCCACCAACGCGTGGCCCGACTCATGGAAGGCGATGGTGGTGCGTTCCTGCTCGGTCATCACGCGGCTCTTGCGCGCAGGGCCGGCGATGACGCGCTCCATCGACTCGGTGACCTCGTCCATCCCGATGCGCTTGCGGCCACGGCGCGCCGCCAGCAGCGCCGACTCGTTCATGAGGTTGCCCAGATCGGCACCGGAGAAGCCGGGCGTGAGCTGGGCGATCTTGTCGAGCTGCACGTCGGTGGAGAGCGGCTTGTTGCGTGCGTGGATCTTCAGGATCTCCTCGCGGCCCTTCACGTCGGGGCGGTCCACCGTGATCTGGCGGTCGAAGCGGCCCGGACGCAGCAGCGCGGGGTCGAGGATGTCGGGGCGGTTGGTGGCCGCGATGAGGATGACGCTCTGGTGGTCCTCGAAGCCGTCCATCTCCACGAGCAGCTGGTTGAGGGTCTGCTCGCGCTCGTCGTGGCCGCCGCCCACGCCGGCGCCGCGCTGGCGGCCGACGGCGTCGATCTCGTCGATGAAGATGATGGAGGGAGCCTGCTCCTTGGCCTTGGAGAACAGGTCGCGCACGCGCGAGGCACCCACGCCCACGAACATCTCCACGAAGCCCGAACCCGAAATCGAGAAGAACGGCACGCCCGCCTCGCCTGCCACGGCCTTGGCGAGCAGCGTCTTGCCGGTGCCGGGCGGGCCCACGAGCAGCACGCCGCGCGGAATCTTGGCGCCGATCTCCTGGTACTTCTCGGGGTCTTCGAGGAAGTCCTTGATCTCGTGCAGCTCTTCGATGGCTTCGTCGCAGCCTGCCACGTCGGAGAACTTCACCTTGGGGCGCGTCGCGTCGGTGGTCTGGGCCTTGGTCTTGCCGAACTGCATCGCACCCGAGTTGGGATCGGCGAACTTGTTCATGAAGTAGAGCATGACGCCGATGAGCAGCAGCATCGGCAGCAGGCTCGAAAGGAGCGACATCCAGAGCGGCGTCTGGCTCACGTCGGCGATGTAGGTCACCTCGGGATGCGCGGCCATGAGCTCGGCCAGCGAGTCCTCGCCGATGTAGGTGGACGTGTACAGCTCGAGCTGCTCCTCGTCGCCCACCGCGTCGGCGTCGGCCCAGTAGGAGCCCTCCACCGTGGAGAGGCGCTGCGAGTAGGTGGCGTCGTAGACGCGCCCCTCCTCCACGGCGGTGACGAAGTCGCTCGTCGCCAGCTCGGTGACGGCGGTGGACTGGCCGCCGTTGGACACCGCCCCGGCGATGAGGAAGATGACGATGGCGGCGAGCAGCACGTAGAGCAGGATGTTGCGCCAGTTGTGCTTGGGGTCCTCGTCGCCGAAGAACGGCAGGGCGCCCTTGCCGCCGTCGCGCTTGCGGTCGGGGCGGTGTTCGCGACGGTGCCCGCGCTCCTTGTTCTTCTCGGATTCGTCTTCGGGGCGGTGCTCGTTGCGGTCGGGCTTGTTGTTATCGCTCACGGTCGAACTCCTTGCAAGGCCGCAGACGCGGCCGTTGGATGGCAGTCTTGCAGACGGTACGGGTCGTGCGAACGCGCACCGGGCCGTACACCGCCCGGCATGCGGCGACGGTACGTCCTAGCACTCGTATACCGAGGTCTTGAGGACGCCGATGTAGGGCAGGTTGCGATAGCGCTCGGCGTAGTCGAGGCCGTAGCCCACCACGAACTCGTCGGGGCACTCGAAACCCACGTAGCGCGGGGTCACGGCCGGTTCGGGGTTCTTGAGCAGCAGGGCCGCGATCTCGAGCGAGCGGGGCTGGCGCGACCCGAGGTTGGCGGTGAGGTACTTGAGCGTGAGACCCGAATCGAGCACGTCCTCGACGATGATGACGTCGCGCCCGTGCAACGGGGCCTCGAGATCCTTGATGATGCGCACGATGCCCGACGACTTGGCCGCCTTGCCATAGCTCGAGACCGCCATGAAGTCGACCTCGACCGGCAGGTCGATGCCACGCACCAGGTCGGCCATGAACAGCGACGCGCCGCGCAGGATACACACCATCAGCGGGTTCTTGCCGGCGTAGTCGGCGGCAATCTGGCCGCCCAGCTCGCGCACGCGGCCCGCGATCTGCTCCTCAGTGAACAGGACGCGGTCGATGTCGTTGGCCATGCACTCTGACACGGGGCCCTCCTCGGGTTCGTCCGAACCGGCCGACGGCGCCCCGGCGTCAGCCGACGGCGCCCGCGCAGCCGGTTGCCGCACAGGTAAGTTGCAATTCTATCAGCATACGCGTGGTCGGGCCGTACGCCGCCCGCGCGTCGAGGCGAATTCCCCCAACCCACACACAGCCCTGTTCCTGCACTCCCCCTCCGGCGGTATACCTCCCCCGCACCACCGGCACGCCTGGGCGCAGCCGCGCCGGCACCTTGGCGTCGGCGAGCACGTCGAAGACGAGCTTGGAGCCGGCCATCCCGAACGGGCGCATCCGCTCGCCCGCTCGCGGACCGCCCACCTGCAGCGTCCCGCCCGCCTCCCCGACGCCGAGGGCCCCGGCGTCGGCGAGCACGAAGTCGCGCCCCTCGACCCGCAAGTCCCCGTCCGGCGGAAAAGCCAGCTCGCGGGCCCGGCCGCGGGCAAACGCGACCGGATCGGAACCGTCGGGCACCGCAAGCAGCGCAGCCTCGAGCACGGCGGGGCCCCAGGCGAGACGCCCCGGAACCGGCAGGACCGCAGGGGCCGGGGGGCAGTCTCGCCGACCGAGGCTCCCCGCACCCGCCGCCGTCCGCATCCCCGTCGTGCCGGCACCCGCGCCGGCGGGCAGGGCAACCACGAGGGCGCCGCCCTCGATCCGCGCGTCCACGCCGAGCGGCAGCGTCGCCGACCCCCGCCCCGCCGCGGCAAGACCCCGCAGCGCCTCTATGTGGCGCGACTCCAGGCGCGCGCGGCGGGCATCCCGTTCGCCGAGCAGGTCGGCAAGGGCATGGCGCAGGGCGCGCCGGGCCAAGGCGGGCTCGCAGGAGGCGAGGCGGCGGGCGTCGACCGCGCAGGAGCCCCGCGGCGCGGGCAGGCGCAGCGCGGCGAGCTCGCGGGCCGCCATCCGGTCGAGCAGGTCGTCCTCGTCGGCCAGCACGTCGAGCGCCGACCCCAGCGTACGCGAAAACGACGGGTTGCGCCCCTCGAACACCGGCACCGCGCGGTGGCGGATGTAGGAGCGCAGCGCGGCGTCCCCGGCGTTGGTGGCGTCCTCGCGCCAACCGATCCCCTGCTCGCGCAGGTAGGTGCGCAAATCCGCACGGGTCTCCCCCAAAAGCGGCCGCACGACGACGCCCCGCCGGCGGCGCATGCCCGCCATGCCGCCCGCCCCGGCGCCCGTGCAGGCGCGCATGAGGAAGGTCTCGACCCGGTCGTCGGCCGTGTGGGCCACCGCGATGCGCGCGCTCTCCCGCGGCACGCCCGCCTCGGCCGCCAACGCGCCCGCCAGCCCCCAAGCGGCCTCGTAGCGCCGCTCGCGCGCGACCTCCTCCATGTTGCCGCCGCCGCGCAGCAGCGCCGGCATGTCGACGCGGCGCACCGTGCACGCGACGCCGAGCCCGGCGGCCAGGTCGCGCACGAACCCTTCGTCGCCGTCGGACGCCGCGCCGCGCAGGCAGTGGTTGACGTGCAGCACATGCAGCGCGGCCGGGTCAAGGCCCATGCCGTCCCCCAAGTCGAGCAGGCCGCGCGCCGCGCGCACGAGCATGGCCGTGGAGTCGGACCCGCCGCTCACCATGAGCACGACCGGCGAGGTGCCGCGTCGAGGCAGGGCGTCGGCCGACAAAGCGTTAATCATGCGAACACGCGCTCCTCTCCGCCTCCGCCGCGCGCACGCGCGCCGAGTTGGGCGATAATCTCCCGTCGAAACCCGGGCCATACGCCCCATTGTAGCCGCAAACATCCCATCCTCCAGGAGGAAGCACGATGCCCACCGCCGACCGCGACACCGGATGCGCCCCCGCCCGGACGTGTCCCGACGCGCAGGCGGACCTGGTCGGCGGCTGCAGCGTCACGCTCGGGGCGTACACGCGCCTCATCCCCTGGGAGTCGGACGGACTGCGGCTGCACGTGCTGGGCAGCGGCTCGCAGGGCAACTGCTGCGTGGTGGAGTGCCCCGATGGGCTGGTGCTGGTGGACGCCGGCATCTCGTGCCGGCAGATCGTCGTGCGCATGGAGGCGCTCGGGCTCGACCCCTCGCTCGTCCGGGCCGTCGTGGTGACCCACGAGCATGCCGACCACATCGGAGGCCTGCGCGTCGCGGCAAAAAGGTTCGCCGCGCCCGTCTACGCAAGCGAGGGCACGCGCACCTCCCAGGCCTGGCGCGCGGCGGGCGGCGTGGCCGCCGAACCCGTGGAGGCCCGGCGGCCCTTCAACGCGTGCGGCGTGCGCGTGATCCCTTTCCACGTGCCCCACGACGCCGCCGAGGCCATGGGCTACCGTTTCGAGCGGGCCGGCGACGTGGTCGGCTACTGCACCGACCTGGGATGCGTGACCGACGAGGCCGGCGAGCACCTGCGCGACGCCCGCATCCTCGCACTCGAGAGCAACCACGACCCTGCGATGCTCGCCGCCTACCCCGGCTATCCCGCGCACCTCAAGCGCCGCATCGCCGGCGAGTCGGGCCACCTCTCCAACAGCCAGGCGGCCGCCGCGCTGCCCCGGCTCGCGACCTCGGCCACGCAGACGGTGGTGGGCATGCACGTCTCCCGCCATACCAACCTCCCGACGGTCTGCCGCGAAGCCCTGCTCGCCGGACGCCGCAACCTCCCCGACGAGGCCGGTCAGCTGCGCGTGATGGTCGCAAGCCAAACCATCCCGCTGAGCTGCTTTTAGGGCGGCCGCAAAACACCGCGCACAAAAAACGCCCCCGACAGCCGAAACCGTCGAAGGCGCGAGAGAGAGGAGAGAGGGAACTTGGGAAGAAGCGCCCAGGCCAGATTCCCGGGCGTCCGGCCGGCGGCGTGAAGAGAGGAAAACGCCGCCGGGCCGTACAGAGAGACGACCTTGGAAAGAACGAGCCCGGCGGCCGGACCGCCCCGCAGGGCATCCGGCCGCCGTAGGTCGGTCTAGCCGATCTGAATCTTGGTGACGCTGGAGTTCTGGGTGCGCTTGGGCACGTTCACCGTCAGGACGCCGTCCTTGAGCGAGGCGGAGAGGCCGGCCGTGTCGGCATCCTTGAGGTAGACGCTGCGGGTGGCGCGGTAGGACGAGGTCTCGCGATGGATGTAGTTGCGTTTCGCAACCTCCTCGGAATCCTTCTTGTCGACCGAGATGTTGAGGTGGCCCTCGTTAAGCTCGACGTCGATCTCCTCGCGGGAGACACCGGGCATCGTGGCCTCGACCACGTAGCCGTCGGCGTTTTCCTGAACGTCCATCAAGAAGGACGCCGGGAACACGTCACGGGTGTTCGAATCGGGGGCGACCAGGTCGTTCACCATGTTGAACCAGTCATTGAGAGCGCTGAGACGACCATAGGGAACCATTGCTGCCATACGTACCACTTCCATTTCCTCCTTGCACGCCCTGGAGGGCGCGTCCTTGTATTGGCTGATTCTGTTATGCCACCGCGCAACAAATCTCATACCGGATGTTATAGTCTTCTCAATTTCTTCATGCAAGTAATCTAAGCGTCTATATATAAGATTTCCTATATCCATATGGCATCCCTTGCGCACAAGCCGGCTCCATGGGGCCGCTATTCTGGCATTTCAGGCAAAACCGCCCGTTGAAGGGTGTTTTCCCGAGCGACTGCGCGCTATTATGGGAACCGGCGTACGATGCTTTTCCACACGGGCAGGCAGGCCTGTGCCCGCGCACATGCCCTGCGAGCGCAAGGAGTATCCGTGGCATACGCAGACCAAAACAGGCGCTACGACGAGCCGCTTCGCGGCGAGGCCGCCCCGATCGGTGCGCGCGACCGCCGCGAATCGGCGCCCGGCAGCCCCAACAGAGATCCCGCGACCGGTCGCCCGCTTGGGGGAAGGTCTCCGCACAACCCGATGGGCCGCCCTGCCGTGCGCCCGGCACACCCCCTGCCCGAACATCGCACGGGCACCATCGACTACGACCGCTACCTGGAGCGCTCTACCAACAAGTTCAAGATTTTCTCCGCCGCCGAACGGCGGAGACGCAAACGCGCCGTCGCCACGGGGGCCGCCATCGTCGCAGCCATCGCCATTATCGTCATCTGGGCCATCATGAGCCAGTCGGCCTAACACGCCGCCTTCTCAGCCGTCCACACCGCACGCAGGCCTCAGAAATCGCTTTGGGGTAACCC
>CAZUFB010000041.1:7141-19062 GCA_964619775.1 uncultured Coriobacteriaceae bacterium
AGATCGCCCTAGTTTTTCGAGAACAGGGGCATGCCGAGGCAGTCGTCCATGTCGGGGCCGCGGCCCGAGACGAACGCGCCGAACGCCACGTCGCCCACCATGGCGACAACCTGGTCCTGGCGCACGGCGCGGGCAAGCATCGCGTCGAGCATGTCGTCCACACCGGGACGCTGGGAGGCCGCGGCCTCGAACGCCTCGTCCTCGTCGCACTCCCCGCCGTCGCAGCCCGCGCAACCGCACGCGGCACCCTGCTCGGCGGCGTCCGCGTCGGCGCGGTCGCGCCAACCCAGCACGACGGGCCACCCGCGGTCCACAAAAGGCCGCAGCGACACCACCGGGCCGAAGGGTTCCTGGCGACGCTTGTACTCGGCGGAAGCGCAGGTCGCAAGCACCCGGTTCACCAGCGCGGCATCCAGGCCGGCGGCGGCTATGTCGGCGGCGTCGAGGGAGCGCTCCACGTGCATCGTAAGGATGCGGTCGATGTCCGCATAGGAGGCACCCAGCGACCCCTCGTCGGTCTGGCCCTCGGACAGTTCGGCCGACGGCGGTTTGACCAGCACGTTCTGGGGAATCACCGGCAGCGGGCCACGCGAGTTGCGCCATCGGGCGAGCCGGTAGACGCCACCCTTGTAGACATCGGCCAACGGGGCGAAAGCGCCCACCGTGTCGCCGTAAAGCGTGGAGTAGCCCATGCCCGCCTCGGACTTGTTGCCGGTGTTGAGCACGAGCGCCCCGCGTGCGTTGGCAAGCGACATGAGCGCCGTCCCGCGCAGGCGCGCCTGGAGGTTTTCGCGCCCCACACCCTCGAAGGGGCCTCCGAGCGCGTCCTCGAGCAGCGGCACGAACGCCTCGAACGCCGCGGCGATGGGCACGGCGCAGGTGCGCACGCCCAGGTTGCCCGCCAGCTCGCGGGCGTCCTCAACCGACGAGGCGCTCGAGTAGGGGCCGGGCATCAGCACGCCCAAGACGTGCTCGGCACCCAGCGCGTCGGCGGCCAGCGCCGCGACGACCGACGAGTCGACACCGCCCGACAGGCCCACGACAACGTCGGAAAAACCGCTTTTGCGCACATAGTCGCGCACCGCCACGACAAGCGCCTGGTACAGGCAGCCGGTCCGCTCGTCCTCGGAAAGCGCAGGCACGTCGGCCAGGGCGCACCCCACCGGAGTCCCCGCCACCGGCTCGATATAAGGCTCGGACGGCGCGCCGCCCTCCCCGTCGGGGGAGGCGACCGGCGCGAGCTCGCACACCGCCAGCCCCTCCTCGAACAGCGGGCAGGCGGCGGCGACGATGCCTACGGGGGTCGAGACGAAGCTGCCGCCGGCCAGCACCACGTCGTCGTAGGCACCCACTCCCTGCACGAGTGCGAACCACATGGGGCTGCCGCCCGTCAGCGGCGCAAACGAGCCGCTTGCGACGCCGTAGACCCCCAGCGTCGAGGTGTCTTCCCAGCAGTAGGGCAGCGGCGCAAGCGAGACCACCGCGTCGCAGGGCACGTCGGACGGCAGGTCGGAGTCGCCCGCAAGGAAACGCAGCGCCACGCCGTTGACCGAGCAGACGGCCGGCGCGTCGGCGCACGAGTCGAAAACGGCCCCCGGCAGGTAGGTCTCGCGGCGGCGCAGCGGGCAGGCGACCCCGTCGGCGCACAGGAACACCTCGGTGTAGCCGGCGTCGTCGTCCGACACGTAGGCGGGCACGGCGGCCGGCACCGGCGTGCGCCGCGCGAACTCCTCGACCGCCTCAAGCAGGTCCGCCTGATACGACCGCTGCTCGCACAGTCCCAGCGGGTACGCCCCGCTCAGCACCGTGGCCGGGAACACCACGAGGTCCACCCCGCAGCGCTGGGCCTGGACGGCCGTTTGGAACATGTGCTCGACCGTGCCTTCAAAGGCCCCAGGAACCGACCCGACCTGCGCGAGCGCGATTTTCACGGTATGCCCCCACCTTTCCGCTTGTGCCCCGCGAACCCCGCCTGCCGGCCAAACCACACCCTCTCCGGCCGACCGGGGCCGCAACCGTACCGTGCAAAGATAGCAGGCTTGTGCGTCGGCAAGGTTAACCCACCCCGCCGTCCTTCCTCCACACGGCCTTCACACGGGCGGGAGCGCAAAGACGGGCAGGCACAGGCGGGGCGCGACTCGAGCAGGCGGCGGGAGGAAAGGCCGGGTCGGACGGGAGGAGGCACCCTCGAAAAGCCGAAGCGGCCGGCCGCACCTCGGGAAAAGGGCGGGCCGGCCGCTCGTCGCGTCCCGTTCTTGCAGAGCGCCCTCTGGAACTGCCGAGCGAGGCGCGCGAGGGCGACGCGCACGGGGAGTGCGTGAGCCGCTACAGAACTAGAACTCGGCCTTCCACAGACCGTGCAGGTTGCAGTAGGCGTAGGCGGCACCGTGCGCGACGCCGGAGAAGTCGCTAGTCGGCTCATCGCCAGGCTTGAGGTAATGGATGCTCGCGCACCCCTCCCCCACCAGGGCGACCCACTCGATGAAATGCTCCTCGGCCATGGGGTGGGCGACCGAACCGACCTCGACACGGGTGGCGTGACCGTTCAAGATCTGGCTCACGACGGGGACGTGCTTCTCGGCGGCGGCGTCGACCGAACCGGGTGCGAGCAGCTCCATCTTCTCGCCACAGCACACGGGGTTGACGCCGGCGTCCTTGACCATCAAAACTATGTTGCCGCAGTGGTTGCAGCGATAGAACTTGGCTTCCATGGCCTGGTTCCTTCTCTCTGTCCGGACATTGTTCGCAACGGCACGGCGGTCCCACCGCGCGCGACAGGGCCGCGTTGTGCTACCGTGTAGTATCTCCCGCACGGCGAGGCCGGTCGCAACAAGCCGGCGACCCCACAAAACAGGCACCCGGCGGCCCGCAGGCCGCGTCGCGCGCCACCGCCCTCCGCCCCAGACCGAAAGCGAGGCTGCCCACCATGCGCGCACTCATCCAACGCGTCAACCAGGCCCGCGTGGACGTCGACGGAAAGACGGTCGGCTCCATCGGACGCGGGCTGCTCGTTTTGCTGGGCGTGGGCCGCAACGACACCGAGACGCAGGCGCAAAAGCTCTGGGACAAGATCCGCAAGCTGCGGGTCTTTGAGGACGGGCAGGGCAAGACGAACCTCGCGCTGGCCGACGTGGCAGGCGAGGTGCTGGTGGTAAGCCAGTTCACGCTCTACGCCGACTGCAGGAAAGGCAACCGGCCGTCGTTCACCGCCGCCGGCACGCCCGACGAGGCCCTCCGTCTCTACGAACACTTTGCCGAGCTGGTGCGCCGCGACCTGGGCCGTGTGGAAACCGGCGAGTTCGGCGCCATGATGGAGGTCGCGCTTGTGAACGACGGCCCCTTCACCGTGTGGCTCGACACCGACCTGCCGTAGTCGTTCGTCCCCCGGACACCCCGCCCGAGACCCCGAGGAAGGAGCCTCCCCATGCCGTCCCCCACCGCAGCGCCGGCCGCAAGCCTGCGCATCGCCGACCCCGCCGACGCCTCGTCGCTGCTCGCCGTCTACGCGCCCTACGTCCGCGAAACGTACATCACCTTCGAGTACGAGGTGCCGAGCGTCGAGGAATTTGCAGGGCGCGTCGCGCGCACGCTGGAGCGCTATCCCTACCTCGTCGCCTGCGACGGGGCCCGAGGGCAGGGCCGTGTGCTGGGCTATGCCTACGTCGGGGCGTTCCGCGGCCGCCCGGCCTACGACTGGGCCGCCGAGACCTCCGTCTACGTAGACGGCGCCGCACGCGGCCGCCACGTGGGGCGCCTGCTGTACGACGGGCTTGAGCGGGCGTGCCGCCTGATGGGGGTGCGCAACCTCGAGGCGTGCATCGCCTGGCCCGACGAGGGCGGGTCGGTGGGCTTTCACGAGCACATGGGCTACCGCATGGTGGGGCGCTTCGAGGCGTGCGGCTACAAGCTCGGAGCCTGGCGCGACATGGTGTGGATGGAGAAGCACATCGCAGGCCACGAGGGGGCGCCCGAACCGCTGCGGGCGTTTCCGCAGGTGCGCGACAAGGTCGAGGCGCTGCTCGCCGAGCTGGCGTAAAAGGCGGGCGCGGCGGCGCGGGCAAACCCGCCCCGGTGCCGCCGCGCCCGCAGGGGCCGCCTTACGCCCGGATGCGGCCCAGCTCCTCGGCCAGCGCCTCGATGGCGTGGCGGCGGTGCGAGACGGCGTTCTTCTCGTCGGGCGTCAGCTCGGCCATCGTCTTGCCGGGGGTGTCGTCGGGCAAGAAAAGCGGGTCGTAGCCGAAGCCGTGCTCGCCACGCCCCTCGAATCCCACCGCGCCCTCGCAGAAGCCGATGCCGCAGGTGCGCACGTCGTCGGCCACAAAGGCCACGCAGCTCACAAAGCGCGCCGTGCGCCCTTGCGCCGCGACGCCCTCAAGCTCGCGCAGCAGCTTGGCGTTGTTGGCGGCGTCGTCGCCGTGGACGCCGGCGTAGCGGGCCGAGTAGACGCCGGGCGCGCCGTCGAGCGCGTCCACCACGAGGCCCGAGTCGTCGGCCACGGTGGGCAGGCCGGTGGCGGCGTGGATGGCCTCGGCCTTGATGAAGGCGTTCTCCTCGAAGGTGTCGCCGGTCTCCTCCGGCTCGGGCAGACCGCCGATCTCGCCCATCGCCTTGAACTGCGCCCGGGGAAGCACGGCCCCCAGGATCGTCTTGATCTCCTCGACCTTGTGGGCGTTGTTGCTCGCCACGACCACCACGCCGTCGCCGACGGCGTCGGCCAGCGACGCGCCCGTCTCTTCCTGCACCATGCGAGACCTCCCGTCCCGTCCTTTGCGCGAAAGCCCCCGGAAAGGCCCTTCGGCCCTTCGCGCCGTTTTCCGTCCGATCCGCGCACCCCTCCCGCACCACCGCGGGAAGGCCCTCCGCGACCCCCTACTTGCCCCAGCCGACGCAGGAGCCCTGGACGGCCAGCAGCTCCTTCAGCCCCTTCTCGCCGTAGTCGAGCAGGGTGTTGAGGCGGTCGCGGCCGAAGGGGGTCCGCTCGCCGGTGCCTTGAACCTCGACGAACTCGTGGCGACCGGTGTAGGCGAGGTTCATGTCGATCTCGGCCTGGGAGTCCTCGGCGTAGTCGAGGTCGAGCAGCACGCGGCCCGCGACCATACCCACAGAGACGGCCACGACCTGGTCGATGAGGGGCAGGCGGGGGATCTTGCGGGCGTCGACCCAGGCCATGAGCGCGTCGTGCAGCGCAACCCAGGCGCCGGTGACGGCGGCGGTGCGGGTGCCGCCGTCGGCGTTGAGCACGTCGCAGTCGACGGTGACGGTGTACTCGCCGAGGGCTTTGAGGTCGCAGACGGTGCGCAGGGCGCGGCCGACGAGGCGCTCGATCTCCATGGAGCGGCCCTTGCGCGCACCCGTCTCGCGGCGGCTGCGGGTGCCGGTAGAGCAAGGCAGCATGGCGTACTCGGCGGTGATCCAGCCGGCGTGGGAGCGCTGGCGCCAGCCGGGCAGGCCCTCGTCGACGGTGGCGGCGCACAGCACCTTGGTGGCGCCGAACTCCACCTGGCACGAGCCGAGGGCGTGGGGCATGACGCCGCGCGTGAGGGTCACGGGGCGCAGGCCGTCCTCGGGGCGGCCGTAAGAGCGCACGGCCTTGAGGCTTTCGTCGGCGGTTGGGGTCATGGGAGACGCATCCTTCCTGGTAGGTTGGCTGTCCGGTCGACGGGGCACCGAAGGCGGCGCGGCTCAGCGCGCCAGGCTTTCGAGGTCGTCGATGTCGATGTGCTCGACGCTCGCGAGCGGCCGGCCGAAGATGAACTGCCCGGCCGCCGCAAAGGTGGCGATGTCGTCGCCGGTGGTGGCGAAGCGGTGGCGCACGAGGCTGCCGGGCCGGGCGAGCTGCCCGCGGCGGCGCAGGGTGGCCACCACCTCGCGCGTGGTCTCCTCGGCCGAGCTGACGATGTGCACCTCGCGGCCAACGACCTCGCGGATGGGCAGGGTGAGCAGCGGAAAGTGCGTGCAGCCGAGCACGAGGGTGTCGATGGAGACGCCCTTGAGGGGGGCGAGGTCCTCGGCCACCACGGCGCGCGCCTCGGGGGTCATGAACACGTCGCGGTCGCGCCGCCAGTCCTCGTGGATATGGCGACCCGTGGCCAGCTCGGCCTCGACGAGGGGCACGAAGCGCGGCGTGGCCAGCGAGAACACCCGCACGCCGGCGTCCATCTGGTGGATGGCGCGGGCGTAGGCGTCGCTCTCGATGGTGAGCGGCGTGGCGATGACGCCCACCCGGCGCCTGACGCTTGCTTGGATGGCGGCGCGGGCACCGGGCGCGATGACGCCGATGACCGGCACGTCAAACGTGCGCTGCGCCAGGGGCAGGGCCGCCGCGGTAGCGGTGTTGCAGGCGATGACGATGAGCTTGACCGACCGGCGCGAAAACCACGCGCCGATCTGGCGCACGAAGGTGCGGATCTCGTCGGGCTCGCGCACGCCGTAAGGACAGCGCTTGGTGTCGCCCACGTAGTAGATGGACTCGTCGGGCAGCGTGGTGCTGATGGCGCGCGCCACCGTGAGACCGCCCATCCCCGAGTCGAAGATGCCGATGGGCTCGTTCTTGTCGGGCGGCAGCGTGCAAAACGACGCGCTCTGCGCCGGGGACGCCGTAAAGGCCTCCTCCCCCTTCGCGTATGTGGAAACCGCCATGAGCCGCCCTCCGTCGCCGTGTCCTGGCTTTGGCGCCGGCGCCGCGAAAACCGCCGCGGCGCCCTGCAGACCGCACCATTGTATCGCAGCGCGCATCGCGCGGGCGCACATCCCCCGCCGCCACAAGCTACCTCCAAGGCGGACGCCGGGACAGGCGCCGACAGGGTCGGCGACGCGAAAGCTGAAAGCCTTTTGGCACGCCTTAAGGTGTCGGGAGATTGGCTGAAAGGACGGTGGCGGGATGTCCGGTTTTGCGGATGCGCGCATAGAATTAGTAAGTTAATGTCCGTTTTCGCACCGTTGCGCACCCCGCGCGCGGCGGCTGACTGAACGGCGGTGACTGCAATGGCACGCTTCCTTATCGCGCCTGACTCCTTCAAAGGCACGCTCTCGTCCGTCGAGGCGGGCCGCACCGTCGCCGAGGCGCTGCGCGCGACCGTCCCGGATGCCCGGACCCGCTGCATGGCGATGGCCGACGGCGGCGACGGCACCGTCGAGGCGCTGCTGTCGACGGTCGGCGGCGAGTTGGTGGAAGCCAGGGTGACCGGCCCGTCCGGCACTCCGGTGCGCGCGAGCTACGCCGTGCTGTCGGACGGGTGCGCCGTCATCGAGATGTCCGCGGCGTGCGGCGCACGGCTCGCCCCCGAGGGCCTCATCCCGAGCAAGGCGACCACCCGCGGCGTCGGCGAGCTGCTGCTTGACGCCGCCCGGCGCGGCTGCACCGAGATCTTGCTGGGCCTGGGGAGCTCCGCCACCACCGACGGCGGGGCGGGCGCGGCCAGCGCGTGCGGCGTGCGCTTCCTCGACCGCTACGTCGAGCCGTTCGACCCCACGGGCGCCACGCTGTCGTCCCTCGAGTCCATCGACGTCGGCGGCATCGACCCCGCGCTCGAGGGCGTCTCCATCACCGCGCTGTGCGCCGTCGACAACCCGCTGTGCGGGGCCCTCGGCGCAAGCGCCGCGTTCGCCCCGGGCAAGGGCGCGCTGCCCACGGTTGTCGCCGAGCTCGACGACAACCTCGCCCACCTGGCCGCCGTCGTGCAGCGCGACCTGGGCGTCGACCTGCTCTCCCTGCGCTGCGGCGGGGCGGGGGGCGGCATGGGCGCGGGCATGGCGGCGTTCTTCGGCGTCGAGCCGCGCCTGGGCATCGACGTGCTGCTCGACCGGCTCGGGTTCGACGGCCGTTTGGCGCAGTCCGACTTCGTGGTGACCGGCGAGGGCGGTTTCGACGCCCAGAGCCTGCACGGCAAAGTGGTCTCGGGCATCGCGCGGCGCTGCAAGCGCGCCGGCGTGCCCCTTGTGGCGTTCGTCGGCACGATGGACGAGGCCCTCGCCGAGGTGGGCGCGTCGCTGGGCGTGACGAGCTTTGTCGTCCTCAACCCCGC
Organism: uncultured Coriobacteriaceae bacterium; assembly: GCA_964619775.1. Taxonomy (GTDB): domain Bacteria; phylum Actinomycetota; class Coriobacteriia; order Coriobacteriales; family UMGS124; genus CAZUFB01. The sequence continues at coordinate 15,166 of CAZUFB010000041.1, forward strand.
CAACCGCCCGCTCTCCCAGATAACCCGCCATCCGCGTTCCCGCCTCGCACGCGCGGCGATGCACCTTGGGGCGCTCCTCGCGGCGGGCGGCGACCTTCCTCCGATCGTCACCGTGCCCGAAGAGGCCCGCTGACCGTCGGGGCCCCAAGCCCCCTCGCACGGCCGCGCCCCTTCCTCCGATAACCTGCTCGAACCATCGTTAGGAGCTTCGCATGGACTACGTCAACGCCTCGCACGGACATTCGCAGGGGGGTGGCCTGCGGTCGCGCGGCGGCACCCCGGTCGCAATGCGACGCGAGCTGGCTCCCTACTCGCGCGTGCGCGGCGGCGCGCGCTACACCCAGGTGGCCGCCGGCCGCAAACGCAAGCGCAGCATCGCGCTGGGCGTCGTCATCGCCTTGGTCGCGGCCGTGGTGGTGGGCGCGAGTGTGGCCGCAGCCAGCGCCATCGGGTTCATCAACTCCATCGGCAGCCGCCTCAACGAAGGCGTCACCGAAGAGATCAAGGCCGTCCTGGCCGACCAGGAGGCCACCGCCATGTCGCTTGCCAGCGAGTGGACCGACACCACACCCTTCTACATGCTCGTACTCGGCATCGACTCGGACGAAAGCCGCATGTACGGAGACGAGTCCGACCTGTACGGAACCTCGGATTCCAGCTACCGCAGCGACACGATCATCCTGGTGCGCATCGACCCCGGTGAAAAGAAGATCACGATGGTGTCCATCCTGCGCGACACCCAGGTCACGATCGACGGCGTCCAGCAAAAGATCAACGCGGCGTATGCGCTGGGCGGCGTGTCCAAGGCGATCGAGGTGGTCAGCGAGTTTGCCGGCGTACCCATCACCCACTTCGCCACCGTCAACATCGACGGCCTCGTCGCCATCGTCGACGCTCTCGGCGGCATCGAGGTCAACGTGCCCTATGAGATCGACGACTGGTACACCGGCTGGTACCTCGCCGCCGGTCTGCAGACCCTCACCGGCGAACAGGCCATGATCCTCGCCCGCTCTCGCCACGCCTACGACGACATGGGCTCGGGCGACCGCTACCGCAGCGCCCACCAGCGCCTGCTGATCGCCGCCATCATCGAGAAGCTGATGTCGTCGAGCCCCGCCACCATGGTGGAGACGATCAGCATCCTCGCGGACTACGTCACGACCGACTTCACGGTCGACGAAATCATCAGCCTCGCTTTGGCCATGTACGGCATAGACATAGACAACGACGTCTACTCCACCGCCAACCCCACCACTTCGGTCTACGAGAACAGCCTGTGGTACGAGATCTCGGACGACGAGGCATGGCAGGCGATCATGGCCCAGGTCGACGCCGGCGAAAAGCCCGACACCGACAGCGGCTACGTCTCGGTGACCGACGACATCAACAACGCCGAGCACGGAGAGGACGCGGCGACCGTTGAGGAGACCACCGTGGTGGTGCGCGACGCCTCGGGCGGGACGGCAAGCACGTCCGACGTCGTGGCGACCCTGCAGGCCAACGGCTGGACCGCCGAAGACGGCGGCGTGGCCAACACCACGGTCGAGGAAACCGTGGTGGTGTACGACTCCATCACCCAGGCGGACAACGCGCAGGCCATCGCCGACCTGCTCGGCGTCTCCTGCGAGGCGGCCGGAACCACATGGAGCGTGTCGGGCGACATAACGGTGGTGCTTGGCACGGGATAAACCGCAGCCCGTGCAGGCGAGTTTGCCAAACGGCAGGCGCCGCCGCACGGGCGCGACAACGACAACCAACAAGCAGGGCCGCCTGTCTGCGGACGGGCGGCCTTTTTTGATGGTTCCGATGGTGGGTTCGTGAGCTCGAGCAAACGTTGTCCCCTTGTCTACCAGACTGTTTGACAGACGCTGGGACGCCTATTAAGATGCAGTTTCCACGGCATGGCAAATCCTCCTGCTGCCGGCGCAACCGGCGGCACGGCATGGGAACGACGTGCCGCGTGCATCTTGAAAGGGTGGAAGCAGCGCCCGAAACACGGGGGCGACTGGTTTCGACATGGTTTTCCTGAGAGGGGAAGCAGGCCGTGGTCTCCTCACCACGTTAAACAGGGGTCCTTGTCAAAATAAATGACAAGAATCAGCGTTTTGCCCTCGCTGCTTAATTAGCCAGCGACGTCAAGCCGGGGTCCGTCCTCAGCCTCGGTGCGACGTCATCCATGAGGACTGCTCGCGCGCACGTAGCCTGTATGGCGCGCGCTAAGACCGAACGGGCTGGGTTGCCGACCGTCTGACGCCGTATGGGAGGCAACCGAGACTCCAAACGGCATCTGAGCCTGGAGATGCCCCTCAGGGGAAGGCTGTGGACCGGAGTTCGATTCTCCGCGCCTCCACCAGCGTAGGATGAGGCGGACACCTTTCTTTGTAGAGGTGCCCGCCTTTTTGTTCTTGCACAGTCCGACATCGCGGACCGCTCCAACCGGCAATACTCGTCGGATCACGCCGAAACCCAGACGAGCAGCACCAGGAAGCGCAGACACCGAACCCAGAATGCCGCCCACAAGCAGCCTCTTCTCCGATGCGCCTTTCACGATCCCCGCATAGGGCCTCAAGGTTCCGTCCATGTGATACGCACCTGTGGTGCATTCCCACGGCACCGGCAAGCCCTGCGAGTGTGGACAGGACGAGCAGGCTATGGGGCGGCATCACTCCCTGCTGTCGCCCCTTGATTGCCTGCCGGCAAAAGCGGACGGGGCCGTCAACGGCGCAACATAAAATGCGCCGTTCGTCTTGGCCGTCGACTGGCTCGCCTGGCTTTGCAATGCACGTTACTCGAACTTTCTGTCATAAAGCAGCGCGGCAATTAGCACAACAAAACAGGAGCCCGCATTGTGCACCAGCGCCCCGGTGGTAGGTGTTAATACTTCCATGAGCGATAGCACTGTTGCAAAAAAGTTGATGCACATGGACAGGGTGATGCTTGCCTTGATTGTCTTTACCGTTGCATTAGACAACCGTTTCAGATACGGGATTTTAGAAATATCGTCGCTCATCAGGGCAACATCGGCAGCGTCTACGGCAATGTCGCTTCCCATACTTCCCATCGCCACGCTTACATCAGCGGTTTTCAAAGCAGGCGCGTCGTTGACACCGTCGCCAATCATGCAAACCTTGTGGTTTTCTGCCTGCATTTTCTCGATGCTCTGCACTTTTTCTTCTGGCAGCAACTCTGCCCGGACTTCGGATATCCCGACCTTCTGTGCAAAATAATCAGCCGTTTTTTGGTGGTCGCCGGTAAGTAAAACGGTGCGGGTGTGCATACCAGAAAGACGGGAAACCATGTCTTTCGCTTCCGGACGCAACGCATCAGAGAGCGCGATGACGCCGATACATTTTTGACATTCCGCTACGAGAATAGACCCTACGAAAACTTCGTGCGCACCCGTAAGCGCGCGGAAGGTCGGCACCGCGCAACCGGCCCTTGTATCCCGTGGGCCGTTCCCCACGGGACACGGGAATCCCACTCATCATGCCCGTGCCTTGATGCATTGCGACGCCAAATCCGCATACCGTTCCAACCGCACCAGCAGCGCCAAGTGCCCGCCGGTCAAATTCGTGACTATTGTCGGGTTTGGCATCAAGTCAATCAGATCCTGCTTACAGGCTGGAGTGAAGGCGGTATCGTCTTCAGAAGGGATCAGCACTATGCGACCACCCCACGGGGCAAAATCTTGCTTCGTCATGCCCAAATAGTTTTCCGCGTCGCAGAGAAAGTCGAGCATGTGGACCTCGTAGGACTTGGTAAGCAACTCAAGTATGGCATCGCACAGCTCTTCCGTCACCGCCTTTTCTGTGGCTGTGAATCCATCCGTCTTCTTTTCCATTACCGCCCATTTCATCATCCGCTTGATGACAGAAAAGGGCAGAACAGAAGGGGATG
>CAZUFB010000042.1:0-19025 GCA_964619775.1 uncultured Coriobacteriaceae bacterium
AAGATGGACGTACACAGCCGCCGCGAGCTGATTGCGCTGCTCAACGATATCGAGCGAGGATAAAAGCCCGCGGAGCGGCCGGGGATTGTCCTGTTTCGTGCACCTGCGCCGCAAACGCCGGGAGCTTTTGGCCAGCGCCGTATAATGGCCCTACCGGCGGAAGAGGTTGGCATGGGCACGTACGTTAACCCGGGGAACGAAGGTTTCTCCGAAGCGCGCAGGGGCATCTATATCGACAAAACCGGGCTCATCGGGCTGATGAATGACGTCCTGAGTACAAAAGACAAACTCGTCTGCGTCAGCCGCCCCCGTCGCTTCGGCAAGTCGTACGCCGCGGAGGCGCTCGTCGCCTACTATTCGCGGGGATGCTCGTCGCGCGGGCTGTTCGCGGACCTCGCCGTCGCCGGGCGCCCCGACTTCGAGCGACACCTCAACGCGCACGACGTCATCCGCCTCGACATGACGGGCTTCACCGCGACCGTCGGGGGGCGTGTCGTTCCCGCCGTGCGTCGGGCTCTCGTTGACGACCTTCGTCGCGAGTTTCCCCAGGCACCCGAGGGCGAGACGCTCGAGGAAACCCTGCTCAACGTCGTTCGGCACACCGGGCGCGGTTTCATCTTCGTCATCGACGAATGGGATGCGGTGTTCCGCGAAGCGAAGGACGACGAGGACGCGCAGCGCACGTACGTGATGTTCCTGCGGACGCTCTTCAAGAACGCCAATCTGACCGGCGAGGCGGTCGAGGGCGCCTACATGACCGGCATCCTGCCCATCAAGAAGTACGGCACGCAGTCGGCCGTCTCGGATTTTCGCGAGTACACGATGGTGCGCCCGTTCCGGTTTGCCCCCTACGTCGGGTTCACCGAGGAGGAGGTGCAAGGGCTGTGCGCTGCAAGCGGCATGGACTTTGCCGAGATGCGCCGTTGGTACGACGGGTACGAGCTGCCGGGCGTCGGGGCCGTCTACAACCCCTGCTCGGTGATGGAGGCGGTCAAGAACCGGGCGCTCGGGAGCTATTGGACCTCGTCGGAGACATACGAGAGCCTGCGCGTCTACATAGACATGGACTTCGACGGGCTGCAGCAGGACGTTGTCCAGATGATCGGCGGTGCGAGCCTGCCGGTAAACCCGCGCCGGTTCCAGAACGACATGACCTCCATCGAGACGAAGGACGACGTGCTTACCCTGCTCGTGCATCTTGGCTACCTCGCCTATGACGAGGAAAGCGGCACCGTGCGCATCCCCAACGAGGAGATCCTCCTTGTGTTTCGCGACGCGGTCGAGGTGGGCCGTCATGCCGAGACGGCCCGCATCATCCGCGAGTCCGACCTTCTGCTGCGCAGGACGGTGGCGGGCGACGCGGAGTATGTGGCCGCCGCCTTGCAACGCGCCCACGATGCGGGATGCGCACCGTTGTTCTACAACGACGAGCAGGCCCTGCGCGCGGTCGTACGGGCGGCGTACATCTCGGCGGCCGACCATTATGTGACGATTCAGGAACTGCCGAGCGGCCACGGGTACGCCGACGTGGTGTTCCTCCCCAAAAAGACGTCGCCGCTGCCCGCCCTGGTGGTGGAGCTCAAGTGGAGCAAGCCGGTCGACGCGGCGCTGTGCCAGATACGCGAGCGCGACTACCCCGCCGTTTTGCGCGGCTGGGGCGGGCGCGTCGTGCTGGTGGGCATCACCTACGACGCGAAGACGAAGGAGCACTCGGCGGTTATCGAGGCGGCGGAGGGGTAGCGGGGAGATGGAGGGCGACGGGCGAAGCCGTTATCCGTGCCTTTGTGACGAAGCAGGCGTTTCGTTCTCGCAATATGGCGGCGCCCCGGGGCATGGGATGCTCCGGGGCGCCGCTGGGCTTTGTCTATGACCGGATCCTCCCGGTCCTGGTGTTTCTGTTTTACGCCAGATCTTCGGCGACGCTCGTGCCCACGATCATGCCCGACCCGGCTGCCGGGACGATGTCCTCCGTGCCGGCGTTGCAGCCGCAGGAGTACAGGCCGGGGATGGGGTTGCCGTCGGCGTCGACGACCTCGAAGCGGTTGCTCACGGCCAGGCCGCCCTTGCTCTTGTAGCGCACCGGCACGTTGAGCAGGTAGTAGAACGGCGGCTCAAGCTGCTGGAGGAACAGCGTGCGGCCGAAGTCGGGGTCTTCGCCGTTCTCGCAGATCTGGTTCCAGTCGTCGAAGGCGGCCTGCAGGATGTCGACGCTCATGCCCATGCCCTCGGCCATCTCCTCGATGGATTCGGCGGTCTTGACGTTGTCGCCGGCGTGCTTGATGACCTCGGAATCCACGCCGTTCTGGGCGGTGTCGTCCCAGATGCTCCACCATTCGTGCCGGCCGTTGTTCAGGCAGCCGGTCGCGGCGTCGTGCACGGCGGTCTCGCAGTAGAAGCGCTTGCCGTTGGGAAGCAGGGCGAGGATGGGGTAGTGCATGCCCAGCATGTGGCCCGCCTCGTAGCGCGGGTTGAGGTTGCCGGGGCTCACCATGCCCGACAGCTGGCCGCCGGCGGCCAGGCCTGCCTTGATGCCCTCGCCGGTGCGGCCCGACACGATGCAGCCCAGGTCGGCGGTGTCCGAGGCGTACTGGGTCATCCACTCTTGGTTGGAGGCGTAGCCGCCGCAGGCCAGGATGACGGCCGTGGCCTTGATGTCGACGTAGCTGCCGTCCTTCGCGGTGAAGCGTGCGCCCGAGACGGTGCCCGCCTCGTCGACGATCAGCGACTTGAGGGTCGCGTCGTACAGGTAGGTGGCGCCGGCCTCGGTGAGCTTCTCGTCCATGAGGACGAACACGTCGGACATGGTGCAGATGCCGCCCTGGGGGAAGAACGCCTGCTGGTACGGCCCTTCCATCTTGGGCTGGAACTGGTAGCCCCAGTCGTAGTGCAGCAGGTCGATCCACTTGCCGCCCCACTCCTGCAGCAGCATGAGCTGGTCGAGGCCGGCCTCGTCGTCCTCGTAGTACGGGGCGAAAAGCTCGCGCAGATCTTCTACGGTGGAGTACTTCTCGGGGCGCTCCTCCTGGGTGAGGCGGGCGGTGGTGCTCATCATGCAGGCGGCCGAATAGATGGCGTCGCCGCCGTAGAAGCCGTTCTGCTCGACGATAAGCGTGGTCAGGCCGGCGCTGGCGGTCTCATAGGCGGCCATCATGCCCGAGATGCCGGCGCCGCAGACGAGCACGTCGACCTCTTGGGAGAAGTTGACGTCGGAATCGCCGAGCGCCTGGGCAGCAGCGGCAGGCTCGTCGGCCAGGGCGGTTCCGGCACCGGCCGCAGCGACGGCGGCAGCGGCCCCGGCGGTGCCCAGGACGCGGAAGAAATGGCGGCGGTCCATCTGGTTGGTACGTGCGTACATGGTGGGGCCTCCTTGCAGTCGGTGTTTGGGCGGGCCGTGCCGGGCTGTGCTGGACGGCGGACCGGCGGCCGCGATACATTCGCCATCAATAGCCTGCGGCGCCCGCCGTTCCTATACGCCGGACGAGGTAAATGCCGTGAAGCGTGAGGTAGCGTTGAGGTAGACTACGAGGTATCGCGCTTGCAACAAGGTGTTCGAACGGGCATTCTTTGGTATAAAGGCAAAAAATGATGCGGACGTGCGATGCGCAGAGGGTCGGGGCTGTGCGCGACGCCGGCGAGGTGGCTGGCAGCCCGGTCTGCCCGGATGCCTCGGCGTCGGGCCCGGCTTTCGACGTCTCGTTCGCCGCGTTGGTCGCCGTGGGGCTCGGCTGCTACCTGGGGTGGCAGACGGTCGATATCTCGCCGACGCTGTTTCCCGAGCCGATGCAAGGTGTTCAAGAGGCCGTTTCCTCCTGGAGCTATGCGGGCACGACGCTGCTTGTCGTGTTGCTCGCGTTGTTTGCCGTCCTGGCGCGGCGCACCGGTTCGCTGCTGAGGCGCCCGTGGACGGTGGCGCTCGCATCGCTGGGCCCGGCCGTCGGCACGGCGGTGCTGTACCTTTCGGGATGGCTGAGCGACCCGCCGGCTATGGCCGGCGTGGCGGTGGGCCGGGTGCTGTACGGTACGAGCGCGGCCTTTGTCGTCCTATGGGGCGAGATGCTGTGCCGGGTGAGGCCGGAGCGCATGCTTGCCTGTGTGGCGGCGGGGTACGGCACCTCCTTCGGCCTCTGCCTCCTTGTGGCGAATCTGGACCCGCTTGCCGCGCTGGCGTTCCGTCCCGTGCTGCCGCTGCTGTCTGGTGCCGTGCTTGCGGTGCTGCGCCGCGACATGCTGTGCGGGCTGCGGTCTGGCGGCGGGGGTTCGGAAGGAGCCGTGCGTGCCGAAGGGCCGAGGCCCGCAGAGGGCGATTCTGAGGCGGGGGCGCTTTCCCGCGTTCCTGTCCGCCTGTTCGTCGGCACGGGCGTGCTCGGTGCGATTTTCGTGGCGACCAACCACCTCTCGGAGACCAAGACCGAGGTCTCCACCGAGGTCTATACGCTCATCGCGGGTATCGCCGTCTCGTGCGCCATCGTGGTCGCGGCCATTGCGACGCGTCGGCGGCATGGGAACTTCACCCTGCTCTACCGCCTTATCACGCCGCTCGTCATCGGGTGCCTGCTGCTGACGCTGGTCTTGCAGCCGGGCCGCCAGTATTACGAGGCGCTTGCGATAGGGACGGCGTGGGCGTTCTTTCGCATCTTCACCTGGACGCTGTGGGGACGCATGGGGTCGTGCGATGTCGAGCGCGGTGCGTGCGTGTTCGCCGTGGGGCAGATCGCCCTCACGCTGTGCAGCACGATGAGCGAGGCGCTCTGCTCGGTCGTGGACCTGTCGAGCGTCTCGCTGCCCGTCACTGCGGCCGCCATCATTTTCGTGACGGTCTTCGCCTCGGCGTTCGTCATGGACGAAGGGAGCGTCGCCCGGCTCCTTGCTCCCCGGGGCGACGCGGGCGGGTATGCCGGGGACCTGCTCGGGGCGAACCTTCCGGGCACCGTGCCGGCGGCCTCCGTCTTCGATGTGCAAGACGCGACGCTCGGCCAGCTGGCCGCAGCCGTTGCCGATTTGGGCCTTTCCGAGCGTGAGCGCGAGATCGCCCTGTTTGTCGTTCAGCGCCGCGACAACCCGAGCATCTGCCGGGTTGCGTGCATCACCGAGAGCACCCTGCGGACCCACCTGCGCAACATCTACGGCAAGACCGGCACCCACAGCCGGGCGGAGCTGATCGACCTTCTTGAGGGGCGGCTGCGCGCGTATGCCGAGGCATAGGGATGGGGTTGCCGCCGAACCGGCGCCGCCGGAAGGTTCGCCCTTCGTCCTGTCTACCGCACGGCCCAGCGCCCGCTGCGCGCTGACCCCTCGCGCACGAGGCGCCCTTCGAGCTTGAGCGCGCTGATGGCGCGGCTCACGGTTGAAGTGGACACGCCGAGGTCGTGGGCGGCGCGGGCGATGGTCGCCGTCGGGTTGTCCGCAAAGTAGGCGAGCAGCCGGTCCGCCTCCGAGGGGGAGCCCGCGCCCGAGCGCCCCGGCGATGCCCACCGGGTGCCCGGGACGTCTGCCGGGCCGGTGAAGGTGCTCTCGACGATGCGTTCCCCGCCCAGGCCGTCGGGGAACTCGACCACGTCGATTTGCGTGCAGGGGAAGAACCGGGCCGGGTCGGGCGTGAAGAACAAAAGCCCGACGTTCTTGGGTTTGATATATTCGGCGGGGCCGACGGCGATGTTCATGCTCAGGCATAGGTCGTCGAAGGGCATGGTGTCGGCCGTCTCGTAGAGCGAGCTGCCGATTTCTTTGAGATATTCCTTGATAAGGGTGACGTTTAGGTCGTCGAGGTCGGCGCCGTGGTTGGGGCGGTCGTCGAAGGGCAGCTCGACCGCGCTGCCTTCGAGCAGCGTCTTGATGCTTATGGGTATGCCCATGGGCCCTCCTGCGGTCGCATGCGGTTCGTCGGTCGCGGTCGGTTCGGGTCGCCGCTGCAATCATTATCATCATCACCATCATCGTTGTCATCGGTTGGCAAGAATTTCCACGGGCGCCGAATGCCTGATATAATGTAGCCAATAGTGTGCATTATTGGCTACATGAAAGGCTACGTATATGGATGCAATCTATTCGGCAACCGCCTTACGCGACAAGCCCAAAGAAGTGAAGCGTGCGGCGCAAGAGGGTCTCGTCCGCATCACCGAGAACGGCACAGGGGCCTACGTGTTCTGCTCGGAGGAGGTCTATCGACGCGAAATCGAGGCGGCCCGGGAGCAGGCGTTCTATGAATATCGCGTCGCCGACGCCATTGAGCGTGGGACGCGGGACATCAAAAACGGCGACTATGTGGTCGGCATCGAGGCTGGCAGGAAAGCGCTTGCCGAAAGAAGGGCCGTCCGTGGCTAGGCTGCTGTTGACGAATACCTTTTTGGACGAACTGGCCGGTCTCGACGAGGCTGTTGCCGAGGAGGCGTGGGCCAAGCTCGAGACGGTCGAGGTGTTTCCCGGAGTTGGGTCGGCGCTGCTCGAGCCGTATCTTAGATCGGCCTACGGCCCCGGCTGCCTCAAGGTCGCGGTCTATCGGTACGACCTTATCTATCGGCGCAGCGATGCCGACGACGAGGTGCACGTTCTTGGAATCGTTCCCCGGCGCTCCGTGCGGTAGGGGTGCCCCGCGTGCCCCTGGGGTACAATCGGCCGCATCGTACCCGGCCGCCTGGACGGATCGGCCGGGTTCCGCGGGCCGACTGTGAAACCGGGGGTGTCCCATGAAGGTGGTCATCGTTGGAGGCGTGGCGGGCGGGGCGACGGCCGCGGCGCGGCTGCGGCGGCTCGACGAGTGCGCCGAAATCGTCGTCATCGAGCGTACGGGCTACGTGAGCTACGCCAACTGCGGGCTGCCCTACTACGTGGGCGGCGTCGTCGCGGAGCGCTCCAAACTTGCGCTGCAGACGCCCGAGAGCTTCTGCCGGCGCTTCCGCATCGACGTGCGCGTGCGCCAAGAGGTCGTCGCGATCGACCGCGCCGCCAAGACGGTGACGGTCCGTCGCCTCGACGACGGATCCGTCTACCGCGAGCCCTACGACAAGCTCATCCTCGCGCCCGGTGCGAAGCCGGTCGTGCCCTCGGTTCCCGGCATCGGCGCCGAGCGGCTTTTCACCCTGCGCACGGTCGAAGACGCCTTCGCCATCGCCGACTTCATCGACGCGTGTGCACCGCAGTCCGCCACGGTGGTGGGCGGCGGCTTTATCGGGCTCGAGATGGCCGAGAACCTGGTGAAGCGCGGCCTGGAGGTCACCGTCGTGCAGCGGGGCGGCCATGTGATGCCCACGCTCGACGCCGACATGGCGTCCCTGGTGCACAACCGCCTGCGCGCCTGCGGCGTGCGCCTTGCCCTCAACGCCGCCGTCACGGGCTTTTCCGAAGAGCGCGGGCGCATCTTCACGCACGTCGACGGGTGCGAGTCGCTGGCATCCGACATGGTCCTGCTCGCTGTGGGCGTGGCGCCCGACAGTGCGCTTGCCCGAGAGGCGGGGCTCGAACTGGGCCTGCGCGGGGCGATCCGCGTCGACGAGCACATGCGCACGAGCGACCCCGACATCTATGCGGTGGGCGACGCGGTCGAGGTGGCGCACGCCGTGACGGGCGCGCCCGCGCTTATCGCCCTCGCCGGGCCGGCGAACAAGCAGGGCCGCGTCGCGGCCGACAACGTCTGCGGCATCCCGAGCCGCTTTGCCGGGTCGCAGGGCTCCTCGGTCATGAAGGCGTTCGACGCGACCCTGGCCGCAACCGGCCTTACCGAGAAAGCGGCCCGCGCTGCCGGCCTCGACTGCGACGCGGTGCTGCTGTCGCCGCCGAGCCATGCGACCTACTACCCGGGTTCGGCGACCTTGGCGCTCAAGGTGGTGTTCGAGCGGCCGTCGGGGCGCATCCTCGGCGCGCAGGCCGTGGGGCGCGACGGGGTGGACAAGCGCATCGACGTGCTTGCCGTGGCGGTGCGCGCGGGCATGACGGCACACGACCTGGCCGATCTCGACCTGGCCTACGCCCCGCCGTATTCGTCGGCCAAAGACCCGGTGAACATGGCGGGCTACGCGATCTGCAACCTGCTCGACGGCCTGGTGGAGCAGGTCCGCTGGGACGAGGCGCTTGCGCGGCCTGCGGGGAGCGTCCTGCTCGACGTGCGGTCGGCGGGCGAGCACGCGCGCGGGCACGTCGAGGGCGCCGTGCACATTCCCCTCGACGAGCTGCGCGGGCGTCTGGACGAGCTTTCCGGAGCCCCCGCGCCGGTCTACGTGCACTGCCAGAGCGGCCTGCGCAGCTACCTGGCATGCCGCATCCTCGTGCAGCACGGGATTGCCTGCGTCAACGTCGCCGGCGGCTACGGCTTCCTCGAACAGCTCGAGCTCGACCGTGCGATGCAGGCCGAGGGCGTGGGCCCCTGCGGTGTCGTGGGGTAGCCCCTGCGCCCTACCCCACCCGGTCCGGCAGCTCCCGATACGGCTCGCCGTGCCCGCTCACTCCTCCACCGGCGTGCGTGTCTTGAACAGCGCCACGTCGGCGTCGCCCTCTCGCACGAACGCATGCAAAACGGCGTAGGTGTCCCCTGCGGCACGCAGCCCGTGCCTGCTCATGATATCGCCGACGGCCTGGGGGATGCGCGGCCCGGCGGCGATGAGCTCCTGGTGGTCGAGCGGCAGCCGCAGGTAGCACTCGAGGTGGCGCCCGGCGGGCATGTGGACGAGGCGCTCCGACTGCAGTTCGCGGTGCCGGTCGACAAACGGCCGCTCGGCCCCCAGCCCCCAGACGTAGTCCCCGTCACGCGGCATGACGAGCGCGCGCTGGGTGGCCGGCAGCAGGCGGGTCCACCGGCGCACGTGCTCCTCGAGGCCGGGGTACTCCAAAAAGCTGTCCCTGCGGCTGTGGGGCAGCACGTCAAAAGGCTCGCACTCGGTCACCAGCCAGTAGGGCGCCCGGGCAAAACGCCGGCTGTCGCGCACGATGGCGTCCATCGCGGCGAGCAGCTCAAGCTTGTGGTCGACCTGTCCGCGCAGCTCGTCGCGGCGCCGCTCCACTGCCCGGGCCATCTCCTCGATGCCCATGCCCCCGATGAGCGAGGGGATCTCCCGGCGCGTGAAGCCGAGGTTCTTGTAGCGAAGGATCTCGTAGATGCGCGAGGTTTGGCCGAACCAGTAGTAGCGGTAGCCCGAGGAGGTCTTGTCGACGTCGGCCACCGTCCCCAGCTCTTCCTGGTACTTGAGAAAGTCGGGAGACACCCCGACTTTTCGGGCGAATTCGCCGATGCGGTACGACTTCACGTTTGCCTCCTGCATCCCCGCACCCCCGCGCAGGCACGTCCAAACCCCCTGGTCGTCCAGTGTAGCATCCCGCTGCCGACACCGTGGCGAGGCGTCGGGGCGCAGGGCGTTTGACTTGTGTGCAACACCCAGGTTTACACTGAACCGCATCGGGCGGCGGCGCCATGTGGCCGTCAGTCCGCACTGCGGCGGGCCGGGGGGACGGCCTGCCCGACCAAACAGAGAGGACATGCATATGGAACTCACGCGCAGGAGCTTTATCGTCGCCGGCGGCACGATGGCGGCCGCAGGGGCGGTCGCCGTGTCGGGCACCGCGTTGGCGGACGAGGCCGAAGGGGCCGAAGAGGACGCTGCGGACGCCGAAGAGGCCGACGAGAGCTGCTGGCCCGCAAACGGCGCCATCCTGGGCACGACGCCCGACTGGCTGGGCGAGGAGCCCCAGATCGCCGACGACGAGATCGTCGCGACCTACGACACCGACATCCTGGTCGTGGGCTGCGGCACGGGCGGCATGTTCGTCGTCGCGGCGGCCGCCGAGGAAGGCGCCGACGTCATCGGCATCGACCGCTTCCCCACGGGTGTGGGCATCCGTGACGACCTGGGCGCCATCAACTCTCGCTACCAGCAGGAGTGGGGCACCGAGATCGACAAGTTCGAATACGTCACGATGGCCACCCAGTATGCCGCCGGCCACATCAACCAGGCGCTCGTCGCCCTGTGGTGCGACGAGTCGGGCGCGGCCATCGACTGGTACGGCGACCGTCTGGAGGAGCGCGGCGTCGAGCTGTGGTACGAGGCCGGCGACGATGACGACAACCGCTACGAGCACTTCGCGACCGGCCACTCGCCTCGCTGGACCGACAGCGACGACGGCGAGGGCAACACGCTCGACGGCAACAAGGTGCTCTACGACTACGCCGCGGGCCTGGGCGCCCAGTTCGACTACAGCACCACGATGGTCAAGCTCGTCAAGGAAGACGGCCGCGTGACCGGCTGCATCGCCACCAACTCCGACGGCGACTACGTGCGCTACAACGCCGCCAAGGGCGTCGTGGTGTGCACGGGCGGCTACTCGCTCAACTACGACATGATGGACGCCATGCAGCCGTGGAACCTGCGCATCATCGGCCGCAACGGCTCCGAGCCGGGCGCGTGGGGCGACGGCATCAAGGCGTGCCTGTGGGCCGGCGCCAAGATGGACGAGACCCACTCGATGATGATGTTCGACCGCTGCGCCCTGCGCCCCGACCAGCCTACCGGCCGCGCCACCGCCGAGTCGGGCGACAACGGGTTCTTCTGGATGGGTTCGCAGCCGTGGCTCAAGGTCAACGCCGACGGCAAGCGCTTCTTCAACGAGTCGGGAACCTACGAGGGCATCCTCCACGCCGACGAGTACCAGAAGGGCCACTGCCACTACACCATATTCGACAGCAACTGGACAACGTACTGCCAGCAGTTCCAGATGCACGGCTGCTCGCGCCTCGTGCCGTTTGTGAACGAGGCCGACCCCAACATGACCTACGAGGCCGTCGAGGGCATGCTGCCCGGCCTCATCGAGGCGGGCCAGCTCATCCAGGCCGACACCCTCGAGGAGCTCGCCGAGGGCCTGGGCCTGCCCGCCGACACTTTCGTGGCCGAGGTCGAGCGCTACAACGAGCTGTGCGCCGCAGGCGAGGACGCCGACTTCGGCAAGGAGGCCCACCGCCTCACGCCCGTCGACACCGCGCCGTTCTACGGCTGCAAGAACACCGGCTACGTGCTCTGCACGCTCGACGGCATCCAGATCGACACGAACATGAACGCCATCGACCCCGACGGCAACCCCATCGAGGGCCTGTACGTGGTGGGCAACGACTCGGGGTGCTACTTCGCCAACACCTACCCCAACCTGTCCACCGGCATGGCGTGCGGCCGCACGGTCACCTTCGGCCGCCACGTGGGCAAGTACCTCGCCGGGCTGTAAAGACCGGCTTCGGAACCTGCGCCCCGCACGGGGGCGAACGCAGACGCACGGCAAGGGCCGCCTCGGGCAACCGGGGCGGCTCGACGTTTCGGCTTTTAACGCGCCGCGCCGCTCCCTCCATGTCATCATATGGGAATAGCGGGATCGGCATCTGCTGCTCCTGTGCCGATGATGCTGCGAGGGAAGGAGGCGGACCCTATGACCGGTGCATCTGGCGTATGTGTGGCGCGCAGGCCGAATTGGCCGCGCCGACTGTCGACGGTTTGCGCCGTGGTCGGTGCGGCCTGCCTGTGGGCGTGGGGATACGTCGCCAACCTGAGCGCAAGCCTGTTTCCCGACGCGGCGGTGCGGCAGAGCATCGGTATCGAGTTCGCCTACTACGCCTCGCAGGCCACGCTGCTGCTCTGCGGTCTGGTCTTGGTCGGCGTGACGCGCCGGTGGCATCCGGCGCTGCCCCCGGGTGCGGTAGTGGCCGCCGCGGCCGTGCTGTCGCTGGCATCCCTCGCGGTGGCTTGCGTCCTTCGTCTGCCCGACGCGCCGCGTGCCGTGCTGGTGGCGTGCGGGGTGCTGTACGGCGTGTGCGGCATGCTGCTTTCGGTGGCGTGGGGCGCCCGGTACTCGCTTGGTTCGCGGGCGATGCGCCGCATGGTGCTGCTTTCGTTTCTGGTGGGCTACGGCATCTACTTTGCCGCACGTGCCATGCCGCATGCGGCGTCGACCGTGCTTGCCGTGGTGCTGCCGCTCATGTCGGGCGGCTTGTGGCTGTTCGATTCGTGGCGCCGGCACCTGGTTACCGACGAGGTGTGGCCCAAGGACGGTGCGGCGCGGGCTTCCGATCGCGATTCCGGCCGTGCTTGCGGTTTCGCTACGGCTGCGGCCGCCCCGTCTTTCGGCTCCGACGGCACGGCGGTGCGCTCTCTGGGCGAGGCGTCCGAGGGATCCACGGCCCTGTCCATCCTGCCGTGGCGTTCCATCGGCCTGTTCGCCGTCGCTTCGCTGCTCGGCAACTTCATCGCGTCGTTTTTGATGGGTTCCACGTATACGGGCGCCGACGTGCTGTTCCCGGCGGGCTTCGCGGTGGCCTTCTGTCTGGCGCTTGTGGCGACGATGCTGGTCGGGCGGGGCGAGCAGGGTCTGTCCATCGAGCGGCTCTACCGCTACGTGCTGCCGGTCGCGGTGCTCGGCATGCTTCTTGTCATGGTTGCGCCTTCCTCTGCTCTTCCGGTGGCGGGAGCACTCGTGATGGGGGCGAGCATGTTCCTCCAGGCGCTCATCGTGCTCAAGGTGACCGAGGTGACGCAGGAGACGGGCGTGTCGCCGCTGCTGTCGTTCGCCGTGGGGCAGGGCGTCGTCGGCGGGGTCGTGTTCGCGGGCAATATAGGCGGCCGGCTTGCCAGCTCGATTGTCGGCGGTGGGTCCACGTGGCTGGAGGCGGTGTGTGCGGCGGGCGTGTTTGCGCTGTTCTACCTGCTGACCCTGGCGGCGAACGACCTGGCACGCCGGCTGGTTCGTACGGGTTGCCCGGCTGGCGGGCTTGCCGGCCTCGACGGGGCTCCCTCCGCCGCAGGGTCCGTCGAGACGACGCCCTTGGTTTCCGGTGCGGCCGTGGGTGCCGAGGCGCCTCCCGACCCCGCCGACCTCTACGCGCCCGAGCGCGTCGCGGCGTTCGCCGAACGGTTCGCCCTCACCCCGCGCGAGACCGACGTGCTGGCACCCCTGCTGCGCGGTCGCAGCCTCGCCAACATCGCCGAGCGCCTGTATGTGACCGCGGGAACGGTCAAGACCCACACGCTCCACATCTATCGCAAGACGGGCGTCGGGGGTCGTCAAGAGCTGATGGACCTGTTCGAGCGCGGTCCCGACGAGGATGCGGGCCGCGACGGATGAAGGCGTTTGCCTTCTTTCTTTCGTGCCCGAATCCCTCGCCCGTCTTGGAGCCCTACCGCCCCTCGTCTCCTTCGAGCAGCGCGACGAGCTCCCGGACCACCTCCATGCAGTCGCCGACCACGGTGTAGTCGCTCACGCCGAAGATGGGCGCGTCGGGGTCGGTGTTGACGGCCACGACCGTCTCGGCCCCGCCGGTGCCCGCCAGATGCTGGATGGCGCCCGACACGCCCAGGCTGACCAGCAGCTTGGGGGTTACCGAGCAGCCGGTCTGGCCCACCTGGCGGTCGTAGGTGCACCAGCCCGCCTCCACGAGGGGCCTGCTGCAGCCGAGCTCGCCGCCGAGCAGCTCGGCGAGGCGTCGCACGAGGGGGAGGTTCTTCTGCGAGCCGATGCCGCGGCCTGCAACCACAAGAACCTCGGCGTCGGTGATGGCGGCCCCTCCCCGGTCGGCGACGCGCTCGAGCACGCGGACGCGCGGGCGGTACGCCGGGTCGAGGAGCGTCTCGGTGAGCGCTCCGCGCCGCGCGGGGTCGGGCTGCGGCGCGGGCAGCACGCCGGGGCGCACGCTCGCCATCTGGGGGCGGTGGCCGGGGCACACGATGGTGGCCATGAGGTTGCCGCCGAAGGCCGGGCGGGTCTGTTGGAGCAGCCCGGTTTCGGGGTCGATGGCGAGCACGGTGCAGTCGGCGGTGAGGCCGGTGCGCACGCGCGCGGCGACGCCGGGGGCGAGCTCGCGCCCGAAGCCGGTGGCGCCGAACAGCAGGACGTCGGGCCGGCGCTCGGCCACAAGGGCGCTTATCCAGGTCGCGAAGGCGTCGGTGTCGTGGGCGGCCAGGCGGTCGTCGCGGCAGAAGAGCACCTCGTCGGCCCCGCAGGCGACGAGCTGGCCGGCCGCGCGGTCGAGCAGGCCGGGCTGCCCGGCGTCCTCGCCCAGGCCGAGCAGGGCGACGAGGCGCTGCCCCGCGGCGTCGGCCAGCTCGCGGCCGCGCCCGAGCAGCTCGAAGGCGACCGGGACCACCGCGGCGTCGTCCACCTGGGCGAACACCCACACGTCGCGACCTGCGCCCTGCGGCGCGCCGGCACCCGCCCCCTGCGGGCGCTCGATCGAGATGGCGCCGAACGGGCAGCTTTCGACGCACATCCCGCACAGGGTGCACGCCTCGGTCGCCCGGGCCGCGCGGCGGGGCTTTTCGCCCACGAGCTCCACGCCGTGCGCGGCGCAGGTCCGCACGCAGCGCCCGCAGCCGGTGCACGCGTCGGCGTCGATGCGCAGGGCCGTTCCGGTCGCGCTCATAGCGCACCGCCTTTCACGAGTTCCAGCAGCGCCGCGGCCTGCTCGCGCGGCGTTCCGGCCAGGGCGACCCCGCCCGCGCCGCGCTGCGGGGCAAACGAGCGCACCACCTGCGTGGGCGAACCGGACAGCCCGATGCGCGCGGGGTCGGCCCCCACGTCGGCGGCGCCCCACACCTCGACCGGTCCCGCCTGCCCAAAGCGCACGCCCGCGATGGAGGGCATGCGGGGCAGGCGGATGTCCTTGGCCACCGTGACGACGGCCGGCAGGCGCACCTCTACGACCTCGCAGCCGCCGTCGACGCCCCGGCGCAGGCGCAGGGAGCGCCCGTCGGCCGCGAGCACCGCGCGCACGTCGGTGACGCAGGGGACGCCCAGCACGGCGGCGAGCTCGGGGCCGATCTGCGCGGTGTCGCCGTCCACGGCCATCTTGCCGCACACGACGAGCGAGATCCCGGCGTCCCCACCGCCCCCGGCGCCGGCGTCGGAGGGCCGGGCGACCCCGCCGAGCCTTTCGACCGCGCAGGCCAGCGCGTACGAGGTCGCGAGCGTGTCGGCGCCGGCGAACGCGCGGTCCGACAGCAGCACGCCCCGGTCGGCCCCGCGCGCGAGGCAGTCGCGCAGCAGGCGCACGGTGTCGGGGATCCCCATCGACAGCACGGCGACCGACCCGCCGAGCCGCTCCTTGAGGCAGACGGCCTCCTCGAGCGCCGCCAGGTCGAACGGGTTCACCACCGACTGCCGGCCGTCGCGCACGATGGTGTTCGTCACGGGGTCCATGCGCACCTCGGTGGTGGAGGGCACGGCCTTGACGCAGACCACGGTGTTCATGTGCCTACGCCTCCTTTTCCGGTCCGCCGGCCTGCGGCACCTCGCGCGCCACCCGCCCAAGCGCCTCTTCGGGGAACAGGTTGCCGCGCCCCAGCAGGCCTTTGGGGTCGAGCTGCAGCTTGGTGCGGGCCATCTCGCGTATGTGCTCCTCGCCGTACATCGTTGCGAGGAAGCCGCGCTTGAGCTTGCCCACGCCGTGCTCGGCCGAGACGGTGCCGCCCATCGCGGTCACCTCGCGCGCCCAGCGCCCGTAGAGCTCCTTGCCGCGCCGGTAGTCGTCGGCGTCGCGCGGCAACACGTTGACGTGCAGGTGGTTGTCGCCGATGTGCCCCCACACCGCCGTCTGCAGGCCCTCCGCGCGCAGCGTGGCCCGGTAGAGCGCCACCACGTCGCGCAGGCGCTCGTCGGGCACCGCCATGTCGCTGCCGAGCTTGGTGATGGAGGGGTCGCCCTTGCGGCGCTCGTCGATGAGCATGTTGACGCTCTCGGGCACGGCGTGGCGGAAGAACCGCTGCCGTTCGCGGTCGACGTCGGTGCGGCCCACCCAGGTGTCGCGCTCGCTGCCGCCGGCCTGCTCGGCCAATCCGCCTACCAGGTAGAGCGCCTCGTAGGCCTGGTCGTCGCCGTCGGCCTGCAGCTCGACGTAGACGCAGCAGCCGGCCTTCTCGTCGACGTCGGGCAGTTCGGCGAAGGCGGCGCCCGCGGCCTTCTGCGCGCGCAGGATCGCCAGGGCGTCGCGGTCGAAGTACTCGATCGCCGCGGCGGGGGCAACCTGGGCGCGGACGAGCTCGGTGAAGGAGAGCGCCTGCTCCTCGGCGGCGAAGAAGCACGTGACGCCCCAGGTCGTCGCCGGCAGGGGCTCCAAGGCGAGTTCGACCTCGGTGATGACGCCGAGCGTGCCGTCGCTGCCGACGAACAGGTCCACCGCGTCCATGCCGTCGGCTGCGTAGTAGCCCGAGGCGTTCTTGACCTGCGGCATGCGGTAGGTGGGCAGGTCCACGCGCAAGGAGCGCCCGCCCTCGGTGACGAGCTCGAGCGTGCGCCCCCGCGCGAGCACGTCGCCGCGCCGCAGCGCGAGCACGTCGCCGTCGGCCAGCACGACGCGCAGGGCGCCGACATGCGGGCGCATCGGGCCGAAGCGGTAGCTGCGCGCGCCCGACGCGTTGCAGGCCGCCATGCCGCCCACCGTGGCCGAGGTCTCGGTCGGGTCGGTCGGGAAGAAGAACCCCCTCTCGTCGGCGCACAGCCCGTCCCATGCGGCGCGGCTCGCGTCGTCCCAGCCGGCCGTGGGGATGTTTTTGTCCTCCAGGTCTTTACGAAGCTGCGCGAGCACCACGCCCGGCTCGACGCGCAGGAAATACGCGTCCCCCTCGGCGCGCAGGCCCAGGTAACGGGTCATTTTGGAGAGGTTGAGCACGTGCCCGGCGAACGGCACGGCCCCTGCGGCGAGCCCCGTGCGCCCGCCTTGGACGGTCACCGGCACGCCTTCGGCGTGCAGGCGGGCGAGGGTCTCGCGCACGTCCTGCTCGCTGTGCGGAAACGAGATGCTCTGCGCCTCGCCGACCGTGCGCGACTCGTCTCTGCGGTATTCGTCAAAGTCGGCGGTGAAATGCCTGATGTCGACCATGGGGGACCTTCCTGCCTGCCGTATGCGCCGCCGCGGCGCGGACGCATGGGACCATTATCGGCGAGCGGGGCCGACGCGGCGCGCCTGGCCGGCCCAGCGTTTGCCGGATGGTAACGGGCAGGGGAGCAAAAGGGGCCGAATGATGGGTTTCTATGCCGGCGGCGGGCGCAATGGGTTTGCCGAGACGCAGGCGACCGTCGCCGCGCTACTATGCATGGATACGCGCCGGACGTCGGGCACGGTCCGGCATGCGGCGCGTATCCGGCAAGTCGAACGAACCCGCGAAAGGCACCCGCATGAGCAAACCGCAACCCATCCTGACGGCGCCTCACGAGCAGATCGAAGCCCTTCAGCTCGAAGGCATCAAGAAGACCGTCGTCAAGTGCTACGAGAACGTTCCCTTCTACAAGAAGTCCTTCGACGAGGCGGGGTTCGACCCCTACGCCCTCAGCTCGCTCGACGACCTCAAGAAGGCTCCGTTCATCTGCAAGCAGGACCTGCGCGACAACTACCCCTACAAGCTGTTCGCCACCCCGCTGTCCGAGGTCAAAGAGATTCATATGTCCTCGGGAACCACCGGCGTGGCCACGGTGGGCGGCTACACCGAGCACGACCTCGACATCTGGGGCGAGTGCTTTGCGCGCGGCATCATCTACGCCAACGGCGACGAGAACGACATCGTGCACGTGTGCTACGGCTACGGCCTGTTCACCGGCGGCCTGGGCGCGCACTACGGCGGGCTGTGGATGGACTCGACGGTCATCCCCATGTCGGCCGGCAACACCGAGCGCCAGATCCGCGTGCTCAAGGAGATGGGCTCCACCATCATCTGCTGCACGCCCAGCTACGCCATGCACATCGCCGACACCGCCATCGAGATGGGCATCGACCCGGCCAAGGACTTCCACCTGCGCGCGGGCATCCACGGCGCCGAGCCGTTCAGCGACAACTTCCGCCGCGACCTGGAGCGCAAGCTCAACTACCGCGTGCTCGACGTCTACGGCCTCACCGAGACGATGGGCCCGGGCGTGGCCATCGAGTGCTGGGAGCAGACCGGCCTGCACCTTGCCGAAGACCACTTCTACGCCGAGATCATCGACCCCGCGACCGGCGAGAACCTGCCCGACGGCGAGTGGGGCGAGCTCGTGCTGACCTCGGTCGACCGCGAGGCGTCGCCGGTGGTTCGCTACCGCACGCGCGACATCACGCGCATCCTGCCCGGCGAGTGCGCCTGCGGCCGCACGCACCGCCGCATCGACCGCCTGCACGGCCGCACCGACGACATGCTCATCATCCGCGGCGTCAACGTGTTCCCCAGCCAGATCGAGGACGTCGTCAAGACGTTCCCGCAGGTCGCGTCGTGGTACCAGATCGAACTCGACACCAAGGGCTCGCTCGATGTGGTCACGCTCAAGCTCGAGGTGAACCCCGACTTCGACTTCGACCAGATCAACGCCATCGAGCACCTGCAGAAGGCGATCACCGCCGCGCTCAAGAGCGCCCTGTCGGTGGGCATCACCGTCAAGCTTGTCGAGCCGCACTCGATTCCGCGCAGCGAGGGCAAGGCCAAGCGCGTCGTCGACCTGAGGAAGGGGATTCACTAATGTTGGAGCAGATTACCGTCTTTCTTGAGAACACCAAAGGCCGCCTTGCCAAGATGTGCCGATGCGTGGCCGACGCCGGCGTGGACATGTACGCCCTGACCATAGCCGACACCTCCGACTACGGCGTGGTGCGCGTCATCTGCGGCGACCCGGCCAAGGCCGTCGAGGCGCTTGACGCGGGCGGCTACCGTGCCATCATCACCAAGGTCGTGGGCGTGGGCGTGCCCAACACCCCCGGCGGCCTGGCCGACCTGCTCGAGGTGCTCGACCGGCTCGACCTCAACATCGAGTACGGCTACTGCTTCTCGCTCAAGGGCGACCTGGCGGTCGACGTCCTCAAGATCCAGGGGGCCGAGCGGGCCGTCGAGGCCATCGCCGAGGCCGGTTTCAAGCTTGTGGAGCTGGACGACCTGAAGTAGCCTGCAGCGGGACGGCTGGGGGGCGGGGTGGGGTGAAGGACCCGCCCGCAAGGGAGCGGAAGGCCGGCCTGGTTTTCGGGTTGCCCGATGCGGGCTGCACCCTGGGCCGGGCTGGGCCGAGCCCGAATCGCATGCGCGCCGCCGCGCCCTGGGCAGTTGGGGCCGGCGGCG
>CAZUFB010000043.1:0-3808 GCA_964619775.1 uncultured Coriobacteriaceae bacterium
GATCTCGAAGCCGAACGCTTCCAGGATGCCGCGGGCGTCTGCCTCGCCGAGCGCCTGCAAAAACGACTCGTCGGACAGCAGCGCCGCATCTGACGAGTTGGAGAGGAAGGCGTGCTCCACCAGCACTGCGGCGATGCCGTAGTAGCGCGGCCAGCGGATGATGCCGTAGTAGTCGCTGAAGCCGCTGTCGTCGTCGGGATAGGCGTAATGGGCGTCCTCTTCGTCGAAGAGGTTGATGTGAAGGGGCTCGTCCACAATGCCGTTGTTGGTAAGGCCGAGCGAGACGAGCTCCTCCATGATGTATGCGGCGACCGTCTGGGCCGGGAGGCTTGTCTCTTCGAGCAGATAGCTGGTCAACTCGGTGGGGTAGTAGATGTAGGTGCCGTTGATGCGCTCGTCGTCCTCGTTGTAGTTGACGTGCAGGCTGACCATGATGTCGGTTTCGTACTCGGTCGCCACCAAGGCGCGGTCCTGCAGCGAGACGTTCTCGTTTTCGCCGCGGGTGATGATGACCTCCACCCCGTCGACCTGCTCAAGGTAGGCGGCGCAGTAGGAGCTGATGGTCCACACGATGTCCGACTCGATGAGCCCGTAGCCCGAAGTGCCCTCGTCCTCTGCGCCGTGGCCGGGGTCGAGCACGACGGTGAGGATGCCGTCGTCTCCGAGCGACAGGCCTCCTCCAACGTAGGTTGCAAGCGATGTCGTCTCTTCGACGACGGTGGCGGCCTCCGTGTTGTCGACGGTGGTTTCCGCAAGGGTTTCGGCGGTCGTCCCCGTCGAGGTCGAGGCGGTCGTGCGCGCGCCGCACGAGCAGACGACCGCGCAGAAGACGACGATGAACACGATGCACGCGGCCACGACTATCAGGGCAATCGGGGGGAACGGCGGCCTGCGGCGAGGGGTGCCGTACGCCGCCGCATGGCGCTTGTGCCCGCCGGGGCCCTGGATGCCGCCCCTTGCTGCCGATTTACGGCGAGGGGCGTTCGAATGCTGGTTGGCGTACGGGTCATCCCGTACGGTGTACAACTGCCCGGAAGAGCGCTCGGTGGGGCGATAGGGTCTCTGCTGCATAGCGGGCAGTCCTTCATGGAGCGAACGACGGAATCGATGGCCTAAGCGTATCGTTTGGGTTTGTGCATCCGGTGATACCGGGGGCGGGCCCCGTGAAACTGCGCATGATTTAAAAGCATTCAGGCGCCTCGCCAAAAGGGCCCTTCCGTCCCGCCCCGGCTTGTGCGGCAACCCTGCGCGTCCCCGTGCTGCTCCGGTGAAATGCCCCTTGCGACCGGCCGACTTGACGCGCGGGCCGCAGGCTCTTTGCTACCATAGCTTGACGTTGTGCCGCGGGGGCGGACGGGTGGTCGCGCCGCCTGCGGACGGAGCCGAGGGAGCAACCGTTACCATGCATCGAATCCTCAAGAAAGAGCTGCTGGCGCAGGGCACCTGCCTCATGCGCGTCGAGGCGCCCGCCGTGGCTGCCAAGGCGCAGGCGGGGCAGTTCTTCCTGCTGCGCGCCGACGAGGACGGCGAACGCGTGCCGTTCACCTTCTGCGACTGGGACGCCGGGGAGGGGTGGGTCGAGTTCGTGTTCCTGGCGGTGGGCCACACGACGAACCGGCTGCTGGAGCGCTACGGCGTTGGCGACGCGCTGCTCGACGTCGCCGGCCCGCTGGGCAACCCCACCGAGACCTCGGCCCAACGCTGGGCCGTGGCAGGCGGCGGCGTGGGGCTGGCGGCCGCCTACCCGGTGGCCCGCGCGATGGCGCAGGCGGGCGGCTCGGTCGACGCCGTCATAGCCGCGCGCAGCCGCGACCTGCTCGTGCTCGAGGACCGGTTTCGGGCAATCCCCGGGGCGCGGGTACACGTGATGACCGACGACGGGTCGTATGGCGAGAAAGGCCTGGTGACGGCCCCGCTCGAACGCCTGCTGGCTGCCGGCGAGGTCGACCGGGTGTTTGCGGTGGGCCCCGTGCCCATGATGCGGGCGTGCTCCGAGACTGCGGCGCGCCATGGCGTGCCGGTGACGGTGTCGCTCAACCCGGTGATGCTCGACGGGACGGGCATGTGCGGCGGCTGCCGCGTGGTGGTTGGCGGGCAGGTGAGGTTCGCCTGCATCGACGGGGTGGACTTCGACGGCGCGCTGGTCGACTGGGACGACATGCGCACGCGTCTGCGTACCTATGCCGAGCAGGAGCGCGTTTCGATGGAGCGCGACCATGCGTGCCGCATGCAGGCTGCGGCCGACGCGCTGGCCGCCCGGAACGGGGAGGGAAGCCGATGATCGAAGAGGCGACCGGGCGCTATGTTCCCCGCGCCAAGGATCCGCGCGTTGCGGCGCGTGAGGTGCCGGTGGAACGCCGCGTACGGGGCTTTGGGGCCGTGGACACCGGCTACACCGACGACGACGCGGTGACCGAGGCCAACCGCTGCCTCGACTGCAAGCGTCCGGGCTGCGTGGCGGGCTGCCCGGTGGGCGTGGACATCCCGCGCTTCATCGGGCGCATCCGGGCGCGCGACTGGGCCGGCGGCCTGGCAACCATCCGCCGCGACAACCTGCTGCCGAGCGTTTGCGGGCGCGTATGCCCGCAGGAGAACCAGTGCGAAGGCGCGTGCGTGCTCGCCAGGCGCGGCAACCCTATCGCCATCGGCCAGCTCGAGCGCTTTTTGGGCGACAAGGCCGACGGGCTGGATGCCGACCTGGCAGCGCCCGCGGCCGAGCCTGCGGGGGACGCGCCCGCCGGCGGGACCGCGCAAGCCGCGACGCCTGCCCAGCCGCTCGGCCGCGTCGCCGTGGTGGGCAGCGGCCCGGCGGGCATCACCTGCGCGGTGGAGCTGGCGCGTGCCGGGGCGCAGGTAACCGTGTTCGACTCGCTGTTCCGCCTGGGCGGCGTGCTGGTCTACGGCATCCCCGAGTTCCGCCTGCCCAAGGCCGTGGTGGCCCGCGAGCTGGCGGCGCTCGAGGCGCTGGGCGTGCAGGTCGAGAAGAACGTCGTGGTGGGTCGCACCGTGACCGTCGACGAGCTGCTCGACGAGCGCGGCTTCGACGCGGCGTTCATCGGCGTGGGCGCCGGCCTGCCCAAGCTGCTCGGCGTGCCGGGCGAGAGCCTGTCGGGCGTGGTGTGCGCCAACGAGTACCTGACGCGCGTGAACCTGATGCGCGCCTACGACTTTCCCAAGGTCGACACGCCGGTGCGCAACGGCCGAAACGTCGTGGTGTTCGGCGGTGGCAACGTCGCCATGGACGCGGCCCGCACAGCCCTGCGCCTGGGGGCCGAGACGGTCACGCTGGCTTACCGCCGCACCGAGGCCGAGATGCCGGCCCGCCGCGCCGAGGTGGAGCATGCCAAGGCCGAGGGGGTGCGCTTCTGCGAGCTGGTGGCGCCGGTTGAGTTTGCGGCCGACGATGCGGGCGGCGTGTGTGCGGCCCGCCTGCAGAAGATGGAGCTCGGCGAGCCCGACGAAAGCGGGCGGCGTCGGCCGCGCCCTGTGGAAGGGGCCGACGCTGTGATTGAGCTGCCGTGCGACCTGGCGATCACCGCCATCGGTACCAATGCGTGCCCGCTCGTGCCGCTCATGGCGCCGGGCGTGCGGCTCAACCGCCGGGGTTACATCGAGGCCGACGAGAACGGCCGCACGAGCGACCCGCGCATCTGGGCGGGCGGCGACATCGTGACCGGTGCGGCCACGGTCATCCTGGCCATGGGCGCCGGCAAGAAGGCTGCCGCCGGCATCGCGGCGAAGCTGCGGGGGTAGGCCTGTCCCTGCCTGCTGCGGGGCACCCCGCCTGCGGGGCGCCCCGACGCGTCAG
>CAZUFB010000043.1:3908-18712 GCA_964619775.1 uncultured Coriobacteriaceae bacterium
GCCTGTCCCTGCCTGCTGCGGGGCACCCCGCCTGCGGGGCGCCCCGACGCGTCAGCCGACGTAGAAAAAGTCGTAGAAAAAGTTGTAGAAAAAGTCGTAGAAAAAGTCGTGATAACGGTACGGCTGGTACAGTGACTAGGTGGGCTTGGGACGTGCGAGGTGGAAAGGAGCGCACCGATGCCGCTACCCATCAGCATAGACTCCCTTATCGAGGCACGTGGGGTCGAGCAGTCGCGCATCGAGTACAAGCGCGGATGGAACCCCGACGAGTGCATCAGGACGCTCTGCGCGTTTGCAAACGACATAGACAACCAAGACGGAGGGTATATCGTCTTGGGCGTCGAGGAGGAAAGCGGCAGGCCTAAGCTGCCTGTGGTCGGGCTCGACCCGGCGTCGCTCGACCGTGTCCAAAAAGACCTGCTCAACAAGTGCCACTTTATCGAGCCGTTCTATTTCCCCCGCGTTGAGGTGTGCGAGCACGAAGGCAAAACGCTCGTGGTCCTCTGGGCGCGGGCGGGGGACGGCAGGCCCTATAGGGCGAGCAAGTATGCCACGAAGAACCAGTCCGACAAGGCCTATTACGTGCGGCGCGGGTCGAGCAGCGTCGCAGCCGACGACTATACGCTGCGCGAGCTGTTCGAGCAGTCGAGCCGCATCCCCTACGACGACCGCGAAAACCCGTTTGCCGACGTGGCCGACCTGAGCCTCGACCTGATGCGCGAGCACCTGCACCGCGTGGGAAGCAGCCTGTACGAGCTGTCGGCAGACATGCCGGCGGTGGAGGTTGCCCGCGACATGGGGTTGGTGTCGGGTCCAGCCGAGAACCCCCATCCTAAAAACGTAGCCCTTTTGATGTTTTCCGACAAGGCCGAGCGGTTCTTTCCGTTTTCCCGCATCGAGGTCGTCGACCTGCCCGATCCCACGGGTGCCGACATGGTTGAGAAGACGTTCGCAGGCCCGCTTCAGCGCCAGCTTGCCGACGCGCTTGAATACCTGCGCAACTATATGCTTGAGGAACGCGTGGGCAAAGTCGAGGGCCAAATCGAGACCAGGCGCGCATGGAACTACCCGTTGGCCGCCGTTAAGGAGGTTCTTGCCAACGCGGTGTACCATCGCGACTATCAGATTCCCGAGCCGGTCACCGTGGTGAGGACGCCCGCGTATCTGGAAATCAGAAGTTTCCCCGGGTTTGATCGCTCCATCACGGACCAGATGATAGCCGACCTGCAGATCCGCTCCGCCGGGAGGTATCGCAACAGGCGTATCGGGAACTTCCTCAAAGAGCTGGGGCTTACGGAGGGGCGCAACACGGGCATCCCGACAGCCGTGCGCAGCCTTGCTGCGAACGGGTCGGGAAAACCTCTGTTCATGACCGATGCCGAGCGTCAGTCTCTGACCGTGCGCATCCCTGTCCACCCGGCGTTTCTCGAGCCCGGAACACGCGGCGTAGGCGTGCGGCCAGGCAAAAGGAACCGGTCGCGCGACGAGCTTCGGCACGACGTGCTCGTGCTGCTTACGGCGGACGGTTTTTCGGCGAGCGCCCTTGCGCGCGAGCTTGGATACAGCGGCGTCTCCCAGGCGCTGAGGCAGACGCTTGAGGACCTGGTTGAAGAAGGGCTCGTCCGGTCCTCGGGGGCCGGTCGCTCGAGGCGCTATACGCTGGTTCGTCCTGGGCGGTAGGCTCCGCAAAGTGGGTATACGCACATCGTATACCGGCATGCCGCGTGGGCATGCTGGTTTGGTGCGTCCTCTGAAACCCGAACAGGAGGCCCACGATGAACGAATCATGCACCGTTGAGACGCCCGAATCCCTGCAGGCCGCCCGTGCGGCGCCGGCGCCGCGCATCGTGACGCGCCGGCAGGCGGTGGGCGGGGCGGCCGCGCTTGCGGTTGCCTGCGCCGCCGCGCCGCTGGGCGCACTGGCGTCCGACGCCCCCGACGCCGCTGCGGGCGGTGGGGAGGCGGGCGTGCCGTCGGACGCGGCGACCCTGCTCAACGACGTCGCCTATCCCGATCCCATTGCTTCGGACGACCACGAGGCACTGTGGGCCGTGGACGAGGACAACCCGCTCGACGAGGATTTTCTGGCCGGCCTTGAGACCTTCGCCAGCAACCTTGCCTGCTTTGGCCTCGCCGGTGGCACGGACGGCGACGAGGCCTCGCCCAACGCCTGCCTGTCGCCGGCGAGCCTCTACCTCGCCTTGGCGCTGCTCGCCCAAGGCGCGGAGGGCGACACGCGCACCCAGCTGCTTGACGCCCTGGGGGCGGCCGACGCCGAGGAGCTGGCCGTCCAGTGCTCGAACCTCATGCGGGTGCTGTGGGCGCGCACCACGCCCGACGACGACCCGGCGCCGAGCACCCTGCAGGTGGCCAACTCGGTGTGGAT
Source organism: uncultured Coriobacteriaceae bacterium (assembly GCA_964619775.1). Lineage (GTDB taxonomy): Bacteria > Actinomycetota > Coriobacteriia > Coriobacteriales > UMGS124 > CAZUFB01. The sequence goes on from CAZUFB010000043.1 coordinate 6,295, forward strand.
GCTCAAGGACGTCCCCTTCGAGCAGGGGTTCCTCGACCAGGCCGCCGAGCGGTTCTACGCCGAGTGCTACGAGGTCGCCGCGGTGGACGAGGCGGCCGGCGAGGCGATGGGGGCCTGGGTCGCCGACCACACGGGGGCGACGCTCCAACCGACGTTCAGGCTGAGCGACGACTGGATCGCGGGCCTCGTCAACACCGTATGGTTCAAAGACGGCTGGGCCGACCCGTTCAACGAAAACGACACGGCATCCGACACGTTCCATGCGGCGTCGGAGGACGTCTCGTGCGACTTTATGACGCTCACGCGCGTTTGCACGGTTGCCTCGTCGGCAGGCTTCCGCGTGGCGTCGCTGCCCCTGACGACCGGTGCGCGCGTCACGTTCGTGCTGCCCGAGGAGGGTCTCGACCCGCGCTCGCTGTTTGGGCGCGCTTCCGGTGTCGGTCTGCTGTGGTCGACGGAGGGCACGTCGAGCGAGCTGGCCAAGGTGACCTTCTCGGTGCCCAAAGTGTCGTTCGACACGACGGCGCAGCTGGTCGAGGCCTGCAGGCAGATGGGCGTTTTCGACGCCTTCGACGGCGACGCGGCCGATCTGGGCGCCCTGACCCCGGTGCCCGCCTACGTGAGCACGGTGCAGCACGGCACGCACTTCGCGATGGACGAGAAGGGCGTCGAGGCAAGCGCCTACACCTACCTCGGCATCGCGGGCGCCTCCGCGTACGAAGAGCTCGAACAGGTCGAGTTCCGGCTCGACCGGCCGTTCGCCTTCCGGCTAAGCGACCCCAACGGCGTCGCGCTGTTCGTGGGCGTCGTGGGCGACCCCACGCAGGCGTAGCGACTGCCAAAAACAGGAACCGCCCGGGGTGAGGCTCGATCCCCGGGCGGTTCTCTGTCGTGTCGGTTTCTTTGACGGGCTACTCCGCCGCGGCCACGCCCGAGAAGGCGTTGACCTTGTCCTGCATGTAGAAGGCGGTCGACGTCCCGGAGCCGGTGGCCGTCTCGCCGGCGTCGCCTGCAACGGAGACGTCGGCGCCCGTCTCGACATCGGGCTCGTCGGCACCGTCGGGCGCACCCTGCGGACCCTCGCCCTCGTCGCCTTCCGGCATCCCGGGCTGTTCTTCCCCGTCCTGCCCGTCGGGCATCTCGCCTGCGCCTTCGGGGGCCTCGCCCATATCTTCCATCTCGCCGGGTTCACCCCTGCCTTCGGGGGCCTCGCCCATGTCGCCCATATCTTCCATGTCGCCGGGCTCGTCGGGGCCCATGCCTTCGCCGTCGTCCATAGCGCCGGGTTCGCCCATGTCCTCGGGGGCCTCGCCCATATCTCCGCCGGGCATGCCGCCCATCGCCATGCCGCCGCCGAAGCCGCCCATGCCGCCCATGCCGCCCGTTACGTCGGTGCCGGTGTACGATTGCAGCACGCCGCCCTCGTAGCTGGTTATGGTGTCCACGTCGTAGATGCCCTGCACCTCGTCGCCTTCGATCGTGCCGCCGATGTACACGTAGTAGGTGTCGCCCACCTCGAAGTTCGCGCAGCTTATGACGGCTCCCAGGTAGCTGCGGATCTCGCTGCCGGCGGTCTCGTCCTCCGAGGGGTCGTACGCGAAGATGATCGTGCCGTCCTCGTCGGTCACCACGATGGCGTCGCCGGCGTCCTGCGAGCTCGCGAACTGCAGGTTCATCGTCACCTGGTCCGAGTCGCTCTCGGCCCAGTCCATCGTCGACCCCAGGGCAACGACGGTACCGCCGTTGATGTAGGAGCCCAGGTCGGCGTCGAGGCCCGAGTCGGACGCGGGGTTGGCCATGGCGATGACGGTGCCGCCGTTGATGACGAGGTAGCCGTTCGAGTCGATGCCGTCGCCCTCGGACCCCAGGCCCGCCAGGATGTGCAGCGTCCCGCCGTTGATCGTGGTCACCGACACGTAGTCTTCGTTGGAGTTCAGGCCGTCGTCCTGGGACATGATGTTGATGATGCCGCCGTTGATGGTGAGGTGCAGGTCGCTCTCGATGCCCTCGTTGTCGGCGACGACGTTGAGCACGCCGGTGCCCTCTTCCTCGCCGTCGATGTTCATGGACATGAACGTGTGGATGGCGCTGTCCATCTTCCACAGCTTGCTGCCCTCGGCGGTGTCCTCGTAGATGCGCGCCACATGCGACCCGGTGATGTTGTTGACCGACCCGTCGGCCAGCACGATGTTGGCGCCGGCGTCGGAGGTGTCAACGTCGGACGTGGCGGTCTCGGTGCTCCAGTCGCCGTCGCACTCGTAGACGTTGTAGAAGACCAACGCGGGTGCGACGTCGCAGGTGATGTCGACCCCGTCAAGGATGAGCGTCACGCATGCGTCGGGGTCGTCGTAGGCGTCCTCGCCCAGGTCGACGCTGATCTGGCCGGCCGAAAGCGTGCCGCTGATGCGGTAGGTGCCCGGCTCGGTGATGTTGACGACCGTGACCGCGGCCGCCTCTTCGGCGCTGTGGCGGTCCTCGGCGGTGCCCTCGCCGTAGGCGTTGCCGCTGTCGTAGGTGTCGCGGTCCTCGTAGTACACGACGTCGTTGCTCGTGTAGACCGCCTCGGAGCTGTCGGTCGAGGCCGCCGAGCCGTTCACGAGGACGCCGTCGTCAGAAAGGATGATGACGGTCTCCTCGGTCGCGGCGTCGTCGGCCGCTGCGGCCGCCGCCTCGGCGTCTTCGTCGGTCGAGGCCGCCGCCTCGGCGGCGAAGGCCGCGGCGGGTGCGCCTGCGGCCAAGGCGCAGCCGAGGGTCAGGACGGCAAGCCGGCGGCTCAAGGCCGTGCCGGCCGGTTGCGTGCGGTTCGGGTTTTTCAAGCGGATCATCCTCCCTTGGATGGTCGACCGTCCGCGCACAGCGTGCGGTCGGAAGTGCATGCGGGGTGTGTCGCCGTCCGGGCAGTCGGCGCCCGGGTGTTGCCAGTGTATGGGCAGGGCCTGAACTGAGCCTTAAATCCTGAAAATGCGCAAACCCTTTTACCGTGCGGCGGCGTACGACCGTCTGGTGTGGCGCCGCCTGCGTTCCGGGCGTTTTTGCGGTTTCAGAAAAACCCGCCATGCGGGGAACCTTGCCCCGCCTTGCGCGGATTATAGGGCGAGAAGGGGCGGTAGGCACGGACGGACGAAGGGAGGTGCCCATGGCGGTGGATTCCGCGACCGTCGAGGAGCTGGTCCGCAGCTGCGGGTCGCTCGTGTACGGGTTCTGCCGGCAGCTGACGCCCACCCGCGCCGACGCCGACGACGTGTACCAGCAGGCGTTCCTGCGCATCATGGACATGCCGGGAACGCTGGATTGGGAAGGCAACCCCGCCGGCTTCCTCATGGCGGTTGCCGCGCGCGTCTGGCGCGACGAGGTGCGCAAGAGGTCGCGCCGCGAGCGGATCGCCCCCACGGTCGACGTGGACGCGGCCGGCCCGCTGCCGGACGGCTGCGAGGCCGTCGCGCCCTGCCGGGTGGAAGACGGCCTGGAACAAGACCAGACCCGACGCGACGTGCGCCGGGCGGTGGGGAGGCTGCCCGACAAGATGCGCGCGCCGGTGTTGCTGTTCTATGTCGGGGGGCTTGCGGTGGAGGACGTGGCGCATGCGCTGGGTGTGCCGGTCGGTACGGTCAAGAGCAGGTTGAACAGGGCGCGGCGGCTGTTGAGGAGCGAGTTGGAGGCGATGGGATATGGTGCGTGACGACGACATGAGAGGCGTTCGGACCGCGGTGCCCCGTGGGGACGCGGCGTTCGACGACATGCTGCGCGCATCCCTGGGTGCACCCGAGGAGCCGCCGGACCGGGTGCGGGCCGCGCTGCTGACCGCCGTGCAGATCCGCGCGCAGGGTCGGGATCGGGGGCGGGAGGCCGGCGCGTCCGCGACGGGCGCACCGGCCGCCTCGCCCGAGCCGGCAAGTCCCGTCCCGTGGTGGGCCATCTCGCTGGCGGGGGTGCTGCAGTCCGCCTCCGCGACCCTGTTCGTGGGCATGCTGCACCCGGGCCCCCTGGTGCTGTGCGCCGTCGGGGCGACGGGGGTGTTGCTCTCCGCGTGTGCCGTGGCGCTTCCCCTGGTGGCGCGCGGAAGGTCCCGCGTGCGTTTTGGCCGTCGTTCCAAGGGGGTGTGCGCATGAGCGTCTTGATTCCGCTGGTGCTGGTGGGAATCCTGTGTCTGCTGGCCCTTGCCGTCGTGGTCTGCTTGGGCGTGTGGACCTACCGCGACGCCAAGTCCCGCGGGCTGGAGGCGGGCGTCTGGACGGCCGTCGTCGTGCTGGTGCCGAGCTTCGTCGGCCTGCTCCTCTATCTGCTGGTGGGGCGCCACCGCGTCGCCGACGCCCCGCTGTGGGCATTTTGCCCCTCGTGCGGGGCCAAGACCGAGGCCGGCCGCCCGTACTGCTCGTCGTGCGGGTCCGGGCTTGCGGCCGAAGACGGCGGCGCGGCCTCCGATGTTCCCGGCGTCGCCCCCGAGCCTGTGCGCCCCGCGCCGGTGAGCCGTGCGCCGATCGTCGCGGCCATCGTCTGCGTGGCGGTGGGGCTGCTGCTGGTAGGCTTGATAGCAGTGCTGAACGTCTTCCCCTATATGTCCTCGTCGACCAGCACGGCGGTGATGCAGCTCGAGACGTCCTCGCAAACGTCGTGGCGTTTCACGGCGGCCTACTTCGACGGTTCCGAGGCGCGCGCCATCATGGTTCGCGACGGCGGCTCCGATCTGAGCGTGTCGTCGTCGGTGGGCGAAGGAGCGGCTGAGCTGGCCGTTCTGGTGGACGGCGAGGAGTGCGAGAGCTTTGAGCTGGGCACGGACTCCACCCCCGACGTCGTCGACCTCAGCCCCTATGCGGAAGACGGGTGGATAACCCTCGAGATCCGGGCCGACCGGGCGCGCGACGTGAGCGTCGACCTAAGCTGGTAGCGGCTCCGGCCCGCGCCCGCTCCTGCGGCAGGCCGGGCGGTCGTGCCCGGCCTGCACACCACCGGGCGGCCCTGTGCCCGCGACAAGGAGTTTGCCACATGTGACCTGCGCTTTTGGTAGACCTTGCCGTTGCTGCGCATCGGTGCGCCCCGCTGTACGAGAATGGCCGGGCGCGCCGCCGGCGCGCAGCAGGCGTTGGATTGCGGAGGTGGGCGCCTATGACCGAGTGGCTCGTGCGCCGGTTCGTCAAAAACTACCAGCAGTGCGACGACCCCCGGGTCCGCACGGCTTACGGCAAGTTCGCAGGCGTGGTGGGCATCGTGTGCAACGTGCTGCTGTGTCTGGGCAAGGGTGCGGCCGGCCTGCTGTCGGGGTCGGTCGCCATCGTCGCCGATGCGGTGAACAACCTGTCGGACGCGTCGAGCAACGTCGTCAGCCTGCTCGGGTTCAAGCTGGCCGGCAAGCCCGCCGACAGCGGGCACCCCTACGGCCACGGGCGCTTCGAGTACCTGTCGGGCCTGCTCGTGGCGGTGCTCATCGTCGTCATCGGCGTGGAGCTGGTCAAGAGCTCCATCGACAAGGTCGTCGACCCCGAGCCGACCGATTTCAGCTGGGTGGCAGCGGGCATCCTGGCGGTCTCGATCGTCGTGAAGCTGTGGATGGCCCTGTTCAACCGATCCATCGGCCGACGCATCGGGTCGACGGCGCTCGAGGCTACGGCCGTCGACTCGCGCAACGACGTCGTCACCACGGCGGCGGTGCTTGCGGCGCTGCTCGTGTCGCACTACACCGGCTTGGAGCTCGACGGCTGGGCGGGGTTGGTCGTGGGGGTTTTCATCGTGTGGAGCGGCGTCGGCCTGGTGCGCGACACCGTGGACCCGCTGCTGGGCAGGGCGCCGTCGCCCGAGCTGGTGGAGCACATCCGCTCGAAGATCATGGGCTACCCCGGGGTGCTCGGTACCCACGACCTCATGGTGCACGACTACGGCCCCGGCCGGCAGTTCGCGAGCGTGCACGTGGAGATGGCCGCCGAGGCCGACGTGCTCGAAAGCCACGACGTCCTCGACAACATCGAGCAGGACTTTCTGCATGAGGACGGTCTGGTGATGACCATCCACTTCGACCCCATCGTGACGGCCGACGAGACGGTGGGCGACCTGCGGCGGTGGATCGACGGGCTGGTGAGGGGCATCGACGGGCGCCTGTCGATCCACGACCTGCGCACCGTGCCGGGGCCCACGCACACCAACGTGATCTTCGACTGCCTCAAGCCCCACGAGGTTGAGACGCCCGACGACGAGCTGCGGCGCAGAATCTGCGCGCTGGTGGAGGCGGAGCATCCCGAGTACAGCTGCAAGATCACCGTGGACACGTCCTACGTGAGCTCGCAGCAGTAAGGACGCAAACCGGGCCGGGGCCCGACGCACGCGAGGCGCGCAAGCCCCGGCCCGACGCGGCAGACGGGACGGCGCGAGGCCGATTTAAAACTCAGCGTTGCCGACCGTACGCGGATGCGGGACCACGTCGCGGATGTTGCTGACGCCGGTCAGGTACATCACGAGACGTTCGAAGCCCAGGCCGAACCCGGCGTGGCGGCAGCCGCCGAAACGGCGCAGGTCGCAGTAGTACTTGTAGTCGTCGAGCTGCATGCCGGTCTCGACGATGCGCTTCTCGAGCAGGTCGAGGCGCTCTTCGCGCTGCGAGCCGCCCACGATTTCGCCGATGCCGGGCACGAGGCAGTCGCACGCGGCCACGGTCTTGCCGTCGTCGTTGAGGCGCATGTAGAACGCCTTGATTTCGACGGGGTAGTCGGTCACGAACACGGGCTTCTTGAAATGCTGCTCGGTGAGGAAGCGCTCGTGTTCGGTGGCCAGGTCGCAGCCCCAGTACACCGGGAACTCGAACTCGTGGCCGTCTTTTACGGCCTGCTCGAGGATTGCGACGGCCTCGGTGTAGGTGATGCGGCCGAAGTCCGACCCGGCCACGTGCTCCAGGCGTTCCTTGAGGCCCTTGTCCACGAAAGAGTTGAAGAACGCGATCTCGTCGGGGCACTTCTCCATCACGGTGCGGATGACGTACTTGAGCAGCTCCTCGGCGAGGTCCATGTCGTCTTCGAGGTCGGCGAAGGCGATTTCGGGCTCAATCATCCAAAATTCGGCGGCGTGGCGCTGGGTGTTGGAGTTCTCGGCGCGGAAGGTGGGGCCGAAGGTGTAGACCTTGCCGAACGCCATCGCGAAGTTCTCGGCCTGCAGCTGGCCCGACACGGTGAGGTTGGCCGCCTTGCCGAAGAAGTCCTGGCTGTAGTCGACCTCGCCGGCGTCGGTGAGCGGCACGTCGGCGAGGTCGAGCGCGGTGACGCGGAACATCTCACCGGCGCCCTCGCAGTCCGAGGCGGTGATGATGGGCGTGTTCACATAGATAAACCCGCAGTCTTGGAAGAACTGGTGCACGGCGAAGGCCGCTACCGAGCGCACGCGGAACACGGCGCTGAAGAGGTTGGTGCGCGGGCGCAGGTGCTGGATGGTGCGCAAGAACTCCACGGTGTGGCGCTTCTTCTGCAGAGGGTAGTCGGGCGCCGAGGGGCCCTCGACGGCGATCTCGGCCGCCTTGAGCTCAAAAGGCTGCTGCGCTCCGGGCGTGAGGACCAGCGTGCCGGTCACGACGAGCGCGGCGCCGACGTTCTGCCCTGCGATTTCGTCGTAGTTGGGCAGCGTGGTGCGGTCGAGCACGACCTGCAGGTTGGCGAAGCAGCTGCCGTCGTTGAGCGCGACGAAGCCGACGGCCTTGGAGTCGCGGACGGAGCGCGCCCAGCCGGCCACGGTGAGCGTCTGCCCTCCGAGGCGGTCGGCGTCGGCGAAGATGCTGGCGATGGTGGTGCGTATCACGAAAGCTCGGACCTCCTTGCGTCGCGGTCTCGGCCCGCCGGCGCCCGTCGGGCGGCGCGGGAAGCGGGTCGTTTCGCGTCAAGTATGAAGCCTGGCCGGTCGGCGGCAAGCGGCGCGGCGTCCTGCCAGGCAAAAAACAGGATACGCGGCGGACGGAGGACGGTGGCAGCCGAGGTGTGTCCGACGGCAGATGCCGCCTGCTGCTCTGCCCGCCCGCCGGGCCGTCTGCGCGCGCATGGGCTATAATCGTGCCTCCCAACGAGACGCGAAGGGGCGCCCATGAGAATCATCGCAGGTAGAGCACGCGGTCGGGTCATCGACGCTCCCAAGGGGTTCGAGACGCGCCCTGTGACCGACATAATCCGCGAGTCGCTGTTCAACATCTGGCAGTTCGACATCGAAGGGGCCGACTTCCTCGACCTGTTCTCGGGCAGCGGCTGCATGGCGCTCGAGGCGCTGTCGCGCGGGGCGGCGAGCGCGGTGATGGTCGACGCGTCGCCCGAGGCGGTGCGCACCATCCGCTCGAACCTCGCGAAGACCGGCCTCGGCGCATACCGTCACGAGGTGGTGAGGGGCGACGTGCTCAACGCTATCGCGCGGTTTGGGCGCACGCACCGCACGTTCGACTTCGTCTACCTCGACCCTCCGTTTACCGAACCTGGCATTTTCCTGCCGGTCATCGAGGCGCTCGGCGACGGCGTGCTGCTCAACGAGGGCGGGACGGTGGTGCTGCGCGCGCACAAGAGCATGGGGATGCCCGGCGAGGTGGGTGCGCTGCGCAAGGTCCGCGAGAAGCGCTACGGAATCTCGACGGTCCACTTTTACCGCCTGGCAAGCGAGGTGGAGGCTTCCGAGGATGAGTCCGCCGACGTCGTTGCCGAACTGGCCGCGACGGGTTCCCCCGAGGCGGGGGAGGAGGCACGGTAAGGCATCACGTTCGCGCAGGCCGACCTCGCCGATTTTGTGCCCGTCCGAGACGCTCGGCGCGGGCGTCCCGCTGCCGCTGGCCGGCGAGGGCCTGCGTGCGGCGGCAAGGCCTTTCTGCGAACCCCCGCCCTACACCAGCACCCCGATGACCACGAGGCTCGCCAGGTACACCGCGAACACCGCGAGCGCGACCACGTCGACGCCGCGCACCTTGAGGATGTGGTAGTGCGTGCGCCCCTCGCCGCCCACGTAGCAGCGGGCCTCCATCGCGTTGGCGAGCTCCTCGGCGTGGCGCAGGGCGCTGGCGAAGAGCGGCACCAGGATGGGCACGAAGAACCTCACGCGGTCGATGAGCCGCCCGTCGTCCATGCTCGCGCCGCGCGCGGCCTGGGCGGTCATGATGTGGTTGGCCTCGTCGAACAGCGTGGGCACGAAGCGGATGGCGATGGTGTACATCATCGCGAGCTCGTGCACGGGCATGCCGAGGCGCTCGAAGGGCGACAGCATGCGCTCCAGGCCGTCGGTGATCGAGATGGGCGAGGTCACCAGCGAGAACATGACGCCGGCCATCATGAGCGAGAAGATGCGGAAGGCCATGTAGACGCTCTGGACGAGCGCCGTGCTGTGGATGGCGAACGCCCCGATGTAAAACGCCACCTCGCCGGTCTGCACCAGGAAGATGTTCACGATGGCCGTGAAGATGACGAAGAACCACAGGGGCTTGCATGCGCGCCACACCACCTTGAGGGGCACGTTGGAAAAGCCCACCATCGCGACGATCAGGGCGGCGACGGGCAGCAGGCCCCAGGGCGCCGGCGCCAGGAACACGCTCACCATGAAGACGACCATGATGGTGAGCTTGACGCGCGGGTCCATGCGGTGCAGCGGCGAGCTGGCGTTGTAGTAGGAGCCGATGGTGATGGTCGAGCTCATGCGCGGCTCCCTTCCTGCCCGTCAAGCTTGCGTGCGGCGATGGCGCGGGCCAGGTCGTCGATGGTAAGCGGGGCGTCCCCCCCAAAGTCCCAGCCGCGCGCCTCGAGGTCGGCGGCCACGCGCGCGGGCAGCGGGACGTCGAGGCCGATGCGGTGGAGCAGCTCGGCGTGGGAGAAGACCTCCGCGGGGGTGCCCTCGTCCACGATTTTGCCGTGGTCGAGCACCACGATGCGCTGGGCGGCCTCGGCAACGTCTTCCATCGAGTGCGACACCATGACGATGGTCGTTCCGTGGGCGTGCAGGTTTTTGACGATGTCGAACACCTCGCGCCGGCCGCGGGGGTCGAGGCCCACCATCGGCTCGTCGAGTGCGAGCACCTTGGGGTGCATGGCGATGATGCCGGCCAAGGCGACGCGGCGCTTCTGCCCGCCCGACAGGTCGAACGGCGAGATCTCGGCGACCTGGTCGTAGTCCAGGCCCACCAGCGCGACGGCGTCGCGCACGGCCCGGTCCACCTCGTCGTCGGACATGCCCAGGTTGCGCGGGCCGAAGCCCACGTCCTCGCGCACGGTCTCGGCGAACAGCTGGTACTCGGGGTACTGGGCGACGAAGCCCACCAGGCGGCGCAGCTGGCGGCGCTGCTTCTTGTCGGCGGTCGACAGGCCGTTGACGGTCACGCTGCCCTGCGTGGGGACCTTGGTCCCGTTGCAGTGCTCGGCAAGGGTCGACTTGCCCGAGCCCGTGTGGCCGATGACGCCCACGAACTCGCCGTCGTTCACCGTGAGGCTCACGTCGTCAAGCGCGGCCCCCAGGACCTCGGTGGTGTAGTGGTAGGTCACGTGGTCGAAGACTAGCGGCATAGCGCGTCCTCCAACTCGTCGAGATGGGGCGTGTCGGGCACGTCGACGCCCAGGGCGCGCAGGCGTTCGGCCAGGCGCATCGCGAACGGCTGCTCGAGGCTCAGCTCGCGCAGCTTGCCGCCGTGGGCGAAGACCTCGTCGGGCGTTCCGTCGAGCACGATCTGCCCCTTCTCCATCACGTAGACCACGTCGGCCTCGAGGGCGTCCTCCATGAAGTGCGTGATGTGGACGATGGTCATGCCCTTCTCGTTGAGCTCGCGCATCACGCGGCGCACGCCGCGCCGGCCGCGAGGGTCGAGCATGGCGCACGGTTCGTCGAAGACCAGGATGTCCGGCTCCATCGCGAGCATGCCGGCGATGCTGACGCGCTGCTTTTGGCCGCCCGACAGCTCGGTGGGGTCGGCCTGGGCGTACTCGGTCATCGCCACGTCGGCCAGCGCCTTGTCGACGCGTTCGACGATCTCGGGCTGAGGGATGCCCAGGTTCTCGGGGCCAAAGGCCACGTCGTCGGCCACGATGCTCGTGACCATCTGGTTGTCGGGGTTCTGGAACACCATGCCGGCGTGGCGGCGGATCTCGATCTGCTCGTCGAGGTCGGCGGTGTCCATCCCCATGACGCCGACCCGGCCCTCGTCAGGCACGAGCAACGCGTTGATGTGGCGTGCCAGCGTCGACTTGCCGCTGCCGTTGTGCCCCAGTATGACGACGTAGGAGCCCCGCTCGATGGCGAGGTCGATGCCGTTCAGAACCGTCTGCCCGTCGTTGTACGAAAAGCTGACGGCGTCGAACTGAATGTCGGCCAAAACTCCCCCTTTGTGCACAAAGGCCCGGGGCGCACCCAAGGCACCCCGAGCTCCTGCAAAACGTCCGACCCGCTATGATAGCAGGCCGAGCTCGGGCGGTCCGCGAAATTGCCGCGCGAGGGCAATGCGTGCGGCGCGCGCGTGGGCCCGGGCGCGCCGCCCTCGCGGCGTTGTGTGGACCGTTCTAGACGTGGGCGCGGCTGTCGCGGTTCTTGATGAGGTTCGAGACCGGCTTGTAGATGAGCAGCGTCACCGCCACGTTGATGGCGCACTTGATGAGGTTGAACGGTAGCAAGATTGGCACGACCATGGCCGCGACGGCCTCGACGGTGGTGCCGGGCGCGTAGATGGGCGTGATGAGGAAGTTCATCGCGATGGCCAGGACGATGAAGACCACGGCGCCCACGATGAGCGAGATGACAGCCCCCTTGAAGTTGTGGAAGCGCTTGTAGATGAGCCCGACGACCGGCACCATGCCCGCCATGGCCACGAGCGTGAGCAGCGTGCCCAGCGGGCTCATGATGAGCTTGGGCAGCCAGCTGATGACCTGCACGGTGAAGCCGGCGGCCGGGCCGAACATGAGCGACGTGATAAGCGTCACGATGCCCGACGGGTCGTACTGCAGCCACGGTGCGGGCGGAAAGATGGGAATCTGAATGAAGCTGAGCGCCATGCCCATGGCGCAGAAAATCGCCAGCGTGACGAGCTGGCGCACGTCCCAGTGGGCGCGCTTGGCGGCCGCCTTGCGGTCGGGCGCCTTGGACGCCGATGCGGCCGGCCGGTGCGTGTCGTGCGTGTCGGTGCTGTTGCTCATGCTAACCCCCTTGTTCCTGCGGCCCGGCATGGGCCGACGATTAACGGGGCACGGGAACCAAAAAGGGACCCGTGCACGGCTGCAGCGGGTCCCTTCAAGCGCGTCATAAAAACTTGACGTGCTCTCCGTTACTTTCATCCGGACTATACCGTCGGCCCCGGATTCGCACCGGGTCGGCCAGCAAGGCTCGCTGGTTCGCGGGCTCGGGCCGTTGGGAGGGCCCATACCGCCGGTGAGGAGTTGCACCTCGCCCCGTAACAGATACGCAGTACGCAATATACACATTGTGTACGGATTTTGCAAGGGGATGG
>CAZUFB010000044.1:0-18592 GCA_964619775.1 uncultured Coriobacteriaceae bacterium
CGCGCACCCCGCTCATCATCTCGGGCGCGGGCACGCGCTCGAGCGACACCTACGTCAAGTTCGCCCGCGCGGTGCGCCGCCTCAACCCGGCCACCGACTTCGAGATGGACGAGGCCAAGCGCACCATCGCCCCCACCGAGGTGGGCCTGCGCAAGGTCGAGCAGCTCGTGGGCATCGACAACATCTACGACGACATGTCGGGCCAGCTCGTGAACCACCTGCAGCAGGCGCTCAAGGCCCAGTTCATGTACCACCGCGACAAGGACTACGTGGTGGCCGACGGCGAGGTGAAGATCGTCGACGAGTTCACGGGCCGCATCATGGAGGGCCGCCGCTGGTCAGAGGGCCTGCACCAGGCCGTGGAGGCCAAGGAGGGGGTGCTGGTGCGCGAGGAGAACCAGACCCTGGCCACCATCACGCTGCAGAACTACTTCCGCCTCTACGGCAAGCTGTCGGGCATGACGGGCACGGCCCTCACCGAGGACGCCGAGTTCCGCCAGATCTACAACCTGCCCGTGCAGCCCATCCCGCCCAACAAGCCGGTCATCCGCACCGACAACGACGACCTGGTGTACCGCACGGTCGAGAACAAGTTCAGCGCCGTGGTCGAGGACGTCATCGAGCGCCACGCCAAGGGCCAGCCGGTGCTGGTGGGCACCGTGGCCATCGAGAGCTCCGAGCGCCTGTCGCGCATGCTCGACCACCGCGGCGTCAAGCACGAGGTCCTCAACGCCAAGCACCACGAGCGCGAGGCGGCCATCGTGGCCCAGGCCGGCCGCTACGGCGCGGTCACCATCGCGACGAACATGGCCGGCCGCGGCACCGACATCCTGCTGGGCGGCAACCCCGAGTTCCTCGCCCTCGACATCATGCGCCAGCGCGGCGTCGACCCCGACGAGGCCGACGAGGTCTACCACCAGGCCGCCCTGGAGGAGGCGCGCAAGATCTGCGCCGACGAGAAGCAGAAGGTCATCGCCGCCGGCGGCCTGTGCGTCATCGGTACCGAGCGCCACGAGAGCCGCCGCATCGACAACCAGCTGCGCGGCCGCTCGGGCCGTCAGGGCGACCCCGGCTCCACGCAGTTCTACCTCTCGCTCGAGGACGACCTGATGCGCCTGTTCGGCGGCGACAAGATGGACGGCATCTCGGCCCTGATGCAGCGCATGAACATGCCCGACGACATGCCCATCCAGGCCAAGCTCATCACCAAGTCGGTCGAGAGCGCGCAGCGCAAGGTCGAGGACATGAACTTCGCCGCGCGCAAGCACGTCCTGGAGTACGACGACGTCATGAACAAGCAGCGCCAGGTCATCTATGCCGAGCGCAACAAGATCCTCGACGGCAAGGACCTCGTCGAGCACATCGAGGAGGTGGTCGGGGACACCGTCGAGTCCGAGGTCGCCAACTACGTCGACCCCTCGGCGTCGCCGTCCGAATGGGACCTCGACGGCCTGCAGGAATGGGTCAAACAGCTCACCGGCCGCGAGGACTTCGACGCCGCCGCGGCGGCCGAGGGCGCCGACGCCGGGGCCGTGTCCGACAAGACGCTGAGCTACGTGGAGGGCGTCTACCGCGAGAAGGCGGAGGCCCTGGGCCCCGAGGTCACCTCGCAGCTCGAGCGCCAGGTCATGCTGCGCGTCATCGACACGCGCTGGATGAACTACCTTCAGGAGATGGACTACCTCAAGGCGGGCATCGGCCTGCGCGGCTACGGCCAGCGCGACCCGCTCGTGGAGTACAAGGAGGAGGCGTACCGCGCGTTCGGCGTGCTGGTCAACACGATGTACGAGGACTTTCTGCGCACCGTGCTGCGCATGGAGCTCGCCGTGCGCCCCGGCATGGCCCCGGGCGTGCCCTCGGCGTCTTCGCCCCTGAGCGGCGTCACCTACTCGGGCCCCGCCCAGGTGGACGGCGACTCGGGCCAAGGCGTGCTGCACCGCGCCCGTCCGGGCCGCGTGCCGCTCGGCGCCCGCGCCCGTACGGCAAACGCGGGGCAGGCGGGGCAGGCGGGCCAGGGCAAGGTCAAGACCTACGTCGCCGCCGAGAACGACCCCTACGCCGGGGTCGGCCGCAACGACCCCTGCCCCTGCGGTAGCGGCAAGAAGTTCAAGAACTGCCACGGGAGGACCGTCTAACCTATGGTGGAGTCGCACGCCGAACAGCTTGCAGCCCTGTCTGCCCGCCTTGCCGAGGTGGAGCATTATCTGCAGATCGAGGCCAAGCGCGCCCGCCGTTCCGCCCTGCAGGAGGCCTCGGCCGACCCCGGCTTCTGGGACGACCCCTCCGCGGCGCAGGCCGTGATGGGCGAGGTCTCGCGCCTGGGCGAGGACATCAAGGCGTACGACGCCGCGGTCGAGATGCTCGGCGAGGCGCAGAGTGCCGACGAGCTGGCCCTTGAGGCCGACGACGAGGAGACGGGCGCCTATGCGGCCGAGTGCGTCGCGCGGCTTGCGGGCATGCTCGACGAGCTTGAACTGTCGAGCTGGTTCACCGGCAAGTTCGACCACGGCGACGCCATCGTCACCATCAAACCCGGCCAGGGCGGCCTCGAGGCCCAGGACTGGACCGAGATGCTCTTCCACATGTACCTGCGCTATTGCGAGCGTCGCAAGTGGAAGGTGCGGGTCAACGACACCCCGGTGGGCGAGGTCATCGGCCTCGACCGCGCCACGTTTACGGTGAGCGGCAAGGACGCCTACGGCATGCTGTCGGCCGAGGCCGGCGTGCACCGCCTCGTGCGCATCTCGCCCACCGACGACAAGAAGCGCCGCCAGACGACCTTCGCCGGCGTGGAGGTCATCCCCGTGCTGCCCGACGACGTGCAGGTCGACCTCGACATGAACGACGTGCGCGTGGACGTGTACCACGCAAGCGGCCCCGGCGGCCAGGGCGTCAACACCACCGACTCCGCGGTGCGCCTTACCCATGCGCCCACCGGTATCGTGGTGACCTGCCAAAACGAGCGCAGCCAGCTGCAGAACAAGGCCGTGGCCTTCCAAATCCTGCGCGCCCGCCTCTACGAGCTCGAGTGCGAGAAGCGCGAGGCTGAGCTCGACGAGCTGCGCGGCCCCAAGCGCGCCATCGGCTTTGGCAACCAGATCCGCAGCTACGTGCTCTACCCTTATCAGATGGTTAAGGACCTGCGCACCGGCTATGAGACGAGCAACGTCGACGACGTGCTGACCGACGGCAACCTCGACCCGTTCGTGGTCGCCTACCACCGCTGGCGCGTGCTCGAAGGCCAGAAGGTGGCGGATGAGTAGGGGACGGGGGCCGGCCGCACCGTGCGAGGCCGTCCCCGCAGAGCCGCCCGAGGCCGTTTCGCCCGCGGCAAAAGACGGCGCCGGCGCCGCCCCGGCTCCGCAGCCGGCGGGGGAGGGCTGCTCCGGGGAACCTGCGTCGCGCCGGTTCGCCCTGTCGGCGCGCCTGCCGAGCACCGTGCGCGCGAGCGGCAAGGACTACCTGTTCATCGCGCTCGGCACGTTGCTGACGGCGGTGGCGCTCGACGCGTTCCTCGTGCCCGGCCAGCTTGCGGCCGGCGGCGCGTCGGGACTGGCGACCATCATCTACTACCTCACGCTCGACTGGCTGGGCTTCGGCTTTCCCGTCGGTATGCAGACGCTGGTGATGAACGCCCTGCTGCTCATCCCGGTCTACCGGTCGGGCGGTTTGCGCTATGCCTCGCGCACCATATTCGGCATCGTGACGCTGTCGGTCTTCACCGACCTGCTCGCGCCGTTCATCCCGCCGCTCGCGCCCGACAACGTGGTGCTCGAGTGCCTGTGGGGCGGCCTCATCTCTGGTCTGGGGCTGGGCCTGGCGTTTCGTGCGGGCGGCAACACCGGCGGTACCGACATCGTCGCCCAGCTGCTCGCCAAGCACACCTCGGTGAGCGTGGGCACCTGGATGCTCGTGGTCGACTCGGCCATCGTCGTCGGGTCGGTCTCGCTGTTCGGCTTCGAGGTGGCCTTGTGCGCGGCGCTCACCATCGTGGTCACCTCGCTGGTCATAGACTACGTGGTCGACGGCCCCTCCACCGAGAAGGTCGCATGGATTATCAGCCCGCGCCACGAGGAGATCGCCCAGGCCGTCATGACCCAGCTCGACCGCGGCTGCACGCGCTTCGACGCCACCGGCATGTGGAGCAAAGAGCCCCGCCCGGTGCTTTTCGTGGTGCTCTCGCGCCGCGAGGTGGGCGACCTCAAGCGCCTCATCGTGCAGATCGACCGCGAGGCGGTGGTCGCCATCGCCAACATGCACGAGACGTTCGGCGAGGGGTTCAAGGACATCGGCCTGCAGCAGTGAGGTGGCCGCCGGACGCGCAATCCTCCGTTTCCACGATGCCGCTCCGAACCGTTCGTGTCCTATACTTTCGCGGTTACGGTTTTGCCGCCTGCCTGCGTGCGGCGCCGTACGCCGCCATGCCGTCCCCGAAGGAGCCCGTTCGCCCATGAACCGCACAGTCCAGCTACGTGCCGTCGCCCGCCTTTCCGACCACACGCATTTCGAGATTTCCCGACGCGAGGTCAACGTCCGCAAGGGGCCCTACCCCTACTACGGCGAGCTGTTCGAGCGCTTCGAGGTGGACGACTACGGCGTCGACGCCCCTGCGGTCCTGTTCGTGAGCGCGATGGGCCAGGTCCTCAACGCCGAAGGGGGTTTTCGGGTCGCGTTGGAGCGCGGGCGCTGCGGGTCGGGCGGCTTTGCGCACGTGGTCGTGCCCCACGATCCGGCCGATGCGGCCTACCTGCGTGCCTGTCTGGAGACGCTGCCTGACGCCGTGGACTACATCGCGGGCGCCAACAACCTGCAGACCCTCGACGAGCTGGCTGTCTTGCGCATCGCGTTGCCTTGGCCGTGCCGAGAGACCCGCGATGCCTACGCCACGGCGGTCGAGGCCGCCGAAGGGCGCGTTCGGCAGGCCCACGACGCCCTGGTTGCGGCGCGCGAGCGGTTGGCGCAGGCCGAGAAGGCTGGCGAGTCCGACGCGGCATGCGCCCCTCTGCGCGAGGGGTGCCGCGCCGCCGACGCCGCCCGCGACGCCGCCCGCGACGCCCGCGCCGTGCTCGTCAACGACTTCATGACGTTCGGCGTGCTTGGGGACTGCGACTGCACGCCGGTCGAGCCGGTCGCCGTCACGGGCTTGCCGAGCTATTCGGACGCCCGCGCCGAGCGGGCCCGCGTCGAGCTGCGCGCGCGGGCCGAGCAGCAGGCGGCGGAACGAGGCGGCGTCGCCGTGGCTCCCGCTCTTCATGCGGCCCTGGGGCCGCTGGCGCCCGTCGTCGACGGGTGCGCGTTCGGGTTGGGCACCGCGGACCTCGCCTGGGAGCTCGCCCCGCTCGCCGTCGTGCGCGCCTGCTCCGGCGCCGACGTCTGGGACGCCCTGGTGCGCCAGGCCGCGGCCGACCCCGAGGGCGTGCCCGCATCCATCGACGCGGCGCTGGCCGGCCTTGCCGCGGAAGACCCGTGCTTCTCGCTGCTGCCCAACCTCTCCTATGCCTCGTCGATGCTCGACGGAGGGCAGCTGGCCGCCTGGGTCGACGTTCTCGCCGGGGTCGACCCGGCGCAGGTTACCCCCGCCGTGCTGCGCGCCGCGTTCGATCTCGCCGGCGGCGCCGCGGCGGTCCCGCCCGAGGTGACGGGCCTGGTCTCCGACCTTCTGCACGGGTGGGCGCAGCCGGGTCAGAGCGTCTACCTGCCCTTTGTCGACCACAGCGGGTTGGGCGACGCGGCCAGCGTCGGCGCGCCCGCCTGCTCGCTGCACGCGCAGTGTTGCGACAACGCCGCCTTGCTCGAGCTGCTCGCGGTGCGCGGCGTCGCGACGTGCCGCGACGCCGGCGGCCAAGGCGCCTCCGCCGACCGAAGCTGTGCCGCCTGCGCGCCCGGTGCGAGCGCCCTGCTCGACGACCGCCATGCCGGCCTGCAGGCCCACCTCGTCGTGCTCGACGCCAAAAACGAGGGCGCCCCCTGGTCGCCGACCCCGCCGCGCCGCGACGACCCCCGCTGGGTGCTCGGAACCCCCAACCGCATGCGTTCCGCCTACGCGCGGCTCCAGCAGGGGCTTGCCCACCTTGCGCCGGGAGGGCGCCTCGTGGCGCTCGTGCCCACCTTCGAGCTGCAGACGGCCGCCTCGGGCGACGCCGCCAACCGCGGGGCCCTCGTGGCGCAGGGCCGGGTGCAGGCCGTCGTGGCGCTGCCGCCCCGCATCTGGGGCGACGGCCGTCCCCCGACAAGCCTGCTGGTGGCGGGCGGCGAGGGGAGCGCCCCCCGCTGTCTGATGGTCGACGCCACCGCGCTCGACCAAACCTGCGACGAGGCGGTCTTCGGCCCCGATCCCCAGCGCTCGCTTGCCCCCGGCGTCCGCGCCCGTCTCGCCGCCCTGCTGGGCGCGTGGTGCGCGGGCGGAGACGAGGGCGAGCGCGCCGTCCTCGAGGAGCCGGACCTGGCACGCGTCGTCGACCGCGAGGAGCTCGAGGCCGACGGCTGCCTGCTGGTCCCTTGGCGCTACGTGCACGGCGCCCCTGCGCCTGTGCGCGCGTAGCGCCCGGGTTCGGGCATCTCGCAACCCGCGGCGCGGTATCGGCCCGGTGGGCGGCCCTCGGTTCGCCCGATCTGTGCAACTTGCCCAAACATTGTCTATCATGGAAACCTATGAGTTTGCCGACCTGGGCGTTTACTGACGCTCGGCGCGTAAATCATCGCTTTCCACGATGGCGCTCGTATTGTCCGCGGACATAAAGTGCAGAACGGTTTTTCGGACGGCCGCCGTGCCCGTGGCGGGCCGTGCCTCTGTGCTGCCCGTCGCGTCGCGGCGAACGGCGCGGAGGCCGCCGCCCCTGCGCCTGCAGCCGTCCGAACGTCTATCCGCTACCATTAGGAGGTTAGCAATGGAACTCAACCGCAGGGCATTCCTTCAGGCTGCCGGCGCCACCGTCGCCGCCGGTGCGTTCGCAAGCGTCGCGCTCGCCGACGAGGAGGCCGCCGAGGAGGAGGCCGCCGAGGACACCGCGGACGACACCAGCGACTGGCGCACCCAGCCCGAAGAGATCACCGACTTCGTCGAGGAGGTCGACTGCGACGTCGTGATCGTGGGCAAGGGCTTCGCGGGTATCAACGCGTTCCGCTACCTTTCCGAGGCCGGCTATCAGGCCATCCTCGTCGAGAAGCTCGAGGAGGAGTCCTGGAGCGCGGTGGGCAACGAGTTCGCCTCCATCAACGGCGACGCCATCCTCGACTACGGCGCGCCCGAGATCGACCCGGTCGACTTCTACAAGAACTGGCAGCGCATCCATGGCAACTACTGCCAGCCCGAGCTCGTCATGAAGTACGCCCAGAACTCCGCCGAGGCCTCCAACAACTGGCTTGACCAGCTCACCGAGGACGAGCTCGCCGGCATGACCGCCTCGTTCCTCCCCGTGACCGACAACCAGCTCGACGAGCTCGACGGCATCAAGTTCTGGCCGAGCGTCTGCTCGTTCTACGGCAGCCCCAACGAGACCCAGATCGGCAACCTCAACACCGACGCTGCCGTCGCGGCCGGCGGCGAGGTGCGCTACGGCTACTGGGCCCAGTACATCACCCAGGACGAGTCCGGCGCGGTCAACGGCTTCGTCGCCGAGGGCCCCGACGGCTACGTCAAGTTCAACTGCCGTGCGGTCGTCACCGCGTGCGGCGGCTTCGGCGGCAACAGCGACATGATGATGGACCTCATCCCCGACATGGCCAACGCCATCGTCGAGGGCGAGTCCCTCACGTCGATGAGCGCCAACAACGGCCGCGGCGTGCAGATGGCCTACTGGTGCGGCGCCCGCCTCGAGTACAACGTGGCCGGCATGAACATGAAGGGCCTGGCCGTCCCCGGCAAGATGAACGTCCTGCCGCAGGCCATGTGGATCGACAGCACCACCGGCATGCGCTACACCAACGAGTTCTATCCCGTCTCCGAGCAGCGCGGCATCCAGACCGTTTACAGCCCGCGCACCACGAAGTGGGCCATCGTCGACGACAACTTCACCACCTACCGCACCTACACCATCCCGCAGCACGCCGGGTTCGAGGCCACCGAGAGCAACATCACGAGCCTGCGCGAGTCCCTCGACGAGGCCTACGCCACGTTCAGCGGCACCGGTTCTGAGGAGACCGAGGAAGAGGGCGCTGCGGGCGGCGGCATGAGCTCCAACACCTTCATCGCCGACGACACCCTTGAGGGCCTCGCCTCCCAGATGGGCCTGGACGAGGACGCCACCGCGGCCTTCATCCAGCAGGTCGCCGACTACAACCAGTACTGCGCCGACGGCGCCGACCAGCAGTTCGGCCGTGCCGCCGAGGTGCTCTTCCCGGTGGAGCAGGCCCCGTTCTACGCCGTCGAGTTCGAGCCCGTCCTGGGCGAGACCATGGTCACCTGCGGCGGCGTCATCACCGACGGCGACCAGCGCGCCCTGGACAAGGACTACAACCCCATCCCCGGCCTGTACTGCACCGGCAACGACTGCGGTCGCCGCTTCGGCATCGAGTACTGCACGCCCATCCCCGGCGTGAGCCTGGGCATGGCCATCACCCTGGGCCGCGAGTGCGGCAAGTCGGTCGAGAAGTTCCTCGGCTAAGCGCGGACCTGAACCTTTGGCCTGCCTGATTGGCGGGCTCGACGGGGCGCCTGCGGCATCGGTCCGCAGGCGCCCCCCTGTTTGCGCGGGCGGGACGAGGGCTGCGGAGCCGGGCCCCCGGCCCGCCCTTGCCGTCTTTTAGCCCCGCCCATCGAACGGTAAACATCGCAGGAAGTTCCCAAACGCTGGCCCCGGTCGGCACGGCCGCTTGTTAAGATAGCAGCCGCGCGTCCCGTGCGCCTCCCGGCGCCGCGGCCCGCGATGGTTCGACGTTGTGTATATGCCGGTGGTGAGAGGGACGAAGGAGAAGATGCCGATGTGTGCCCTGGCAGGTTCGGCGCCCGCCGAGTTTGACGCCGCGAAGGTCCGTGCGGCCGCGACGCAGATGCGCCGCGATATCGTGACCATGCTCGCCGAGGCGGGAAGCGGCCACCCCGGCGGCTCGCTTTCGTCTGCCGACGTGGTGGCGGTGCTCTATGCCGGGGGCGTGCTGCGCCACGACCCGGCGAACCCCGACGACCCTGCG
This sequence comes from uncultured Coriobacteriaceae bacterium, assembly GCA_964619775.1. Classification (GTDB taxonomy): domain Bacteria; phylum Actinomycetota; class Coriobacteriia; order Coriobacteriales; family UMGS124; genus CAZUFB01. The sequence continues at coordinate 9,130 of CAZUFB010000044.1, forward strand.
CGCGACCGCTTCATCCTTTCGAAGGGCCATGCGGCTCCGGTGCTCTATGCCGCGCTGGCCGAGGAGGGGTATTTCCCCAAGGAGTGGCTCGGTTCCCTGCGCAAGCTCGGCAGCCACCTGCAGGGCCATCCCGACATGCACAAGTGCCCGGGCGTCGAGGTGTCCACGGGGTCGCTCGGCCAAGGCCTTTCCATCGCGGCCGGCCTGGCGCTTGGCCTTGCCCAGAACGCCGTGCGCGACGGCGGCGAAGCCCCCCAGGTCTTCGCGCTCTTGGGCGACGGCGAGCTGCAGGAGGGCCAGGTGTGGGAGGCTGCCATGTTCGCCGCCCACCGCAAGCTGGGCAACCTCGTCGCCATCGTCGACAACAACAACCTGCAGATCGACGGGCGCCTGCCCGACGTGTGCGACCTGGGCGATGTCTGCGCCAAGTTCGCGGCGTTCGGCTGGCACGTCGTGGAGGTCGAAGAGGGCAACGACGTCGAGTCGTGCCACGAGGCGCTCGCGTTCGCGCGCGCCTGGTCCGAAGGCCCCTGCGCCGTGGTTCTGCACACCGTCAAGGGCAAGGGCGTCTCGTTCATGGAGGACCAGGCCGGCTGGCACGGCAAGGCCCCCAACGCCGAGGAGCTTGCCCGGGCCCTTGCCGACATCGAGGTCGCCGCTGCCAACCAGACCGCTACCGCCGAGGAGGCCCGCTAACATGACAGGTTCCGCTCCTTCCCGCGCCACGCGCGAGGCGTACGGCGCGACCCTCGTCGAGCTCGCCGAGCAGGGCGTGGACGTCGTCGCTGTCGACGCCGACCTCGCCGGCTCCACCACCACCAAGAAGCTCGCCGCCTTCGACCCCGATCGCCTGGTCGACGTGGGCATCGCCGAGCAGGACATGGTGGGCGTCGCCGCGGGCCTGTCGCTGGCGGGACGCGTCGCGTTCACCGCGTCGTTTGCCGTGTTCGGCACCGGGCGCTGCTACGACCAGATTCGCAACACCGTGTGCTACGGCAACCTCAACGTCAAGGTGTGTCCCACCCACGCCGGCCTTTCGGTGGGCCCCGACGGCGGCAGCCACCAGATGCTCGAGGACATTGCCCTCATGGGCGCGCTGCCCAACATGCGCGTCCTGGTGCCCGCCGACTACGAGGCCGCCTGCGCCGCCATCCGCCTGGCTGCCGCCGAACCCGGCCCGGTCTACGTGCGCATGGGTCGCGCCAAGGTGCCCCAGGTCTACGAGCGCGGCTTCGAGATGAGGCTCGGCGGGTCGCGCGTGCTGCGCGAGGGCGGTGACGTGACGCTCGTCGCTTGCGGCGTCGGTGTCAACGAAGCGCTCAAGGCCGCCGAAGCCTTGGCTGCCGAGGGCATCGAGGCCGAGGTCGTCGACGCCTACTCCGTCAAGCCGCTCGACGAGGAGACCGTCGCGGCCTCCGCCGCCAAGACCGGCGCCGTGGTGACCTGCGAGGAGCACAGCGTCGTCGGAGGCCTGGGATCCATCGTGGCGAGCTGCCTGGCCCGACGCTGCCCCACCCGCATGGAGATGGTGGGAGTGCGCGACGCGTTCGGCACCTCGGGCGAGTTCGAGGAACTCATGGCCCACTACCGCTGCGACGCCGCCGCCATCGTCGAGGCCGCCAAGGCGCTCAAGGCGTAGGCGGTTCGATTTCGCCGCTTCCGCGGTGCGGGCCGGCCGGTTGCAGGCGACGGGTTCGCCTCGCCGGCCGGCCCGTTTTGTCCGCACGGCCGCCGGCCCGGGGCCTTGCGGCGTCAAGCATGCCAAGGCGGCGCCTCCGGTGCCCTGCGCGCACATCCCCGCCTGCGAGCAGTTTCCTGTGCTACCATGTTGGTTACGCACACATGTTCGTATTTCGAGGGGAGCCCTGCGCATGATCCTCAACACCGGCGGGCGGACCGACACCGTGCAGTACTACACCCCGTGGTTGCTGCGGCGCTTTGCGGAAGGGTACGCTCTGACGCGCAACCCGCTGTTCCCCTCCACGGTGACGCGCTACGAGTTGACCCCCGACAAGGTCGACTGCGTGCTGTTCTGCTCCAAAAACTACGCGCCCATCCTGCCGCACCTCAAAGGAATCGTCGAACGGTTCAACACCTACTTCTTTTACACGATCACCGCCTACGGGCGCGACGTCGAGCCGGGCGTGCCGTCGCTTGACGACAGCGTGGCCACCCTGCTCGACCTGGAGCGCATCGTGGGCAAGGGACGGTTGGCCTGGCGCTACGACCCGGTGTTGGTCACGGGTCCGTACACGCCCGAGCGGCACCTGGCAACCTTCGACTACCTGGCGGCGCGGCTTGCCGGGCACGTGGACCGCTGCATTTTCAGCTTCGTCGAGGTCTACAGGAAGCTGCGCCACAACATGCCCGAGCTGGCGATGCCCACGGTGGAGGGCATGGACGCGCTGGCCTGCGGGCTGGGCGCCGCCGCCGCGCGCCACGGGCTGCCCCTGCAGATCTGCGGCAGCGACGCCGACTACAGGCGTTACGGCATCGACCGTTCGGGCTGTGTGGCGCTCGACGTGCTGGGACGTGCCAACGGAGTGGAGTTCCGCACGCTCAAGCACAAGGGGATGCGTCGCGGCTGCCGTTGCTTCGAGAGCCGCGACATCGGCGCCTACGACAGCTGTCCCAACGGCTGCCGCTACTGCTATGCCAACACCGACGCACGTCGGGCGTGCGCCAACTACCGCGAGCTGCACGATCCCGAGTCGCCGCTTCTGCTGGGCCACCTGCAGCCAGGCGACACCGTGCGCCCCGGCGCCCAGAAGAGCCTGCTTGCTCGGTAGGGGAGCGGGAGGCGGAAGCGGGGCGGTGGCGACGGAGACGCGCCGGGGCCGAAGGCATGCGGCGCCTCGACCTTCCTTCGCAGCTCCTGGTTGCACACACGCCTCCTCCACAGCAGCGTGGCCCGTGTTTGATAAACTAGCGACCCGAACGCATCCTGGCGCGCACGCGCACCGAGTGCGGACGTGCAGACATCGTATTTCGAACAGGACCCGTCTGCGATTTTTTGATTGGAGTGTCCCTCGTGGCCAACCACTTCGGAAGCCAGGCCCCCGCCCAGGCGGCGCCCGCTCCTGGTGCCACCGGCGCGCAGCGCCCGGCCCAGCAGCATCCCGGGTACGGCGGCGTGCCTCCCACGATCGCCATGCGCCATGTGTCCCTCGTGTACCCGGCCCAGCCCGACAAGCCCGCCCTCGACGACGTCTCGCTCGACATCATGCCCGGCGACTTCGTGTTCCTCGTGGGCCACTCCGGCTCGGGCAAGTCGACGTTCATCAAGACCATCATCCGCCAGCTCAAGCCCACGTCGGGCCACATCTACGTGGCCGGCCAGGACCTCTCGCGCCTGCGCGACCGCAAGGTTCCCTACCTGCGCCGCCAGATCGGCTGCGTGTTCCAGGACTACAAGCTGCTGCCCAACCGCACGGCCTACGAGAACGTAGCCTTCGCCCTGGAGTCCATCGGCAAGTCCAAGAGCGTCGTCAAGGTCCAGGTGCCCGAGGTGCTGCGCCTCGTCGGCCTGGAGGAGAAGATGGACAAGCTGCCCGACCAGCTTTCGGGCGGCGAGCAGCAGCGCGTCAGCGTCGCCCGCGCCATGGTGAACAGGCCGCCGCTTTTGGTGTGCGACGAGCCCACGGGCAACCTCGACCCCGGCATCTCGCTGGGCATCATGAAGCTCCTCGAGCGCATCAACCGCACGGGCACCACGGTGCTCATCGCCACCCACGACCGCGAGATGGTCGACTCGATGCGCCGCCGCGTCATCGCGCTCGAGAACGGCCATGTCGTCCGCGACGAACAGAACGGAGGGTACGGCTACTATGGTGCCCTTTAACCTCGGCTATTCGGTCCGCGAGGCCGGTTCCCACTTTGCTCGCAACCTTTCCACGAGCCTCGGTGCCGTGGTGACCATCTTCCTGTCGCTGTTCATCATCGGCCTGTTCACCATCCTCAGCAGCATGGTGAGCAACGTCGTCGGCGACGTGGAGTCGCGCATCACCATCCAGGCGTTCCTCTCCGACGACGCCGACCAGACCACGGTCGACGCCCTGCAGGCCGACATCGAGACCTGGGAAGGCGTGGACACGGTCACCTACAAGAGCAAGGACGAGGCCCTGGCCGAGTACCGCGAGACGATGGTCTCCGCCAACGCCGAGGACGCCGTGGCGGCGCTCGACGGGCGCAACCCCATCCCCGCGTCGCTCGTCATTCGCCTGACCGACCCCGAGATGGCCCAGCAGGTCGCCGACCAGCTGAGCGTCGACGAGCTGTTCGCCGAGGTGTGCGACAACCCCGAGTCGCCCTCGCTGTCGGTGCAGTACGGCGCCGAGACGGTCGAGCGCCTGCTCGCGCTCACCAACAGCATCCGCATCGTGGCCGCGGCCCTCGTCGTCCTGCTCATCTTCGTGGCGTTTGTGTTCATCAACAACACCATCCGCCTGTCCATCATGGCGCGCCGTGCCGAGATCAGCATCATGCGTCTCGTAGGCGCGTCCAACAGCTTCATCCGCGGGCCGTTCCTCATGGAGGGCATCTTGCAGGCGTTCATCGGCTTCCTGCTGGCGCTTGGCATGCTCGAGGCGCTGCACTACCTCGTGATGCCCCAGGTCGCCGACGCCCTGCAGTTCCTCAACTTCTCGGTGGCCTCGTCGGTGTACCTGACCGTCTACATCCTGCTGCTGGTGCTGGCCATCATCATCGGCGTGCTGGGCTCCGCCCTGGCCATGCGCCGCTACCTCAAGGTTTAAGGAACCCGTTTGGACGCAGGAGGACACGACGGCGGGGTCCCTGCGGGATCGGGACCCCGCACACGCAAACCGCATCCTGTGGCGACGGCATCGGCCCTGGTGGTCGGTGCCGTCGTGCTCGTTTGCGCCGGTCTGGTGGCCGGTACCCTGTGGGGCCCGCAGGTGCTGCGGGCCTGGGTGCCCACGCTCGCCGACGACCTGGGCATTCTGGTGGAGCCCGAGCCCGAAATCGAACGGCTCGAGGACGGCTATGACGGCGAGCTCGTGCGCCGCGTCGCCGCCGTGGCGGCGGACATGGTGCGCACGGCCCTCGACGCGCCTACCCTCGACGAGGCGACTGCCGGTGTGCTTGCGGGCTTGGCGTCCGCAGCCGACGAGTATGGCGTCTATCTGAGCGCCGACGAATACGCCGCGCTGGAGAGCGGGGGCGAAGACGCCGAAGGGGCGGATGGCGGGGAGGGCGAGGACGGAGCGGAAGGTGCCGGCGGTGCAGGCGCGTCCGACTCCTCGAGCGAGGAGGTCGCCTCCTCGGACCGGCTGACCGCGTACCTCGAGGGGGACGTGGGCGTGCTGGTGCTCACCGACCTGGGTGCAGGCGCGTCCGACGAGCTGGCCGCGGCGGTGACGGAGCTGCTCGACCGCGGCGCGACGGGTTTTGTGCTCGACCTGCGCGACAACCCGGGCGGGTCGCTCAACGAGGCGGTCGCCGCGGCGTCGCTGTTTCTCACCGGCGGCACCGTCGTGGAGACGGTGGGCCCCGACGGCGAGCGCAGTCGCGTCTACGCCGACTCCGACGCCCATCTGACCGACGCCCCGCTCGCGGTGCTTGTTTCGAGCGGGACCGGCGGTGCGGCGGAAGCCCTTGTCGCCGGCCTGCAAGACCATGCGCGCGCCGTGACGGTGGGCACCGTCACGGCGGGTCGCGGCACGCTGCAGACCCTCAAGACGCTGTCGTTCGGCGGCGCGGTGGCCTTTGCGACCACCTCCTTCGTGACCCCCGACGGCAACGCGGTCGATGGGGTGGGCCTCACCCCCGACGTGGAGGTCGCGGACTCCGTACCGCAGGACGAAGGGGTCGCGGGCGAGTCGAGCACAGACGCCGCTGCGCCGAACGCCGGTTCCGTCGACGTGTCTGACGGCGCCGACCTCGACGCCGACGAGACGGGCGAAGAAGATGTCGATGAGGCCGACGGGCTTGCCGGGTCCGACGACCCGGACGCCGCCGACGAGTCGGACGGTTCTTCCGCCTCGGACGCGCCGGCAGGGTGCGACGAGGCGCTTGCCCGTGCGTTCGCCGCGGTGGAGGCCTGGGTGCGGACCGGCAGCCGCGCGCAGGCCGTCGAGGCCGCGGCGTCTTTCGACCCCGCCGCGCAGACGGCGGGCGCGTCTGGCGAAGGGTCGGCGTCCGACGGCCTCGTCGCGGACGAGGACGGGGAGGACGGTTTTTCCGCAGTTTCCGACGCCGACGCGTCCGACGGGCTTGTTTCCGACGGCGCCGACCTCGACGCCGACGACGCGGACGCGTCCGCCGAGGCCCCTGCGGATGGCGTTGCCGGCTCGCAGGCGTCGTAGCGCCCCTCCGTCCGGCCCGTCCCGTCGTCGAGCCGTCCTTGAAGGGGCGCACATGATTCCCAGGCAAACGAACGGGACCTCGATGCCGTGCGCGGCAAGGTCGAGTTCGCCCTGCCGCGTTTTGCGGGGTAGGGGCGGCCCGCACCGCCCGCCCGCCTCCGCTGTCTCCGCATCCGTGCGTTTGCGCCGGAGTTGGACGCCGAGGGCGCGGCGCGGTCGGTCGGCTGGGTATCAAGTGTGCTAGTCTATGCGCCCATACGGTGCCGTCGCGCCCGGCCGTTCGTGCCGCGCCCGTCTGCCCGCCGCGATGTCCCCCCATCTGTGCCGCCCGCCGCGGGCGGACCTCTCTGCAAGGAGTGCCGCTATGGTTTTGTTCAACATGGAGCAGCTTGAGCGTATCGAGGGCTACCTCGCCAACGACCAGATCGCCGAGATGGCCCCTGCCCTCGAGGGCCTGGTCGCCGACATGGAGACCTATATCGACGAGAACTGCGTCACGACCGACGACGTGCAGTACTTCTCCTTTTCCTCTCCGTTCGAGAAACTTACCTACCGCCGCGTCGAAAACGACCCGCGCACCCTCAAGGACGTTCCGGTGCCGTTCGACCGCGCCTACGCCGACTACGCGTTCTGCCTGGTGCGCGCCAACGACTTCGAAAAGGCCGCCGAGCAGCTCAAGCAGGCCGTGCGCTGGAATCCGATGAACTGCGCCCACCGGCTCGACCTCGCCGCGGTGCTGGTCAAGACCGGCGACTACGAGGAGCACCTCAAGCTCAGCTTCTCGGTGTTCGCGCGCGCCAGCAAGTCCATCCACCTTGTGCGCGCCTACCTCAACTTCGCCGACTACTTCTCGCACTGCGGCCAGTTCGACACCGCCGCTGCGTGCGTCAAGTGCGCCGCCCGCCTCGCCCCGCAGGACAAGCGCGTGGTAAACGCGAGCTCCGACCTGGCCATCCAGCACCAGTGCGACCCGTCCGCCCAGACCGACGAGCTCACCGAGAGCCTGCTCGAGGCCCAGGGCATCCCGGAGGGCGCCAACGTTGAGATCGTGCTGAGCGCGCTTCTGCTCGCCGACATCAGCGCCGCCCAGGGCGACATGCAGACCTGCAAGGACATGGCCCAGGTGGCCGTGGACCTCGTGGGCCAGAAGAAGGCGATGGCCCTGGCCGACATCGTGCGCGAGCAGGGCGAGGAGATCTTCCCCGAGGAGACCGCGGGGGGCATGAGCACCCGCAACGAATATGCAAGCCCTGCCGCCCAGGCCACGCTCGACGCCGCGTCCCGCGTGGCCGCCGAGCGGGCCGGCTCCCTTGGGCGGGACGACGGCGCCCCGGCGCAGGAGGGCGACGATGGCGCAGCCTGCTAGCAAGCCCGCCAAGGCCGGCAAGAAAGGGACCCCCGAGGTCAAGGAGATAGCGCGCAACCGCACCGCGCACCACGACTACTTCATCGAGGAGACCATCGAGGCGGGCATCGTGCTCACCGGCACCGAGGTCCGCTCCCTGCGCGAGCGCAACTGCCAGATAACCGACGCCTTCGTGCTCGTCAGGGGCGGCGAGGCCTGGCTGCACGGTGTGCACATCCTGCCTTTCTCGCACGGCAACATCGCCAACGGCGACCCCGACCGCAAACGCAAGCTGCTGCTCCACCGGCGCCAGATCGAGTACCTCGCGTCCAAGACCCAGCAGCAGGGCATGGCCGTCGTGGCGCTGCGGATGTACTTCGACGAACACAACCGCGTCAAGCTGAGCATCGGCCTGGCGCGCGGCAAGAAGAACTACGACAAACGCGCCGACATGGCCAAACGCGACCTGGACCGCGAGATCCAGCGCGCGCTCAAGGAGCGGAGCCGCCGCTAGCCCGGCACCCCCGCCGGTTCCGTTCGGGAGGGCGCCGGCGCAAGGGGGCGCCTCGGCCGCCGTACGCAAGGAGAAGGGACGGCAAGCACATGGACACCAAAGCCCTGCGGCAGCTCACCTACGGTCTCTACCTGGCAACCGCACGCGACACCGACGGCCGTGCGGTGGGCTGCACGGTCAACACCGGCATGCAGCTCACAAGCGGCCCCTACCGCGTCATGGTGGCCGTCAACAAGGAGAACGCCACCCGCGGCGCCATCGAGCGCTCGGGGCGCTTTGCGCTGACCTGCCTCACCAAGGACGCCACGATGGACCTCATCGGCACGTTCGGTTTCCGCTCCTCTGCCGACACCGACAAGTTCGCCGCCTTCGAGACCGCCGAAACCCCCTCCGGCGTGCCCTACGTGCGCACCGCCGCGTCGTCGGTGGTGGGCTGCAAGGTGGCGGCTGCCCTCGAGGTGGGAACCCACGTGCTGTTCGTCGGCGAGGTCGAGGACGCCGAGGTCTTCGCGACCGACGCCGAGCCGCTCACCTACGCCTACTACCACACCGTGCTCAAGGGCACCACGCCGCCCAAGGCCTCCGCGTTCATCGCCGACGAGCCCGCCGGGCCTGCCGCGGCGCCGGCGGTCGAGGCGCCCTCCGACGCGCCTGCGACCCCCGTGCAGATGCATCGCTTCCGCTGCCTGCTGTGCGGCCATGTCGTCGAGACCTGCGACGAGGAGCTCCCCGAAGGTTTCCGCTGCCCCCTGTGCGGCGCCGGCCGCGAGATGTTCGTGCAGGTCGATTAGGGAAACGCCGATGCCAGCGCCTGCGGCCCGGGGCAGGTCGGGCCGCAGGCGCCTTACGGCGGGGCCGCGCTCGCCTTTCGATGCAACAAAGGGCCGGGGCGGTCCACGGAATTGCCGAGCGCAACGACGCTCGGCATTTTTACGGACGGCTATAGGGGCTTAAACCCGTGTTTTCCTAAACTTGCGCGCGCACGGCGTCGTTCTTTTCGGCATCGCGCCAGCGCTTGAGGTGGGGCAGGAGCGTGGCCATGAGCGACACCGCCTCGTCGAGCGAGATGCCGAGCGCCTCGGCTTCCATGGGCGCGGTGGCCTCGATGAACTCGTCCATGGTGACGTCCTTGGCGGTGAAGTCGCCGCGGTCGTAGCAGAAGCGGCAGAAGTCCCGGCTCGGGGAGCCGTCGGCCTCGGTTCCGTGCTGGTCGGGGTCGGGGATGGGCATGCTGCAGCACTGGCAGTAGTAGCTCATCGGCATGTCGAAGAAGCGCTC